>DAIDUQ010000049.1:0-71582 GCA_027456605.1 Steroidobacteraceae bacterium | reverse complement strand
AGTTCACGCTGCACCAAGTTTGGTGTTTTGTCAACGGACTACAATTCGCACGCATTCAGGTGTCGACACTTATGACCAACTGCCCTGACTGGTCTACTTTTGGCGAGCAAAGGCGGGCTCATTCTCGATAGCGCCTCAGGTGAGCGTTGTCGCCGGGCGAACTCGGACCCCGCTGATTCGGTTTGATCGGTCGCTGAACGCACACGAGTGGGCGCTGATCAGCCGCGCGCGGCGGATCGCGACCGCAAAAAGTATTGCGGCAATAACCGGCGCATCACCCCCGTGGCTCCAGGAGTTTAATCCGCGGAACAGCGATTATTTTTCGCTCCGGCTGAGCGGCAAACAGTACATTGGCGCAATCAGTCCACTGGTGAATGGCGTGGGAACGCTTTATGGCGTGTACCGGGCGCCACGCGCGGACAGCAAGAAACTGATTGCGCTTGCCGTGTTCAGGATGCTCTGGCAACCGAATGGCGTGAAATCGATCCGAGTTCGGGCCCGCCGCGGGCGACACGGACCGGGTACTTCATTTGAGATTCTGTAGAAACACCGACGGACCCTGCTTGAGTGGACGGCGAAACGGGCTGTTTCGTCCATTGGAACACTGCATGAGCCGCTTTATCTCGAAACGCCGCGCTGTGGCGGCATGAAGGAAGCAGAGCGGCGCGATTTGGATTGCGGGCACCGGATGGCTCGCCTTTTCAGGACCGGGAGATGCGCACTGCGATGCGATGGTTCCGCTGTTCTCGCAGCGCGTGCATTTTGCGCAACAGTCTCGGGAGGATTGCGTCGATGATCCGATTAAATCGCGTCCAGTTGCGCATCGGCGTCTCTGTCATCCTTGCGGGCGCCGCGCTTTGCATCAGCGCCGGCGCAAGAACAACCGACGCTCCTTCGATCTGCACGCGTCTGGTCGCGCAAATGCGGCGCTCTCCCACGACAGTGATCAAGGATTGGCGTGAGCCCACGCGGGCGGACTCCTTGTGGTACGGTCCCTGGAGGCCATGGATCACCGTCACGAAATTCGGCGTATCGTCTGATTCGGGTGCGTTCCGCCGTGTTGATTCCAAATGGGCAACGCGCTTCAAGGGTCCTTTTGCGCCAGGAGTGAGGAGCGTTGACGCTCTGCCCGGGACGGGTCTATTCGTCGGCAGCGCGATTCTCGGATCTGGGCATTGCTTGACCACCCTATTCGTAGAATGGAAATGGGGAAAGCGTCTGCGCGTGATCCCCAGACCCCAGCTCCCCCTTCCTCTGTGCGAACTCGAAAACAATCCCTCGTGGGCCAATCCCGCGATGGTATTGGGAGAGCCGGCGTACGTCGGATCACGCGCGCTCAATGGGTCCGATGCCGGTCAGTTGATGTTCATTGCGCGGTGGAGCGGGAACCGCTGGACTCGACCGTGCCCGGTGTCGATTCGCTTTACCTACCGGTACGCCGTGACATTACTGTACTGCGGAACCTCGAGCGGAGTCTGCAACGCAGCTCGCAGACTTATCCCGGAGGTTTTCCGCCGTTATGGCGCGTACGAGACCAGCGTATTCGACGCAATGAATGATCGTACCCCGGTTCCGAAGTTTCATTTTCGCGGCGTCCCGGGTACGCGGGAACGGTTGCTTCTGGCGCGCGCGCGTCGTATCGGGCTGCCGAAGCGGATTGCGCCCGGAAGCGGTGCGCCTCCGGTCTGGCTGCGCCACCTGAATCCTGCCGATGTGGAGTATTTTCCGCTTCGGGTCGACGGCAAAGAATATGTGGGTGCGGCAGATTACCGGGCATACCCGTGGCCCTGGCCGAACCCAGTGTTCTTGGTATTCCGCGCACCTCGCGCCAGCGCTCGCCGGTTGGTTCCCCTGGCCGCATTTGCGGCTCACTCGTTAGCGAGCGGGATCAAATCGATCCAGGCTCGCAACGAGAGTCCCTCCTCATCCGGCGGGAGCTGAGCTCGCCGTACTCTGGGAGGATGGTGGCCAGCGACAGTGCGCCGCCCATGGCGCCGTCGTTGAAATACCTCGGCCAGAGTCTGGCCACGCCGGTGATGATCAAGACGGATCACGCCAGAGACGTGAGTCGGATTCCGAGGCTTTGCAGGGCTGGGCGCCGCCCGTTATGCCACGCTCCGTACGCTCAAGGACAAATTCCCGGTAAATCCGCGCAGCTATGCGTGAATGTGCGTCGCGGACGCGCAAGCGCAGAGAGCCGTGCACCCCTTCGCCTATGCGGCGGCGTAGCGGCGGCATGGTCCGTCCAGGGCACGTCACTCGGACGAACCGGCGCCCGGGATCGAATAACTATGATATTGCGGACTCGAAGGCCCTCGATCGCGAGTGACCGAGGTTTGTTGGCCGTTGCATGGGCGTGCCTCGCCCTCTGGATTCTCGCCTACGGCCACCTGATCCCGAAGCCGTTGCCCGCCAGGACGCCCTGGCGGGAGGTTTGGGCATGTGGGTCCCGCGGGAGCCGGCCCAGCTCGCCGCGACGTATTTCGCGCGCTCGCACGAGCCATATCGAATAGAATGTCTTGCTCGCGTCGGCATAGCTATTCGTTATGAACCTGCACCACCTCGAGATTTTTTACACCGTTGCGGAATCCGGCAGCATCACCGCTTGCGCCGAACGGCTGCATATCTCGCAGCCGGCGATTTCCCGTCAGCTCAAGGAGTTCGAGCAGCGTATCGGCGTCGTGCTGTTCGAACGCCTGCCGCGGGGCATGCGGCTGACGCAAGCGGGTGAAGTGCTTCGCGAGTATGCCGCCCGGCTGTTCGAGATCGCGCGCTCGGCCGAAGTGTCGGTGCGGGAACTGGCCGATGCCCGCCAGGGTCACCTCTCGATCGGCGCCAGCAACACTGTGGGCACTTATATCCTGCCGAGCCTGCTGGCGCGCTTCCGCCGCAGTCACCCCGCCGTCAGAATCTCGATGTTCGTCGGCAATACGGAACAGGTTGCCCAGGGCGTGGCCGATCTGCGCTTCATGCTCGGCTTCATCGAGGGACCTTTGCACGGCCGGGATCTGCGCGTGCACCGATTTCTCGATGATGAGATCGTGCCCGTCGCCTGCGCCGATCATCCCTTGTGCGGCAGGAGGCGCCTGTTGCCGCCCGACTTGTCCGATCAACCCCTATTGATGCGCGAGCCCGGGTCCGGAACACGGGAATTGGTCGAGAGACGCCTGCAGCGGCACGGCATCCGCCTGAGCAATATCGTGGAGCTGGGAAGTACCGAGGCGATCAAGAAGGCGGCGGTGCACGGCGGCGGCATCGCCTGGTTGCCGCGCGTGTGCATGCCCTGGGAGCTGGCGGCCGGCGAGCTGGTCCGATTGCCCGTGAAGTCTCTCGACATCCGCCGCCCGCTCAGCATCGTTCGTCGGCCGGACGGCCATACCGCGCCGCCCGCCGAGGCGTTTCTCGGACTGCTCGAGATGCCGACCGGCGCGGTCGATCGCGACGGCTGAGCGGGATCGCGCGATCCCGGCGGCGGTCGGCGGCGCGCCGCTTCGGCGGTGATACACTCGCGGCCCGTGCATGACAGTCGAGTCCCGGCCGTGCAGATCGACTTGACGAACACCAACGTTCTGGTCACCGGCGCGAGCCGGGGCATCGGCTCCGCCATCGCCCGCGCGATGGCCGGTGCGGGCGCGAGAGTCGCGGTTCACTATCGCGATCAACGCGCTCGAGCGGTGACCCTCGCGACGGAACTCGGTCGTGGCTCGGAGGCCTTTCAGGCGGACCTGGCCGATGCCGCCGCGTGCGTGGCACTTTGGCACGGCGTGACGAGCCGCTTCGGGCGGATACACACGCTGATAAACAATGCCGGCATTGCGGTGTCGTCCCCGCTCGAGGCGGACGTCGCCGGTTGGACAGCCGAATGGGACACGACCATGGCCGTCAACCTGCGTGCGCCGGGCATTCTTTCGAAGCTCGCGATTGCGCATTTCGTCGCAAACGGCGGCGGGCGCATCATCAACATCAGTTCGCGCGCGGCGTTTCGCGGCGATCAGCCGCCCTACCTTGCATATGCCGCCTCCAAGGCGGGACTGGTGGCGCTGACGCGTTCCGTGGCTCGCGGCTTCGGCAAGGCCGGGGTGCTCGCGTTCATCGTTGCGCCCGGGTTCACGAGAACGGACATGGCGAGGGATTTCATCGATCAATATGGAGAGGCTCACGCCAGCGGCGACATTGCCCTCACGCGATTGACGGGCCCGGATGACATAGCGCCGATCGTCGCCTTTCTCGCCAGCGGCCTGGCCGATCATGCAACGGGCTGCACGATCGACGTGAACGCGGGCTCCTACGTGCACTGAGAATCGCGGATCCGGCGCGGCGCGCCGGTGAATCGAATCCAGCGGCGGCGGCGCGGGACGCGGAGCTGCCGTACATCAGAGGATCGAGCGCTTTCACCCGGGGGCGCGCCCCGCGTCGATGAATCGGCACAGCAGGGGGACCAACCTGCCCGCGCGCAGACCACAACGGCCAATGCGAGCCGGTCTTTCTGCCGGCCACCCCAGGAGCACGTTTCGTGCGCAAGCCGCACGCTTGGGCGGGCGGTCCGGCCGGACCCGCGCTCGCACAGCGGTCCCATTCGGGAACTGCGCGGCGGGGCTGCAGGCCGATGCGGACCGATGTTCCGGCGATGTCGAAACGCCCTTGGAGGGGCCCCGTCCTGATATATATAAAAATGGCAGCAACACTTATGTTATTTGCATTGGATTTATATCTGCGCCGTGACCATCATCGCGTCACTTTCGGAGGAGAAAGGCGCACTCGTCAATGCGGCCAGCAGCGAAGCAACCACAGCCGGAGCGAACCGTCGCGCGCACCACGTGCTACATGTGCGCCTGCCGCTGCGGCATCAAGGTACACCTGGAGAACGGCAAGCTCCGCTACATCGAGGGCAATCGCGACCATCCGATCAACCGAGGGGTGCTCTGCGGAAAAGGGTCCGCCGGGATCATGACGGCGATCTCGCCGGCACGGCTCTCCACGCCGCTGCGGCGCACCGGTGCCCGAGGCTCCGGCGAGTTCGAGGCGATTTCCTGGGACGAGGCCCTGCGGATCGCCACGGATCGGCTTGCCGCGATTCACGCCACGGACCCGAATCGCCTCGCATTGTTCACGGGACGTGACCAATCGCAGTCGCTCACGGGCCACTTCGCGCGGATTTTCGGTACGATCAATTACGCGGCCCACGGCGGCTTCTGCTCCGTGAACATGGCCGCGGCCGGGTTGTACTCGGTTGGCGGCGCGTTCTGGGAGTTCGGCGAGCCGGACTGGGAGCGCACACGGCTGTTTCTTCTGTTCGGCGTTGCGGAAGATCACGACTCCAATCCGATCAAGCTCGGCCTGGGCAGACTCAAGGCGCGCGGCGCGAAGATCATCTCGATCAATCCGGTGCGCACGGGATATTCGGCCATCGCGGACGAATTCGTCGCCATCACCCCCGGGACCGACGGTCTGCTGGTTTTCGCGCTGATCCACTGCCTGCTCGAGGCGGGCCGGATCGACACGGAATTCCTCGTCCGCTACACGAATGCTCACCATCTGGTGATCGACGCTCCGGGAGAGGCGGAGCACGGATTGATCGCCCGCGATGCGGCCGGCCGCGAACTGTGTTTCGATCGCGCATCGGAGGCTTGCATCGACGCGCGGGCGATCGGGACGGATCCGGCATTGATCGGCGAGTTCGCGCTGCCCGACGGGCGCCGCGCCCGACCCGCCTTCGCGCTGCTCGCCGAGCGCTATTGCGCGCCGGAGTATGCCCCGGAGGCCGTTGCTTCCCGCTGCGGCATCGACGCCGCCACCATCCGCCGCATCGCGGCGGAGATCGCCGAAGTCGCGTTCAATCAGCCGGTCGTACTCGATCAACCGTGGACGGACACGGCGGGGCGCCGTCACGCGACCATGGAGGGCCGGCCGGTCGCGATGCATGCCATGCGCGGGGTCTCGGCGCATTCAAACGGGTTTCATAGCTGCCGCGCGATTCACGTGCTGCAGATGTTGCTCGGCGCGATCGATACGCCGGGCTCCTGGCGCTACAAGTCGCCCTATCCGAAGCCGATTCCCGGCGGACCGCCGCCCGGGAAGCCCTGCACACCGGGCGGTCCGCTCGATGCGCCCCCGCTCGGCTTTCCGCGCGGACCGGAGGACCTGCTGGTCGACGCGGCCGGCGAGCCGCTGCGGCTCGACCGCGCGTTTTCCTGGGAGGCCCCCATCGCCATTCACGGCCTGATGCACATGGCGATCGCACGAGCGTACGAAGCCGGTCCGGAGGCGATCGACACGTTGTTCCTGTTCATGTCGAACATGGCGTGGAATTCGGCGATGAATCCGGGCGAGACCACCCGGATGCTGAGCGAGCGCGATGAGAAGGGCGGCTACCGCATACCGTTCGTTATCGTCGCGGATGCCTTCGCATCGGAAACCGTCGCGTATGCCGATCTGGTGCTGCCGGATACGACCTATCTCGAGCGCTACGACTGCATCTCATTGCTCGACCGTCCGATCGGTTCGGCGGATGGCCCGGCCGATGCGATCCGCATACCCGTGCTGCGGCTCGATCGAGACGTCCGGCCGTTCCAGGACGTGCTCATCGAGCTTGCCGGCCGCCTCGGCCTGGCGGATTTCGCCGACGAGCAGGGCACACCGCTCTATTCATCCTATGCCGACTACATGGTGCGCCACGAGCGCCGACCCGGCATTGGACCCCTGGCCGGCTTCCGTGGTGAGGACGGTCGCGCGATCGGCAAAGGAGCGCCGAATCCGCGCCAGCTCGAGCGCTATATCGAGAACGGCAGCTTCTGGCAGCACGAATTGCCGCACGAGCAGCTCTACTTCAAGCATGCCAACCGAGCCTACCTGACCGGCGCCAAGGCGATGGGCTTGATCGACGACGACGCGCAGATCGTCCTGCAACTGTATTGCGAGCCGCTGCAGCGATTCCGTCTGGCCGCCGAGGGACACGGCGATCGCCGTCCGCCGCGGCGCCTGCGCGAGCGCATCATGCGCTTCTTCGACCCGCTGCCCATCTGGTACGTGCCGCTCGAGGAAGCAATGACGGACCAAGTGAGGTTCCCGCTGCACGCCATTACGCAGCGGCCCATGGCGATGTACCACTCCTGGGGCTCGCACAACGCGTGGCTGCGGCAAGTGCTGCCGGAAAACCGCA
Organism: Steroidobacteraceae bacterium; assembly: GCA_027456605.1. Classification (GTDB taxonomy): domain Bacteria; phylum Pseudomonadota; class Gammaproteobacteria; order Steroidobacterales; family Steroidobacteraceae; genus 13-2-20CM-66-19. The sequence goes on along the minus strand of DAIDUQ010000049.1, from coordinate 64,423 downwards.
TCTATCTGCATCGCGATCTCGCCGCTCAATTGGGCGTCCGCGACGAGGATTGGGTATGGGTCCGCTCGCGCAACGGCAGCGTCAAATGCCGGGCGCGGACCATGGCCGGCGTCAACCGCGACACCGTCTGGACCTGGAATGCCATCGGCAAGCGCGCCGGTGCCTGGGCGCTGAAGCACGACGCCCCGGAGTTCCGCCGCGGCTTCCTGCTCAATCACGTCATTTCGGAATACCTGCCGAAACGGGACGATGAAGTGCAGCACTCCAATTCCGATCCGGTCACCGGCCAGGCCGCCTGGTTCGATCTGACCGTATCGATCGAGCCTTGCGGGCCCGAGACACACGATGAGACTTCACCGCGACCCGCGGCAAATCCTCTGCGGGTACGGTGGGCCGCGGAGAATTCCTGATGACCATGCTTCCCGAGAGAGCACCGGGCGCGAAGACGCTCGGACTCGTGATCGATCTGGACACCTGCGTCGGCTGTCATGCCTGCGCGGTCAACTGCAAGGAGTGGAACACCGGCGGAGAGGCCGGGATCCTGCCCGACTACGACAAGTACGGCCCGGAGCCGGACGGAGTGTGGTTCAACCGGATCCATTCCTACGAAACCGATGGAGAGGGGGGCTCCCGGACCGTCAATTTCCCGCGCTCCTGCCTGCACTGCGAAGACGCGCTGTGCGTCACGGTCTGTCCGACCGGAGCATCCTACAAGCGGGTGCAGGACGGCATCGTTCTGGTCGATACCGACAAATGCATCGGCTGTCAGCTCTGTTCCTGGGCCTGCCCGTACGGTGCGCGCGAGCTCGACGAGAAGGTGGGCGTGATGCGCAAATGCACGCTGTGCGTCGACCGCATCTATGACGAGAATCTCCCGCCAGCCGAGCGCGAGCCCGCCTGTGTCGCAACCTGCCCGTCACGGGCACGGCACTTCGGCGACCTTGCCGACCCCGACAGCAAGGTCTCGAAACTCGTCAAGGAGCGGGGCGGCGTCGATCTGCTCCCGGGTCTCGGCTATCGGCCGACCAACAAGTACCTTCCGCCGCGCCGCGCGACGATCCCGACCTCACCGGCGAGACCACCCGCCCCAGGCGGCAAGGGCATCGGCACCGCGCTGCTCGGTCTCCTCGACAAGGCTCTGAGCCGATGAAACCGGCCGCCTCGGTTCTGCTGCTCACCACCTCGACTGGGTTCGGGTTCGGGCTGTTGGCGTGGCTCGGGGCATACTCGGCCCTGGGGCTGCTGCCGGGACACGCGCGGATTCTGGTCGCCGTTGGCGTTGCCACCGCGCTCTTGTTCGCTTCGCTCGGACTCGGCGCCTCCATGTTTCATCTGGAGCGCAAGGAGCGCGCCTGGCGAGCGTTCAGTCAATGGCGCTCCTCTTGGTTGTCGCGCGAAGGCGTTGCCGCGGTGCTGACGTACCCCGTGGCCATCGCCTTCGCCGCCGTCTTCTGGCGCGACGGGCAGGTCATCTGGACGCGATTGCTGGGCGCGGCGGCGCTCGTCGCTGCGCTCGGCACGGTGTATTGCACGGCGATGATCTATGCCAGCCTGAAGCCGATCCGCCAATGGCACAACCGGCACACCGCTGCGGACTATCTGCTCTATGCCGTCTTCTCGGGCGCCGTACTGTTCGCGACACTCCATACCATGGATCTCGGAGCGCCGGGAGCGATGGCAAGCGCGGCTGCCGCCGCGGCGGCGGGCATTGCGCTGATCGCCAAACGCGCCTACTGGCGGCACGTCGACGCGCAGACGCCGCTCGCGACACTTGCCGCCGCGATCGGTCTACCCAAGGGTATCGAGGCGAGACCGCTCGACGCGCCGCACTTCACCGAAAACTACATTCTGCGTCAGATGGGATTTGCCATCGCGCGCCGGCACGCCGTGAAGCTGCGGCGCATGGTCCTCTTCATCGGCTTCGCCCTGCCGCTCGCGTGCAGCATCCTCGCCGGCCTGGCACTGGCCCCGATGGCAACCACGACGCTGGCGGTCGCTTGCGCCGGCGTCGGTCTGCTCCTCGAGCGCTGGCTGTTCTTCGCCGAGGCCACACATGTGTCCGCGGTGTACTACGGCCGGAGGATTTGAGCTCAGCCGCGGCCGCGTCGCCTGCGAACGCATTCAGCACCGCGAGTCTCTCCGCACTCGGGACGGCGGCGCGCGCCGCGCGGAAAACTCGCGATTACGGTCGTTGCCCGGTTGCGAGGAAAATCGGGTAACGGCGCCGCTGTCCATCCCGTTCCCGCTCGACCGTATACGCCGTGCGCATGCTCACTGCGGCAAATCCCGCCGCGCGCAGCCAGCTCTCCAGACTCTTGCGCTCGAATCCGTGATGCTCCACCCCGGGCACATCGGGGCTATGGAAGCTGCCGTCCTCCGCGTCCAAGTCCGCCAGGGCGACCCAGCCGCCGGGCGCCAGCATGGAGAAGAACGTGCGCACCAACCCCGCGACGTCCGGGATATGGTGAAGGGCCATGCTGCTGAAGATCAGATCGAGACGCGAGGCGGGCGGCGGGCCGGTGGTCAGATCGAGAACCTGCGTTTCAATCTTGTCCAGTCCCGCGGCGCGCGCTTTCTCGCCGAGCACGGCCAGCATGCCGGGCGACAAATCGGTTTCGAGCACATGACCCAGATGTGGCAGCAGTCTCAGCCCGACGAGTCCGGTGCCGCAACCGTACTCGAGCGCCCGCCACTGGGGTTCCAAGGGGACCGCGGCCGCGATCGCATCGGCCACCGCCTTGGCCATGTCGGTACGCATCGGCGACTCATCCCATTGGGCGGCAATGGCATCGAATCGCGACCGGTTCTCGTCCTGGACCACTCTCGTCATGGGTATGAAAATCCTTCTCGAACGGCGGTGTAGGGAAAGTGGCGGTTACGCGCGCGGCGGGCAGGCCCGGTTATGACGCTCAATGCGCCGGCGTGAATGAGAATTTTTGCCCGGCCACCGCGGCCTCGTACATCAGGCCTCCTTTGGCGATCGTGAACACGGCGACGCCGTTCTCGTAGTGGCCGGCGGCGACCGCGTGGTGCTCGTTGCCGCTGACCCCGGCCTCGGCTCCAGCGGTACCGGCGCTCGCGGAGGCGGAGGCCGTGAGCGCCACGGCATTTACGTCCGCGCTCAGCGAGAAATTTCCGGATTCGAAGAGCTTCAGCGCCGCCGGATCCTTGAAGAACACCATCTCGCTGTACGCCTGACCGCCAAGCTGAAACCCGAGACTGACCTGCGCCATGGAGGCGGTGCCGACGAAGCGGCCCTGCTCATAGACCCGTCCGTCGCCATACGCAGCGCCAATGCCGAACCCTCCTTTGGCGATGGTTGGGAAGACAGCGTATCCGTAGCTGCTCTTGAAAAATTCAGCGGTCTCACCGGCGCGTCTGAATGATGCGACCGTGTTGCTGTAACTGCCGGCGAGCGCGACCGGAGCGCTCAGCGCGAGCACGACGCACGCGAGACTTTGCCATCTGGCTGACTTCATGGAATCGACCTCCGGCGCAAGGAGTGGGAATTATCTCACTGCGCGCAGCCGGCGTCGATCAGGATCCGCGCATGCCCCAGATCAGAGCGCGATTGTTCGCCGGCATCGGCCGGTCCTCCAGGAGTGTCAGCCCGGACGACTGGGCCAGCGCATCCACAGTCTCGAAATCGCGAATGCCGCTGTGCGCCGATCTGCGCTTGAGCCAGCCATCGAACGCGGCATTGCTTGCGCTGGTGAAGGCGCCGTCGTATTTGAAAGGACCGTACGCGACCAATACCCCGCCCTCCTCGAGTATCGCCGGCAGCGCGGCGAACAGCGCGCGCACGCCCGTCCAGCTCATGATGTGCAACGTATTTGCCGTGAACACGCCATCGAACTGCGCGTCGGGCCAGGGACCGAAGACATCCAGGACGACCGGAGGCTTCAGGTTCGGCAGACGGGCCTCATCGATCCACAGGCGGATACCCGCCAGATTGGGCTCGAGATCGGATGTCTGCCAGATCAGCCCCGGCAGCGCGCCCGCGAAGTGCACCGCATGCTGCCCGGTCCCGCTGCCGATCTCGAGCACCCGCCGCCGGCCGGCGAAGTGCTGGCGCAGCACCTCGAGGATCGGACCCTTGTTGCGCTCGCAGGGCTCCGCATGGGGCTTGGCTTCGGGCATGGCGGCTCTATGATATCCGCAGCGCAGCCGCGCTGTATCCCGGCGGGATTCTATGCAACACACTGGAAATCAAATGGGCATCGGCACGCGGCTGTCCAAGCTGGGCAGGATGTCCGATGAGCATTTCGGCTTCATCAATACACCGACTTACCGGGGCTCGACCGTCCTGTTCAAGACCCTGGACGACCTCGAGCAGGGCCGCGCCCGGTACACCTACGGCACCGCCGGCACACCGACCGTGGAGAGCCTGGAAAGCGCCTGGACATCGCTCACCGGCGCCGCCGGCACCGTGCTCTGCCCGTCAGGGCTCGGCGCGGTAGCGATGGCGCTGTTGAGCACGCTCAAACAGGGCGACCATCTGCTCATGCCGGACAGCGTGTACCTCCCGACACGCTCGCTGTGCTGCGGCCTTCTGGCCCGATTCGGCATCGAAACGACCTTTTACGACCCTCTGTTGGGCGGCGGTCTCGAGCCGCTCGTCAAAGCGAACACGTCGACGATCTTTCTCGAGTCGCCCGGCTCACAGACCTTCGAGATCCAGGATGTGCCGGCCCTCATCGAGCTGGCCGGCCGGCGCGGCATCAAGACGATCATCGACAATACCTGGGCCACCCCGCTGTTCTTCTCTCCCCACGAGCACGGCTGTGATTTGGCGGTGGAAGCCGGAACCAAGTACCTGAGCGGGCATTCCGATCTGCTCCTGGGACTGGTGAGCGCGCGCGCCGAGGCATGGCCGGCTCTGAAGAAGACCCATCAAAGCATGGCCATGCTGCCGGGACCCGAGGACTGCGTCCTCGCCCTGCGGGGAATGCGCACCCTGCACATCCGACTCAAGGAGGCGCAGACCCGGGGTCTGGAGATGGCGCGCTGGCTGCAGGCGCAGCCGGAGGTGGCGACCCTCCTGCATCCCGCCTTCCCGTCCTGTCCGGGCCACGAGCACTGGAAGCGCGACTTCAAGGGCTCCACCGGCGTGTTCTCCGTCATTCTGCGGCCGGGATTCAGCCGGAAGAGTCTTGCCGACATGCTCGATCACCTGTCGATCTTCGGCATGGGCTATTCCTGGGGCGGCTTCGAGAGCCTCATCGTCCCGTTCGACTGCCGCGGGTACCGAACCGCGACCCGTTGGAATCCCGGTGGCTTCGCCCTGCGGCTGCAGATCGGACTCGAGGAGCCCGAGGACTTGAAAGCGGATCTGCGCGCGGGCCTGGACAGGCTATCGACCCGCGGAACATCAGCCGAGGACGGCTGACTGCGCGTGCGTCGCGTCCGGATCGAGCCAGACCCGATGCCGCCGCGCCACGCGCCGGACTCTCTCTCGGACCACGCGCGTCGATGGCTCGTGTCTGGCACTCGATGTAGACTCGGAAACTGATCCTCGAGAGGGCAGACTCCTGTGCTCGGAGTGGCGCTCTATGTGTTGGTCGTCACCGCGCTCCTGAGCGTGGGGGCGTGGCTTGCCGAACGGATCATGGCAAGCCTCCGTTGGCCGCGCCGCGGGATCTGGTTGGCGGCACTGGCGCTCGCGGTCGTGGTGCCGGCATGGCGTCTTCCCGGTGCGCTGCCCGGCCTGTCCCCCACCCAGCTGTTGGTGCCCGCGGCCGCCCAGGCCGCACGCCCGCGGCAAGCCGTGACACCACTCGCCTCGGGCGCATCACGCGCGCCGCATCGCATCTGGACCGCTGCAACTTACGAGCATGTGTTACTGGGATTCTTGATTGGCTGGGGCGTGCTGACGGCCGTACTGATCGGGCGATTGATCGCGGCGCAGATCGCATTACGGCATCGCTCCCGCGACTGGACAGTCGTCGAGGCCGACGGAATCGCCTGCGCCGTATCCGAGGATCTCGGTCCCGCGGTGCTCGGCTGCCGGCGTCCCCGAATCGTTATTCCGCGCTGGGTGCTCTCGGAGCCTGCGCCCGGACGCCACGCGGTGCTGACCCACGAACACGAGCATCTTTGCGCGCACGACGGGCGCTGTCTCCTGGCCGCGCGCGTGCTGGTCGCGCTCCTGCCCTGGAATCTCCCCCTGTGGTGGTTGTGGCGGCGGCTCAGCCTGGCGATCGAAGTCGACTGCGATGCGCGAGTCGTACGGCGTGGGATCTCACCCGAACGGTACGGCGAGGCGCTGTCGGCACTCATTGCCCGCGCGGCGCCGGTACCGCGGCCGCCGGGCGGCGTGTTCGAGCGCTGCGCGCAGCTTGGGCCGCGGATCCGGATCCTCGGGGCCCGGGCGCGGCCCGGGTCCCGCTGGACCGTGCTGCCGCTGTGCGCACTCACGGGGTTGGCCGGGCTGGCCGCGGCCACGTTCCCTGCGCCACCGATCGATGCGCGGATGGGAGCACGCAACCAGGCGCGCCGGACCGAGCTGCGCTGGACAGCGCAGCGAGCCCAGGACGCTCGCGCCGTTCGCCGCCTGGTCGCGAACCGACGGCCGGATGCGCTGGCCGCGGCGGCGGTCGTAGACGCGCAACCGACATTCAACACGCGGTACGTACACGGCGGATTCGCGGCGCGGGCGAGCGCCCGCTCGGGCGCAGTTGCGCCGCTCGCGTGGCTTCGGCAAGCCGTCGCCGAAGCGCCGAGCCGGCCGGGATTGCTGATACTCGAACGGTACTTCTGCCTGCAGCGGCTTGAGCGCTGTGATCTTGCCGCCGTCGATGCACGCCTGCGCGCGCTCGATCCTGACAACGGCACAGATTCGCTCGATACGCTGGCCGTGGCGGTCGCTGCCAAGAATCGCGCCGGCATCGACGCGGCGCTCGCCGCCATCGGCCGCACCAATCGCGTCGACACGTACGGTACGCAGTTGTTCGCCCGCCTCGCCGAAACTCTGCATCGGATCGGCGCGGAGAAGCTCTCGATGGCGTACGCGCAGGTCGAGGATATTCGGGGTCAACTGATCATGAATGGCCTCTTCGCATTCGAGGCGGCGTGCGGTCGCGACGTTGAGCGTCTGTCGGTACGGCGTGTCTCCCTCTGCCGCAATGCCAGCCTGGCGTTCGAGCATGGCGACACCTTCGCGGGCAGCGAAGTCGGCAGCGGCATCGCCATGCGGCTGTGGCCGGCCGGTACGCCGGAGCATCGTCGAGCCGTCCGCCTGCGCCGCCGCCTGGATTTCATGGAAGAGCAGTCCAGCCGCTTGATGTGGCCGCCCGGTCACGAGCTGCAAACGCTGCTGGCGCTGTACGACGGCGCCGTCTGGAGACAGATCATCCGCTGGTCCCTGCAATACCCCAGCGAGCAGGATGTGTTGCGCGCCCAGCTGGTCCACGCGGGACTGCCAATCAGCCCACCCCCCGGCTGGAAGGATCCCTACGCCACGAAATGACCGGCTCGCGCCCCGTACGATAACGGGCGGCGCGCCTCCGGCGTCGCGGCGACACGCGGCGACCCTCGAGCCACTTCACCGCGCGAACCGCACGCTGCGGTCGCTGTCGGCTCGAGCCGCCATCAACTCCGGCCGGAATGACCGAAGCCGCCGGCGCCGCGCGCGCTGGCCTCGAACGAGTCGACGACCTCCAGCGCCACCTGCACTACCGGAACGATCACCAGCTGGGCGATGCGTTCCCCGGGCCGCATGACGAACGACTCGCCGCCCCGGTTCCAACATGACACCATCAACTGGCCCTGGTAGTCCGAGTCGATCAGACCGACCAGATTGCCGAGCACGACGCCGTGCTTGTGACCGAGGCCGGAGCGCGGCAGGATCACGGCCGCCAGGGTCGGATCCTCGATGTGGATGGCGAGCCCGGTCGGCACGAGCTCGGCCCGGCCGGGCGCGAGCGTCAATGGCCCATCCAGGCAGGCGCGCAGATCCATCCCGGCCGAGCCCGCAGTCGCATAGGCCGGCAGCGGAAACTCGTTCCCCAGCCGAGGATCGAGAATGCGCACCTTCAGCGGGTGCGCCGCGCGGGCCGGGCCGCTCAAGCCTGCGCCTTCCCGCGCGCGTTCGCGTCCGCGGACGCCTCGTACGATTCCGCGATCAGCCGCACGAGCTCGCGCGCCAATTGCAGCTTCGGCCCGCTGCCCAAGTCTCGGCGTGCGGCGCGCCAGAGGACGATCAGGTGGTTGTCCTCGCAATCGAATCCCTTGGTGTGGCCGACTTCGTTGGCGGCGATCATGTCGAGATTCTTCTTCAGCAGCTTGGCGCGCGCATTCTGCTCCACCGACTCGGTCTCGGCCGCGAACCCGACGACGAAAGGCCGATGCGGGCGAGCGGCGACGCTGGCGAGCACGTCGACGGTACGTTCCATATCCAGCTGGAGGCGCTCGGAGTGCTTCTTGATCTTCTGTTCGGCGGGACGCGCCGGACGATAATCCGCCACTGCCGCCGTCGAGACGAAGATGTCCGCCTGTTCGACCTCGCGCTGCACTACCGCGAGCATTGCCTCGGCACTCTCGACGTCGACGCGCCGAACACCGGGCGGCGTCGCCAGCGCTACCGGGCCGCTCACCAGCACGACGTCTGCGCCGGCTTCGCGGGCCGCCTGAGCAACCGCAAAGCCCATCTTCCCCGAGCTGCGGTTGCTGATGAATCGAACCGGATCGATGCGCTCGCGCGTCGGACCGGCGGTGATCAGCACCCGCCGGCCGCGCAGCGGACCCGAGCCGGGCAGAAGATCGAGCAGACGGTCGGCGAGCTCGTCGGGCTCCAGCATGCGGCCCTCGCCCACCTCGCCGCAGGCCTGCTCGCCCTCGCCTGGCCCGAGGATGTGGACACCCCGCTGGCGAAGCCGCTCAACGTTCGCCACGGTGGCCGGGTTAGCCCACATGTGCCGGTTCATCGCCGGCGCAACGGCAATCGGCGCGGTGGTGGCGAGACACAACGTCGCCAACAGGTCGTCGGCGCGACCTCCCGCGAGCCGTGCCAGGAAATCGGCTGTGGCGGGCGCGACGAGCACCAGCTCGGCCCAGCGCGCCAGCTCGATGTGCCCCATGGCGGCCTCGGCCGCGCTGTCCCACAGGTCGGTGCGCACGGTCCGCCCCGAGAGCGCCTGAAAAACGAGCGCAGAGACGAACTCGCGGGCCGCGGCGGTCATGACCACCTGCACGTCGGCGCCGCGCTCGCGCAGTCGGCGTACGAGCTCGGCGCTCTTGTACGCCGCGATGCCCCCGGTGACCCCCAGCAGGATGCGTTTGCCTTGCGCCATGCGCCCGATTATCCGGCCCCGCTCCCCGGCGACGCAAACTCTGGGTGCAAGGCTGCGTATTTGTGCACGAACTGGCCGGTTATTCCCCTGGTCAATGCGGGGCGCCCGCCGCAAGATGGGCTTTCCTTCCCACGGGGTCCGCCGATGCCCTCGACATCCACCGCGCGAGTTCTCGCCATCCGTGATTGGCCGCGCACCGAGCGCCCGCGCGAGAAGCTTCTCGAGCACGGCCCGCGCGCCCTCTCGGATGCGGAATTGCTCGCGCTGCTGATCGGCTCCGGAACGCGCGGCTGCTCGGCAGTCGAGCTGGCCCGCAATCTGCTCGGGGATTTCGGCTCCCTACGCGCCTTGCTCGCGGCCGAACGCGCGCGCTGGACGCGCAAAGGCATCGGACCGGCGCGCTATGCAGCCGTCCAGGCGGCCGTCGAGCTCGCCCGCCGTCACCTGCACGAGGAATTGCGCTCCGGACAGCCGCTGACGACGCCGCAGGCGACGTTCCGCTTCCTGCAGGCGCAACTGCGTGATCGCCCCTATGAAGTGTTCTGCTGCCTTCATCTCGACAACCGCCATCGCCTGATCGCCTTCGAGGAGCTGTTTCGCGGCACGGTCGACTGCGCGCAAGTGCACCCGCGCGAGGTGCTGCGCCAGGCGCTGCTGCACAATGCAGCCGCCGTGATTCTGGCGCACAATCACCCCTCGGGCGCAATCACGCCCAGCCCGGCGGACGAGGCGATCACGCGGCGGCTGAAGGCGGGCCTGTCCTTGATGGACATGCAGGTGCTGGACCACATCATCGTGGGCGGAACCCAGTGCTACTCCTTTGCCGAGCACGGGCTTCTGTGACGGTACGCTTGCCGCGGCGAGGGACTCCTGGTATAAAGCCCGGCTCCCGTGGGTGGGGAGTACCGCCCTCGACAAGTACTTGATTTTTAAGGTCGTTGCATATGTCGCGCGTCTGCGAGGTAACCGGCAAAGGGCCGGCCGTTGGGAATCGCGTCTCTCACGCGAACAACAAGAAGCGCCGCCGCTTCCTACCGAACCTACATACCCAGCGATTCTGGCTGGAAGCCGAAAAGCGCTGGGTATCGTTGCGTGTCTCGGCGCATGGACTGCGCACGATCGAGAAGAAAGGCATCGACCAGGTCGTGGCCGACCTGCGCGCCCAGGGCAGGAAGATCTGAGGACTTAGGAGCTGCATCATGCGCGATAAGATCAAGCTGCTTTCGTCCGCCGGCACCGGTCATTTCTACGTGACGACCAAGAACAAGCGCCTGCATCCGGACAAGCTGGAAGTGCGCAAGTTCGACCCCGTGGCGCGCAAGCACGTCGCCTACAAAGAAGCCAAGATCAAGTAATTCCACTCGCCTGCCGAGCGGCGCTCGCCCCGAGCCGCATCAGGCGCGCGGCTCGATGCTGCGCAGATGGCGAAAGGCCGAGATCCAGGCCCCGAGCCAGCCGAGGGCCATGCCGCCGCCGAACAGCAGCGCCAGCTCCCGGCCACCGAGGCCTCGCAACACAAAGCCGCTGCCATAGAGTTCCGCGAGGCGTGCCGCCGGCCCGGAAAGCGCCAGAACCGCGCCTTCCACAATGATCCACGCGAGCAGCGCGCCGCCCAACCCATAGAGCGCGCCGGTGTATACGAACGGACGGCGGACGAACGCGTTCGAGCCTCCGACCAGCTTGGTCACCTCGATCTCGTCGCTGCGATTGAGGATCTCGAGACGGATCGTGTTGCCCACCACGGCCAGCACACCGACGCCGAGCAGGGCCGCCGCGAGCAATACGAGCCGCCGCACCACCGCGATGATGGCGTTGAACCGCATGACCCACTGGGTGTCGAGCTGGACCATATCCACCTCGGGCCAGAGCGCGAACGTGCGCCGCAGCGCCTCGAGCGCCAAAGGACCGCTGGCACGGGACCGTGGAACGACGCGCAGCACATCGGGCAACGGATTGCTCTTGAGCGCAGCGAGTGCCGCGCCGAAACCCGAATACTTGCGGAACTGGCGCAGTCCCTCGGCCGCGGAGATGACCGTCACGCTGGCCACGCCGGGCCGGGACCGGGCGACCGTCGCGAGCTGCTGCGCGCGGGACAACGTCACACCATTCTTGAGATAAACCGTCATATCGACCGCACGGCCGAAGCCGCCGGTCGCCGACTCGGCATTGCGCACGAGCAATCCCAGCGCGGCCGGCAGCGCCAGTGCAAGCCCGATCACCAGCAGCGTGAGCATCGTGGCCAGAGGCGCGCGCGCCAGGCGGCCCAGGGCGCCGAGCAGTGCTTGCATTTGCCGACTGTTCAACACGTCGAAGCGCCCCCCGCTCAGCGGCTCGCAACCAGCGACGGCAGCGGGTCGGCGCCGCCGCCGGTGACCTCACCGCTGGTCAGGATGATCTCGCGGCTGCCGAACTCACGCACGATGTGCACATCATGCGTGGCCACGAGCACGGTCACGCCGACTTCACTGAACCGTCTGAACAGCCGCATCACTTCCAGCGCCAGATCCGGATCGAGATTGCCGGTGGGCTCATCGGCCACGATCAGCGGCGGCTTGCCGACCACCGCGCGGGCAATCCCCACGCGCTGCTGCTCGCCGACCGACAGTTCCATGGGCAACATGCGCTCCTTGCCGAGCAGGCCCACTTGATCGAGCGCCGCGCGCACGCGCTTGTCGACGTCCTTGAACGGCGTTCCCGCCACCACCAGCGGCAGCGCGACGTTGTCGAACACCGGCCGGTCCGCCAGCAGCTTGTGATCCTGGAAGACCATGCCCAGCTGGCGGCGAAACGCCGGAATGTGCCGCGCGCCGAGCGCACCGGTGTTCCGGCCGTTGATGCTCACGGTGCCGCGCGTCGGGCGCTCGAGTAGCGCAATCATCTTCAGCAGAGTGCTCTTGCCCGCTCCGGAACGGCCGGTGATGAACAGCAGCTCACCGCGGTCGACGAAGAAACTCACGTTGGTGAGCGCCTCGCGTCCGTTGGGATAACGCTTACTGACCCGCTCGAGCCGGATCATCCGCCCTCCTGCCCGGTGGGCTCGCGCGGTTCCGAGACCAGCGCGGACGCGAAGGCTCGCGCATCGAACTCGCCGAAATCCTCCGGTTGCTCGCCGATGCCGATGAAGCGGATGGGCAAGCCCAGCCGGCGCGCGATCGCGATCACGATCCCGCCCTTGGCGGTCCCATCGAGCTTGGTGATCGCGAGCCCGGTGACCCCCACGGCCTCATGAAACTGTACCGCCTGCGCCAGAGCATTTTGTCCCTGGTTCGCGTCCAGCACCAGGAGCACCTCGTCCGGCGCGGCCGAATCGCCGCGCTGCAGCACGCGTTTGACTTTCTTCAACTCCTGCATCAGATGCGACTGACTGTGCAGGCGGCCGGCGGTATCGGCGATCATCACATCGACGCCGCGCGCCCGTGCCGATTGCAGCGCATCGAACACCACCGCCGCCGGATCGGCGCCCGCGTGTTGTGCCACACAGCTCGAGCCGCTGCGCTCGGCCCAGACCGTCAGCTGCTCGATGGCCGCTGCGCGGAAAGTGTCTCCGGCCGCGAGCAGCACACTGTGGCCTTCCTCGCGCAAGCGACGGGCCAGCTTGCCGATCGTCGTGGTCTTGCCCGAGCCGTTCACGCCGACGACCAGAATGGTGAACGGCTTGCGCTGCGGATCGATCACCAATGGCCGCGCGCATGGCGCCAGTATCTCTTCCACGGCCGTGCGCAGCGCCGCAATCAGCGCCTCGACGTCGGCCAGCTCCCTGCGAGCCAGGCGCTTGTTGAGCCCGGCGAGAATGGACTGTGTCGCCTCGACGCCCACGTCGGCGCTGAGTAGCCGGGTCTCGAGCTCCTCGAGGAGCTCGGCGTCGATCTTGCGGCCACGGAACAGGCTGGGCAAATCAAACGTGAGCCGGCCGCCACGGCCTAGGCGCTGCGTCAGGCGCTTGAGAAAGCCCTGGCGCTGCGCACCCTTTGGCGCATCGTCTTTGGATTCGCGTCCGAACATGAGCGAGCGCTAGTGTATCGTAGCGCTCTGGTTCACAGGCTCGAAAGATCGCGTGAGCGGCCCGTCCCAAACGCACCCGCGCGGCGGCGCCGAGCGCGTCCTGCGCATCATCAGCGGCGCGTGGCGCGGCCGGCGGCTGCGATTCCCGCCGTCGCCGGCCATCCGTCCGACGCCCGACCGTGTCCGCGAGACGCTCTTCGACTGGCTCGCGGGCGCGGTCGTGGACGCACGCTGCCTCGATCTGTTCGCCGGCAGTGGGGCGCTTGGGCTCGAAGCGCTCTCCCGTGGAGCACAGCACGTCACTTTCGTCGAGCATGAACGAACCGCGGCTCGCGCCATCGAGGCGTGCCTGGCGCAGTGGGATCGCGAACGACGCTGCAACTGGCGCGTGGTGGCCGCCGGCGCGCACGCGTTCCTCGCCTCGGCGGGCCACCCGTTCGACATCGCTTTCCTGGATCCGCCGTTCGACTCCGGGATGCTGGGTCCCGTGACGGCGCGGCTCGAGGACGGCGGCTGGCTCGCGCCCGGGGCGCGCATTTATGTCGAATGCCCCGCCGCCGATGTCCCGCCGGTACCGACAGCCTGGGCGCGCGCGCGCAGCAAGCGCTCGGGGCAGGTCGGGTATCATCTGTATCTGCGACACACGGGGAATGCCGCTGAATGAACCGTTATGCCGTCTACCCGGGAACCTTCGATCCGATCACCAACGGCCACCAGGACCTGGTGCGCCGCGCCGCCAGCATCTTCGAGCGGGTGATCGTCGCGATCGCGGCCAATCCCAACAAGGCGCCGATGTTCTCGCTGGACATGCGCGTGGACCTGGCGCGCCGCGTGCTCAGCGATCTGCCGAACGTCCAGGTACTCGGCTATTCGGGCCTGACGGTCGAGTTCGCGCGCAAACAGGGGGCGCGGGTCATCGTGCGCGGACTGCGCGCGGTCTCGGACTTCGAGTTCGAGTTCCAGCTCGCGAACATGAGTCGCCACCTCGAGCGTGATATCGAGACGGTTTTCCTGACGCCGCAGGAACAGTTCACGTTCATCTCATCGACGCTGGTCCGCGAGATCGCGGTGCTCGGCGGCGACGTCAGCGAGTTCGTCCATCCCATCGTCGAGGAAGAGCTCAAGAAGCGCCGCGAGACTTAGCGTCCTCACCGCTGGCACGTCGGGCAGAAATACGTGGAGCGGCCCTGCCGCGTACTGCGTCGGATCGCCGTACCGCAGAGACGGCACGGCGCGCCGGCGCGCTCGTAGACGAACAGTTTCTGGCGGAAGTATCCCGGGGCGCCGTCGGCCCCGACGTAATCGCGCAGTGTCGTCCCACCCGCGCGGATCGCCTGAGCGAGAACGGCGCGAATGGCCGCAACGAGGCGCCTCGCCTCGACCCGTGAAAGCCGGCCCGCGGCGCGGCCTGGGCGCACGCGGGCGCGGAACAGCGCCTCGTTGGCGTAGATATTCCCGACGCCGACGACCAGATGGCTGTTCATCAGCAACGGCTTGATCGCCAGCCGCCGGCCCCGCGAGATGCCCCAGAGATAGTCCGCATTGAACCGGGGATCGAACGGCTCGGGCGCCAGGTCCCTGAGCAGCCGGTGGCGTCCGGGGTCACCTTCTGTGAAGTGCAGACTGCCGAAGCGGCGCGGGTCGTTGAAGCGCAAAACCTGGCCCGAATCCAGCCGCACGTCGTACTGATCGTGGCGCGTGCGGGGCGCGTCGCCCGGCAGGACCCGCAGCGAGCCCGACATGCCCAGATGCAAGATCACCGTGCCGCGCTCCAGCACGATGAGCAGGTATTTGGCGCGCCGATCCGTCCCCACGATGCGCTGGCCCGACAGCCGCGGCGCAAGCGAGCGGGGAACCGGCCAGCGCAGTCGCCGCTCGTACACATCGAGGGCCACGATCGTGCGCCCGGTCACGTGCGGCGCGATACCGCGACGCGTGGTTTCGACTTCGGGAAGCTCCGGCATGTCCGCCAGCGTAGCCGGCCGCTCGGAGTCCCGAAAGTCGGCATCACGAGCAGGAACCTCAATGGTCACCCTCAAGATAACGTTTGTGAGGCGTTCCGGCATAGCTATATCTTAAGCTTTAAAATCGAGGAGCGGCCCAGGGAACGTAGGCCCGGATTAGCACTCAAAGGGATCGAGTGCTAAAATTTCATGACAGCGAATGGGAGCATTGATGTCCACAAGCACCGCCTTGATCGCCCGCCCCTGCGACCTCGCGGTCGTCGGCCCGATTGGCAGCGTCGACTCGTATGTCGAGCGGGTGAGCCGCATTCCCGTTCTCGATCGCGAGGCTGAGCGCGAGCTCGCCGAGCGCTTTCGAGAGCATGGCGATCTCGATGCCGCGCGCAAGCTCGTTCTGTCGCACTTGCGCTTCGTCGCGCACATCGCCCGGGGCTATCGCGGCTATGGGCTGCCCTTCAGCGACCTGATCCAGGAAGGCAACGTCGGCTTGATGAAAGCGGTCAAGCGCTTCGACCCGACGCTCAACGTGCGCTTGGTGTCCTTTGCCGTTCACTGGATCCGGGCGGAGATCCATGAATACGTTCTGCGCAATTGGCGCTTGGTGAAGATCGCTACCACCAAAGCCCAGCGCAAGCTGTTCTTCAATCTGCGTCGCCTGAAGAAGAACCTCGCGTGGCTCAGCGTGGAAGAAACTGCGGCCGTGGCGCGCGACCTCGGCGTCAGCACGAGCGAGGTCACCGAGATGGAGAAGCGCCTGGCGGCGCACGACCTGGCGTTCGACCCGGCACCTGACGCGGACGAAGAGGAAGCCTACAGCCCGGCCGCATACCTGCCGTCTCCCGACGCCGACCCAGCCGATCAGGTCGAGGAAGCGGAATGGGAACGCGATTCCGCATCCCGCCTGCACAACGCCCTCGAACGGCTCGACGCGCGCAGCCGCGACATCGTCGAGCGCCGCTGGATCCGTGAGGACAAGGCGACGCTGCATGAGCTGGCGGGGGAATACGGCGTTTCGGCTGAGCGCATCCGGCAGATCGAGGCCACCGCGCTCGGGAAGCTGCGCGGCCTGATGGCCCCCGAAGCGGCTGCGGCCTGATCGCGGGCTAGGAGGCCGCGGCCTGGACGGCCGCCGCCACTCGCTCGTGAACGCTCTTTTCCAGCGGTCCGGGCACGAGCGCGTCGTCCTCCGCCAGGTCCGCCAGCGTCTGTGCCGCGGCCATGAGCATCGCGTCCGTGAAGTGTGTGGCCTTGGCGGCGAGCGCCCCCTTGAAGAGGCCGGGGAACGCCAGCACGTTGTTGATTCCTTTGCCGTCGGCGGCGAAGGCCGCGCCATGCTCGCGCGCCAGATTCGGCTCGATCTCCGGATCGGGATTGGACAGCGCGAGAATCACCTGCCCCGGCCTGACCCACTCGGGTCGGATGAGGCCCCTGACGCCCGTGGTCGCGACCACGATGTCGGCCTGCTGCATGATCGACTCCGGCGTCGCTCCTTCGGCCCCGAGCGTCTTGATGCGCGCCAGCGCCTGCGGATTGCGGTCCGCGCCCAGCACCCGATTGACGCCATAGGCCCGCAGCAGGCGCACGATGCCCGTACCGGCCGCTCCGAGGCCGAGCTGGCCCACGGTGCTTTCAGGCAGGCTGCGCCGGGCGCGCCGCGCCGCATTGATCAGCGCGGCGAGCGCAACCACCGCGGTCCCGTGCTGGTCGTCGTGCAAGACCGGCTTGGCGAGCCGCTCGCGCAGCCGGGACTCGATTTCGAAACACTCGGGAGCGGCGAAGTCCTCGAGCTGGATCGCACCGAAGGACAAATGAATTCCGCAGATCAGCTCGACGACTTTCTCCGGCTGGGTCTGCTCGAGGAGGATCGGCACGGCCGAGAGCCCCACCAGATCGGCGAACAGCGCCGCCTTGCCCTCCATCACCGGCAAGCCGGCCAGCGGCCCGATGTTGCCGAGGCCGAGGATCGCCGTGCCGTTGGTGATCACCGCCACGGTGCTGTCGATGCTGGTGTACTCGTGCGCGAGTTGCGGGTCCTGCTGAATCGCCAGGCACACCCGCGCGACCCCGGGCGTGTAGATATCGCGCAGCGTCTGCAGCGTGTTGATCGGCAGACTCGCCACGGTGCGGATCTTGCCGCCGCGGTGGCGGTTGAATACCCGATCGGATTTGCCGATGAAACGGGCACTGGGCAACTGGTCGATGCGCTCGTAGAAACTGGGGTCGGCCTCCTCGTCCATCTCCAGCGTGATTTCCCAGAGTGTCTTGCCTTCCACGCGCCGCACCGCGGTCAAGTGCTGGATGGTCAGCCCCGCCTCGGCGATGACCTGCAGCACTTTGGCGAGGCTGCCGGGCTGATGAATGGTCTCGACAATCAAAATCTCGGGTATCTTCATGATCGTGGCTATACGCTCGGATGAAGCGGTGACGCCACTATAAGCGTGCCGGCTGAAAGAGTGCTGAAACGATTTGATGCGGTCTTGGCTCTGGCTGTTGCTTCTCACGCTGGTGACCCTGGTGCTGCCCTGGGGCGGGGTCCATTACGCGCGCCAGATGGAAGCCGGTCTGCGCCGCGGCGAGCGGCTGGACCTGAGCTCGATTGCACACACCCTGGCCGCCTCGCTCGCGGGCCGTACGCGCCTGATCTACCGATTTGCGGCCGAAGCGCGGCACCCCGGGCCCTACACACTGACACCGGTTCCGCTGCCGGCACCGATCAACTTCGACGCCTATCCGGAGGGCTGGCCGCCGACCCGCCCGTGGCGCCGTTACGGCAGCGGCATACGTCACTTCGACATTCTCACCGGCGTCGGCGATCGAATGCTGTATGTGCTGCTGCGCATCTCAGATCCCCACCCCGTGTTCGATACGCCGCTCGCCAACCCGCTCGATCGCGCCGCCATGGGCGACCGCATCTGGATCGGCTTCGGTGGACCGCAGGGGCGGTCACACTCGGAGTTCCTGCCGCTCGAGGGTGCCGGACCCCTGATGGCTGACCGCATCGTCACTGGGGAATACGGCCGACAGCGGGCGATCCTGGATCCGCGCATCGTCGGCGCACTGCAACTGGAACCGGGCGGCTACGACGTCGAGTTCGTGATGCCGCTATCGATGATCGGCGGACCCTTCGGCGTGCTGATCGACGATCGCGAGCGCCGCGGGGCGAGTCCGTTCGTCTACGGGATGCTGAACCGGCATGACCTGCGCACCCGAGGCGGACTGGTTCTGGCTTCGGCGGCACTCCCGGCCCGCCTGCACCGTCTGCTGCGGCCCGGACTGCGTCTTTCGGTGACCTCGCCGGCCGGCGCGTTGCTGACCCAGGCGACCCAACCGATCGTGCCGGACATTCCGGCACCGCACGCCGGCATGCTCACCCTCCTGTTCCGCCGGCTGACCGACGCGGACCACAACGCGCCCATCACGGTCGGCGTACCGATCCGCGGCAAGGCGGGCCGCGGCGTCATAGCCTACCTCGAGGTCACACAAACATCCGATCGGTGGGCTCATGTGCGCGATCAGACGCTGGAACAGATGCTTACTCTGACGCTCGCGACCAGTACCCTGACCTTCCTGGTCGCCCTCGCGCTCGCTGTTCAGATGGTGGCGCGCGCGCGGCGGCGGCGCGATCGAGGAACCTCTGACTGATCCGCGCGCCACGCGCAGCCCTCCCATGATTTCGCTTGCATCGCGCGGCCTTCTCGCGCACCATTCGCGCCGCGCCGCGGGGTGTGGTGCCGCTCGCGACGTCCAACGATGGCGGTCTGGACCCTCTGGAGGTGTGACCCGCGAAATGAAGCAGCAAACTGCGTCGCCCGATCTCGATCCCCGTCCCGCTCTCTGCAGCGTCAATTCGTATCTGGAAAAGAATTTTCCCGATTTCTTCGCCGAAGCCCGTTTTCAAGTGGGCGATGATGACTATTTCCTCTACGTCCGCTTCGGCCAGTACCTCGCCCGCACCATTGAGCAGAACCGGGCGCCTCGCCAGAAAATCAACCGCGGCTTCACCGTACTCAACAAAATGGCGCGGGTCTCGGCCCGGCACCCGGGCATCCGCCAGATGCTCGTCTCCGGTCCGCTGGAATACATCGTGGATGCCCCCAAGGCGCGCGCGCTGGCACTGAAGCGCCTCTCGCCCGTCGCCCAAGGTTATCTGGAAAGCCTCTGCGAGTAGACGGCGTGAGCGCGCGCCGCGGCACTGGCCCAGCGGAAGAGGCGCTCGACGTCAACCGCTTCTGGTTCGGTCCGGCGCCGCTGACGCTGCAGAGCCTCAACGATCGCCAGAAGCTCTGGTTCGGAGTCTGCGCCACACCGCAGGGGCAGACAGCGATCGACGACATGATCCGCCGGCGCTTCGGCGCCCAGATGCAGCGGGCGGCCGCCGGCGAGCTCGATGCGTGGGCGGCCAGTCCCCGCCGCTGTCTGGCGCTGGTCCTGCTGCTCGACCAGTTTCCACGGAGCGCCTTCCGGGGCACGCCGCGCGCCTTCGTCACCGATGAGCGGGCGCTCGCGTTGGCGCTGTCGGCGATTCAGGCGGCCGCGGACGCGGTGCTCTCACCGATCGAGCGGGTCTTCCTGTGCATGCCGCTGCAGCATGCCGAGCGGCTCGACGTTCAGGAGGAGTCGCTCTCGGCCTACCGTCGGCTTCTACAAGAGGCTCCGGGGCAATTCCGGCCCTTCCTGGCCGGCGTGCAGGCGCTGGCCGAACGGCGCCATTCGATCGTCGAGCGCTTCGGGCGCTTTCCGGACCGCAACCGCATTCTCGGGCGTGCGAGCACGCTCGAGGAAATCGGGTTCCTGGCCGCGGGCACGGCCGATTCGGGATCCTGATCGCGGCTCGGCCCCTGCGTCCGCCGGGACACGATGTCTCGAGTTGGTGCGAGGAAGGCGCCAGGCGGTCCAAATCTGTGCGTCGCCGCGGGACAAGCGGCCCCGCATCCCTGTGACGCAAGCATTTTCGCGCCGGATCGCGCTGGCACGGCGCTTGCAGTCTCCCGGACACACGAAGTGTCGACTGTTGTACCGATGCGCCTGTCCCGTCCCCCGCCGACCCGAAGCCTCCGGATCTTTTGCGTAGCCGCGCGCCATTGCAGCTTCAAGTTCGCCGCCGACGAGCTGTTCCTGACGCCTTCGGCGGTCAGCCACCAGATCAAGGAGCTGGAAGCGGCGCTCGGCGTGCGCCTCTTCGAGCGCAAGCCCCGCTCGCTCGAGCTGACACAAGCCGGCAACACGCTGCTCGAGCAAGCCGAACCGCTTCTCGAGGCGCTCGATCGCAGCGTGGCCCAGATCGCCCGCGGCGGCGGCCGGCGCACGTTGCGGATCCAGCTGCCACCGTTCTTCGCCAGCGAGCTGTTCCTGCCGCGGCTCGGCGCCTTTTGCGACCGGTATCCGCGGATCGACATACGGATCGACACGCATGACCCGCGTCCCGCGCTGCATTCGGCCAATGCCGACGTGTCGATCTTGCTGCGCGACGCCCCGCCGCAAGGCATGGATTACGTGCACCTCTTTCCGCTGTCGCTGACTGCGGCATGCTCTCCGGCGCACCTGCCGACCGTGGCGCGCCTCGGCGGCGACGTCTTCCGCGAGTTGGCGTTGATCGTGCACAAACTTTCGCCCGATGCCTGGAGCAGTTGGGCGCAGGAGGTCGGGCTCGAAGCACCCGAGCCGAAGAACGTCCTCGAATTTGACACCATGCACGCAGTGGTGCGCGCCGCCGAGCTCGGTCTCGGCGTGGCTCTGGTGCCCACCGCGCACTGCGAGGCCTGGTTCCGCTCCGGCACTCTGGCGCGCATCTTCGCCGTCAAGCTGTCCACGGCGGATTCGTACTATCTGGTCAATCGATCCAGGGATGCCGATCGACCCGACGTGTTCGCGATCACCGCGTGGGTGCGTGAGCAGTTCGCGGACAAGCCCGCGGCATGCGGATGAACAACCGCTCATGAACACCACAAATCTTCTCGTTTGTGAACCGGACAGCCCACCCGTATCGTGGCTTCCGACGCTCCTGGAGCGTTCAACGCGAACCACCAACATGGGAGAAAACATGTCACCACAAATCCGCATGCGCCGCTCGTTGCCTCTGGCGCTATGCACCGCGGTGGCTCTAGCGATGTCCTCGGTCGCATTCGCGGGCAGTCATACCGCTCCGTTCGTGCTGAAAGTCTACGCCAGCGCGCCGGGCGGACACGATCTGCTCTCGGGCCGCTATCCGATCGCGCTGCACCAACTGCACGAGTATGGATCCGCCGCGCTCGATCCGGCCGCCGTCAACGCCAACAGCTGCGTCGCCTACGCGATGACCCGCCAGTGGCGGCGGGCGCGAGCCGCTTGCGACGCCGCGGTGCAAACGGCGGACGCCCCGCATTTCCAGACCGCGCCCTGGGCCGAGTCGAGCGGCGACAGCCCGAATCGGCGCCTGGCGGTCGCCTACTCGGACCGCGCCGTGATGCGCTGGTTCTCCAATGACCGGGTCGGCGCCCGCGCTGACTTGGCCAAGGCGATGGCGGTCTCGCCCGGCGCCGGTTTCGTCGCCCGCAACGAGGCGGCTGTGAAATTCCACACGACGGAGGCGCACGCACGCGGTAATTGACGGATCCGGGAGGCGGGGCGTCCCCTCATACCCCCCTCATGAGCACGCCTCGCCTTCCGGAATCTGCGCTGCATCTTGTGAACCGGACGGGTCCGGGAGACGGAACGCGTGCTCATGCCTCGCGAGCCCGATCCGTCTCCCGGAATCCACTCCGGGCACGACCTGACAGGAGGGAGCTTGGGCGGCAGGGAAGCCGACGGGAGCGGGAGACGGGGCGTCCCATACCCCCCCTCATGGGAAGGCTTCGTCTCCCGCAGTCTCGAGGCTGAACCGCGCATCGGTCAGCCGCATCCGCTCCATCGGCCCGAAGTCCCCGAGTTGCGCGCCGATGCGACCGGCGTCCCCGATTACAACCAGCACGGTGTTGCGCGGATCGGGAAACGCCTCGGCGATCACCGCTTGCGCCGCCTCCCGATCCACCGCCGCGAGCTCCGCGGGGTAGTCGTCGATGTAGCGCGCGCCCAACCCGAAAAACTCGACTTCCGCGAGCGCGGCGGCCCAATCGGCCGCCGTTTCCAGGCCCAGAGCGTACTGACCGAGCGCGTACGCGCGGGCGGACTGCAGCATCTCGCTGCTCACCCCCTCGCCGCGCAGACGCTCGAGCGCCTGCAGCGCCAGCCGGATGGCTTGGCCGGTGTTGGGGGTCTCGACAAACGAACGGATGGTGAAATCGCCGCCCGCGCTGCCGCGTACGAATCCCGAGCGCGCGCCGTACGACAGCCCCGACTTGATACGCAGCTCGGCGTTGAGCAGGGAGGTGAACCGTCCGCCGAACAGTGTATTCACCAGATCGAGCGCGGCACGGCGCGAATAGCGCTTGTCCACACCCGGCGCGCCGATCCAGAAGTGACTCTGCGTCGCGCCCGGCGCGTCGACCAGCAGAATGCGCCGCGCGGGCGCGGCGGGCGGCGAGACCAAAGGCGGCGGGGGCGCGGGCGTGCGCGGCCAGGTGGAGAAGGCCGCGCGCACGGCGGCCTCGGCTCCGCGCAGGTCAAGATCGCCGGCGAGGACGAGCAGCAGCCGCTCGGCGCCGAACTGCGCCCGGTAGTACTCGTGCGCGTCCGCGGGCGTGATGGCGGCCAGGGATGACTCGCTGCCGTGGACCGCGCGACCGTATGGATGCCTGCCGAACAGCAGCGCCCGGCCGTACGCGTCGAGCAGCTCGGCGGGCTCGGAATCCTTGACCGCCTTGATGAATTCGATCTGTCGGTCACGCAGATGTCCGAATTCCTCGGCGGCAAGCCGCGGCGTGCGCAGCGCATCGGCGAGCAATTCGAGCATCAGATCCTGGTCGCGCGCCATGAACTGGCTTCGCACGGTAATCGCCTCGGGAGCCGCTGCAGCGGTAAAGCTACCGCCGGCGCCCTCGACGGCCTCGGCGAACGCGTACGCATCCCGGCGGCCCGCGCCCTTCTCCAGCAAGGCCGCGACCAGCGAGGCGACCCCCGGCAGCCTCGGCGGATCGCCGCCCGCGCCGCCGCGCAGCAGCACCTGGCAGGCCACCAGCGGCACTTCGCGGCGCGGGAGCAGGATCAGCGTCGCCCCGTTCTCGAGCTCCAGGCGCTCGTGCGCCGGCACGCGCACCATTCAGTGACCAGTCCCCGCGGTCGCGCCGCTGCTGGCCAGAATGCCCACGGTACGCCGGCTGGCGACGAATATCGTCGCGGCCGTCGCGCGCAGCTCCTCGCGAGACACGGCCGCAAGCCGTGCCGGCGCATCGAACAGTGCCGCCCACCGATCATGGAATACGGCGTACTCACCAAGCAGGTGCGCCTTGCCATCGATGGTCGCCAGACGCTTCCAGAATCCCACCATGGCGAGATTGCGCGCCCGTTCGAGCTCGGCCTGGGTCACACCTTGCGCGATCACCCGCGCCAGCTGCGCGTCGAGAACGGCCAGCGCATGATCCGGGTCGGTATCCTGCGGCAGCGTGAGCGAAACCCAAAGCAGCCCCGGGTCGAAGCCTTCCTGCCAATGTCCTCCCACTTCGATCGCGAGGCGCCGCTCCTCGACCAGCGCGCGGTGCAGACGCGACGCGTCGCCCTCCATCAGCACCGACATCAGCAGGTGAATCGCGCTTGCCCGCTCATCGGTGGCCGCGGGCGCTTTGTAGGCGCACTGCACCAGCGGTGTCTGGACCTTGCGCCGCATGCGCACGCGTCGCTCGGCGAGCTGCGGCGGCTCGCGCTGCGCGACTGGCACCGGCGGCGCCTGGGCCGCGATCGGCTCGAAATATCGGCGCGCCAGCTCCAGCGCCTCGTTCGGATCGACGTCTCCGGCCAGCGTCAATGTCAGGTTGTTCGGCGCGTAGTAGGTCCGATGGAAGCGCTGCAGATCCTCCAATCGCCACGCTCGGATGTCATCGGGCCAGCCGATGGTCGGAAACCGGTAGGGATGCGTGGTGAAGGCGGCCGCCTGCACCTGCTCGGCGAGCAGCCCGTGGTTGTTGTCTTCAACCCGCAGACGCCGCTCCGAGGCCACGACGCCGCGCTCGCTCTCGATCAGCTCGGGCGCGAAGGCCAGGTTCGCCACCCGATCCGCCTCGAGCGCGAGAACCAGCTCCAGGGCGCTCGCCGGAAACCAGTCCTCGTAGACGGTGACGTCGTCGCTGGTGAAAGCATTGTTGGCCCCGCCTTGCGCCTCCATCAGCCGATCGAACTCTCCCGGCGCGCGCGCGCGCGTGCCGTTGAACATCATGTGCTCGAAGAAATGCGCCAGTCCCGTGATTCCCGGCCGCTCATTGCGGCTGCCCGCGCGAACCCAGAGATTCAGCGCCACATTGGGAATGTGATGCACCGGCCAGACGATGACCTGCATGCCGTTGGCGAGCCGCCGCGCGTGCACCTGCGCGCGCCCCGCCGGTTCGGCAGGGCAATACACCGCAGAGCGCGCCAGGGCGGTCCGTTTCATGAATCCAGTGTACGCCCGGCATCCCGCGATAGCCGCCGGGCCAGCGCGCTGCGACGGAATAGGGAGTGCTCGCTCCGCCGGAAGGGAGATCCGGACCGCGTAAAAACTCTAGCTTACGTTTACGCTAATTCGCCAGCGGGAGCGTTGCCGTTGACCGGAATCGCGCCCTCCGCGTTCAGCTCGGCGAGAATCCTCCGTTCCGCCCAGCTGGGACCGGTCAGGCGCTCGAGAAATCCGCAATGCCCGCCGCGGCGGGTCGCGACGATGCGCAACGTCGGCGGGTGCGCCAGGCGCGTGAGATCCCCTGCCGGAATGATGGGATCGTCGAGCGCCGTAATGATCAGCGCCGGAACGTCGAGGCTCGCGAGCCTCGACCCGACCAGCGCATAGCCGCTCAGATACGCATCGAGGCCGGGGAAATCGGTGTACCGCCGGATCAGCTCGGCGGTGAGGCGGCGCAGGTCGTACATACCGCGCAGATCGCGCAGGTCGTACTCGGCCGGCCAGGCGGTCTGCTTCTTGCGCAGCGAGCGCCACCACTTGCGCGCGAAATACAGCGCGTACGCTCCGAAGCCCGTCTCGAGCGCCCGCAGGGTTGCATGCGGATCGAGGACCGGGGAAACGGCAATGACCGAATGCAGGTCGAGATCGGCTGCACGCGACTCGGCGGCCGCACGCAGCAGAAAATTACCGCCGAGGGAAAAGCCGACCAACCGTATGGGCCGCCCGGTCAACCCGCGCAGCGTGCGCAAGGCGCCGCACACCTCGGGCAGGCGGCAGGAATGAAACAATCCCGGATTCAGGTGATGGGTCTCGCCGTGGTCGCGCAAATTGAGCCGGAACACGTCGAACCCACGCTCGTAGAGCTGCTGGGAGAGCGACAGCACATAGAGCGATTCCGCGCTGCCCTCCCAGCCATGCAACACGACCACCGGATCGCCCCCGGGGGCGCCTGTCGAGCGCCAGCACTGCAGGCGCACGGCGCCGCCGCATTGCAGCAGCAACTCCTGTTGCGCGGCGAGCAACGGGGCGGCGCGGCGCACGATCGCGCCGCGGCGCACCGAGACGCTCGCCAGCATCGATTGCAGATGACGACTGCGCAGCCACAGCGGCGGCTGAAAGCCGTCCTCCGGCGCCGGGAGCGCCGGCGCCTCGCCCGTTCCCTGGAAACTGTCCGCGTCCCGCGCCCGTTTACTCTGC
This sequence comes from Steroidobacteraceae bacterium, assembly GCA_027456605.1. Classification (GTDB taxonomy): domain Bacteria; phylum Pseudomonadota; class Gammaproteobacteria; order Steroidobacterales; family Steroidobacteraceae; genus 13-2-20CM-66-19. The sequence goes on along the minus strand of DAIDUQ010000049.1, from coordinate 38,471 downwards.
ACCTGCGCCTCTGCCGGTCCGCTCGACCCTTGCCGGCCAGTGTAGCGTACTGTCCGCGCGGCGGGCGCGCGGAAACGGCCCTGAACGGCCATGGTCCACCGCTTTCGGCCGGCGCGAGCACTCCGAGTCCCGCCCACGTCGGCCGAACCCCCTGCGCGCCGCGTCCTGATCAGGGTCGCGGCGGCCTCATTCGCGGATGCCGGAGCTGCGATCCAACAGCACGATCGCCGCGACGAACAGGATGATCACCGCCACGATCATGATCGCAAACGCATCCCAGACGCCGACGTCCGACACACCGAGGAACCCGAAGCGAAACGAGTTGACCATGTACAGAATGGGGTCGACCAGCGACAGGTGACGGGCCCATGCCGGCAGCGCATTGATCGAATAGAACACGCCGCCGAAATAGATCAGCGGCGTGAGCACGAACGTCGGAATGATGCTGATCTGGTCGAAGCTCTTGGCGAACATGGCATTGAGGAAGCCGCCGAGCGAGAACGTGACCGAAGTCAGCACCGCCGCCGCGATGACGATCGTCGGATGCAAGACCGGCAGGCGGGTGAAGAACATCCACACCCCGCTCACCACCAGACCGACCATGGCGCCCCGCATGACGCCGCCGGCCACGTAGCCGGACACGATGATCCAGCTCGGCAACGGAGAGACCAGCAGCTCCTCGATGTGCCGGCCGAACTTCGCTCCGTAGAAGGACGACACGACATTGTTGTAAGAGTTGATGATCACGGCCTGCATGATCAGGCCGGGCGCGATGTACACCATGTAGGCGAAGCCGTCCATGGTGCCGATCCGCCGACCGATGACGCTGCCGAAGATCACGAGGTACAGCGTCGCGGTCACGGCCGAGGGCAGGATGGTCTGGGGCCAGATGCGGATGATCCGCTGGAATTCCCGGATGAGAATGGTCTCGAAGCCGATCCAGCGGGCCCGGCCGCGCGCCAGCGGACGCGGGGTCAGGCGTTCGACCACGGTGCTCATGCCGCCGCTCCCTTCTCCACCAGACGTATGAAGATCTCCTCGAGCCGGTTCACCTTGTTGCGCATCGAGATCACTTCAATGCCGAGCGCCGAGAGGCGCGCGAACAGATCATTGACGTTCTGCTCCGTGGATATCTCGACCTCGAGAGTGTGCTCGTCGACGAGCTTCGCCGTGTATGCCGGCAGCTGCGGCGCCTGCCGCAGCGGATGGCGCAGGGTGAGCACGAAGGTCTCGGTATGCAGCCTTCTGAGCAGATTGCTCATCCGGTCGCGCTCGATGATGCGTCCGTGGTCGATGATGGCGATGTTCCGGCAGAGCGTCTCGGCTTCCTCGAGATAGTGCGTGGTCAGGATGATGGTCGTGCCGCGCTGATTGATTTCGCGCAGGAACTCCCACATCGAGCGGCGGACCTCGATGTCGACGCCGGCGGTGGGCTCGTCCAGTATCAGCAACCGCGGCTCGTGCATCAGCGCCCGGGCGATCATCAGCCGGCGCTTCATCCCGCCGGACAGCGCCCGCGAGGCGTGCTTGCGTTTGTCCCACAGCTGCAGCTGCTTCAGGTACAACTGCGCCCGCGCGCGCGCCTCCGGGCGGGGAATGCCGTAGAAGCCCGCCTGATTGATCACGATGGTCTCGGGCGATTCGAACTGATTGAAGTTGATCTCTTGCGGCACGACGCCGATGCAGCTCTTGGCCGCCTCCAGCTCGCGGTCAATGTCGTAGCCGAAGATGCTGGCGTGACCGGCCGTCTTGCGCACCAGAGAGGTGACAATGCCGATGAGGGTGGTCTTGCCGGCCCCGTTCGGCCCGAGCAGCGCGAAGAAGTCCCCCTCCTCGACGGCGAGGTCGATACCCTTCAGGGCCTGGACGCCGTTGCCGTAGGTCTTGGTCAATCCCTGAACGGAAAGCGCATTCATCCCACAAGAATCCCTTACCCGGGGCATATCTGCAATGGCCCATCCGGGAGATTGCTCCCGGCCGCGCAGCCGCTCAAGGGGCGAAGTAGCGCGCCAGATAATCCTCGAACGTGCCCTGATCGGCCGCCTCGACGGCCGTCTGCCGCTCGAGCGATTCCCGCGCCTCGCGGGCGAATTCCGCCAGCCGCGCCTCGTTCGGCGGGTACATGTCCAGAAAATATGCCTTGTGCTGGCGCGACATCCGCAGGGCCAGCCGCGAGAAGGTCTCTCCGGTGGATGCGAGCTCCGCCATCATGCGCGCCGACGGAGTACGCGCGACGTCATCGAGCTTGGCCTTTTGCACATCGAGCGCCAGCGAATACGGCCGCAGCGGATTGCCCCGGTCCAGGATCTCGCACGGACCGGCCATCTCATCGAGCAGCTGCCGGCCCCAATCCCGCAGGGCGACTTCGCGCCCGTCGCGCCACAGAGTCAGACCGGGCTGGCGACCGCGATGCGCCACCTCGAGGTGATTCTGATCGAGCGCATGCTGCTCGGCATCGGCGATGGGCGGGCTCTCCTTCAACAGGCACAGGGCCACGAACGCTTCAAGAAAACGCAGCTTGTTCTGATTGACACCGACCGGATCGAAGGCGCTCACGTCGAGCGCACGCACTTCGACATACTGGACCCCCGCGCGCTTCAGCGCCTGGGTGGGCCGCTCCCCGGAGCGGGCGACGCGCTTGGGCCGGATGAAGCTGTAGTACTCGTTCTCGATCTGCAGCAGATTCGCGTTGAGCTGACGGAACACCTCGCCCGTGCGCACTCCGAGTTCGGCATACGGCGGGTGCGGCGTGCTGATCGCCCGGCTCAGATCATCGACGTACTCCTCGAGGCTGTTCACCGACACGCTCAAGCCGGCCTGAGTGCGGTTGCGATAGCCGATATCGCTCATCCTGAGGCTGGTGGCGTAGGGCTCGAAAGCGGTGCCGGGTGTCAGCTCGGCCATCGAATGCGACCGCCCCCGCAGGAACGACTTGCACAGAACCGGCGAGACGCCGAACAGAAACAGCACCAGCCAGCCGTGCCGGCGGTAATTGCGCAGCAGATCGAAGTAGCGCGCCGAGATGAATTCCTGTCCGTGAGCGCTCGACTCCAGCGCCGCCGCATAGACGGGCCAGAAACCCGACGGAAACGAGTAGTTGAAATGCACACCCGAGATGGCCTGCATCATGCGCCCGTAACGCAGTCCCAAACCTTCGCGATAGACGCTCTTCATGCGTCCGACGTGCGAACTCCCGTAGCGCGCGATGGGAATCTCCTCATCACGCTCGATCCAGCCGGGCATGCTCGTCGCCCACAGCAGCTCATCGCCGATGTGGCGGTACACGAACTGATGCAGATCCAGCAGGTACTGCAGCAGCTCCCAGGTGGTGGTGAAAGTCGGCGTGACCAGCTCGATCAGCGCCTCGGAGTAATCGGTGGTGATGTGCTCGCCGGCGAGCGCCGAGCCGAGCGCGGCCGGGTGTGGCGTCTGCGCGATCCGTCCGTCGGGCGTCACGCGCAGCGATTCCTTCTCCACGCCGCGCAGACCGCCCTGCAGGACCTCGGGCTGACCGCTGTTGATCAGGGCGGCCAGGCGCCGTTCGAACACGATATCGCGGCCCGAGCCGTTCATGCGGTGCATCGTCCTGGAATCAAGGCGCTTTCATGCGATCGAGGAACGCCCGGATGCGCGCCGCATTGGTACCGACGTCGCCCACGCCCACTCGTGATTCGCTCCGGACGTCGATGCGCGAACCGGAACCGTGCGGCCGCACGCGCACCACCACGTCGTCCTTGAAATCGAAGAAGAACGTGTGTGCCGTCGCCTCCAGGCGCCCGTCGGCCGGCACGTACGCATCGATGCGCCAGCCCAGCGCCTGCGCCACCCGGCGGGCCTTGGCCAGCGCCTGCGCCGGGGAGAGACTCATGAACAGCGGCTTGATGTACGGATAGTACCGCTCCTGCAGCGCCGGCACGTCGATCGTCTTGTCCCCGATGCGCTCCTCGCGGATATATCGCGGCGAAACGGTGGCATGCGCTCGCTCGCGCAACGGAATGACCGCGACGAACTTCGGCGGGTTGGCCGGATCGGTGGTGATGTCGTTGATCGGAGGGGTGTGCCGCGCCCGATAGATCCACGATGTCACGTATGCGGTCAGGGCAAGCCCGATCACGATGCCCACCACGGCGGCGGTGCCGGGAATGCGCGCGCGCTTCACCGTGCCGAACAGCACGCCAATGATGGTGACGGCGGTCCCCGCCACGATCACCACGAAGCCGATCATCAGCGTCAGCAGCGCCACACTGACGCTCGTCAACGCGAAACGGTTCAGCGGACCGGCAATGCCGGCGGCCAGCAGCCCTGCACCTAGAATCCACAGCCCCAGGCGCGTCACACGTCCGGGCCACCGCGGGGGATTCAACGAGGGGAATGCAGTGGTGCTCATGGACGAATCCCCGAGTTAGACGCGGCACTTGTTGCCCAGCGCCGATTCAGGCATCTTGCAGCCTCGCGGCGAGCTGCGCAACAGAGAATCATCATGATAGGCATCATCGGCGGTACGGGTCTGTATCGCATGAACGGACTGGAAGTGGACGAGTCGCGGGAGCGTCAAACCCCGTATGGACGGCCCTCCTCGCCCGTCATGCTGGGCAGGCTCGACGGCCGTCCGGTGGCGTTCCTGGCCCGCCATGGCCTGCAGCACGATCTGCTGCCGAGTGAGATCAACTACCGGGCCAATATCTGGGCGCTGAAGAGCGTCGGTGTGCGCACCGTGATCGGCGTGTCCGCGGTCGGCAGCCTGCGCGAGGAGATTCGGCCGGGCGATCTCGCCCTGCCCGCACAGTATCTCGATTTCACCAAAGGGGTGCGCGCGGCGAGCTTCTTCGGCCAAGGCATGGTGGCGCACGTCTCGACGGCACATCCCTCCTGCGCGGCCACGGCGGCGCTGCTCGCCCGCTCGGCCGGCGCGCTCGGCCTGACGCTTCATAGGGACAAGACCTATGCCTGCGTCGAGGGCCCGCGCCTCGGCACACGCGCCGAGAGCTTCTGGCTGCGCGCGGCGGGCGCCGATCTGGTCGGCATGACCAACATACCGGAGGCGTTCCTCGCTCTGGAGGCGCAGCTCGGTTACTGCACCGTGACTGTGGCGACCGATTACGATTGCTGGCTGGATGATCCGGCGCAACACGCCTCGGTGGACCAGGTGATGAGCCAATTTCGCGATAGCCTGACGCGTGTCCAGCGGCTGATCGCGCGCGCGGTCGCCGATTACCGGGACGACGAGTCACGGCCATGCCGCACGGCCTTGCGCGCGGCGGTGGTCACGCCGCGCGAGCATCTGAGCGCGGAGCAGAAGGAAATTCTCGACTTCCTCGCCCGCTGACCGGGCACATTGCTCAGCGGGACACGCCCGCGCGCCCCGGATCTTGCGCCCCGGGATCGGACAGCGCCAGCTCGCGCAACAACGCGTGCAGGCGCCGCCGCGCCGGCCGGGGGTCCTGCGCCAGCCGGTCCACGGCCCGGGCCAGATCCGCGGGTGTGTCGACATCGTAGGAGCCCGCGAGTCTGGTGACGGCTCGCCCGGTCTGCAGACAGCGGTGCTCGAGCGCCTCGCCGAGCGACACCTCGCTCCAGGGCAGATCCGTCAGATCGGGCCAGGCGACACGCGAGCCCATCAGGGTAACCCCGCCATCGACGGCGGGGATCAGGACGACATCGCTGTGATCGAGCGCGGCGCACGCCGCGGTCAGATCCTCGAGCCGCATCGAGGGCGCATCGCTGCCGATGAACAGCACTCGATCGCAGCCTCGCGCGCGCGCAGCGGCATCGACCGCGGCAATCCGCTCGCCGAGATTGCCGTCCGGCTGTGCCACGACCCATGCGGGCCGGGAGGTGAGGCGCCCGGCCCACTGTGCATCGGACGCTTCGGCCGGCGAAATGATCAACTCATCCGGCCACGCGGCCGCGTCTTCCAGCACACACTCCAGCAGCGCGGTCGCCACGGCGAGCGTCCGGACATCACCCAGACAGCGGGCAAGGCGTCGCTTACCCAGACCAAGCGCGGGCTTTCGGCAAAAGATCGCCAGCGCAACGGAAGGTGCCGGTGGAACGTCACTCGACATATGATCGGGGCGCGAACATCTGGCCCATGGGGCGCTCGGCAAAGACAAAGATCATGCGCCGGCAACGGCGGCGCAGCCTACCGCGCTCAGCGTTCGAGCCTGACGAGCGCCAGTGCGTGCGGAACCAACCGCAGGCTCAGCTGCGGCGACGCGCCGTGCAGCGGCACGATCCGCGGCGGCGGCAAGCGCGCAGCCTCGCGCAGGACCCGCGATTGCTCGAAAGTGGGATCGGCCGGACGGCCCATTGCCCGCCAGGCTGTCAGCGCCGAGCCATGATTGCGATCCACGACCCAGATGTAGGCGTAGCGCGCGCCCGCGACGTGCCGCAGTCGCAGCAGGTCCATCCGGGTGTGTCCGCCCGGTCCGGGCGGCGCGTAATTCCACACCGCGATCGACAGCATGCCATCGGGGCGGCGCGTCACGATCACCGAATGCGATCGGTTCGCGAGGCGCACGTCACCGAGCCAGTGCAGCAGCTTGAAGTCATTGAAGGATGCCTTGGGAATGTCACCCACGGCGATCAAGCCGAAACCGCCGTGGAACGGCGTCCTGATCACTCCTTGTTCGTCGAACACGTCGGAGAACGTCCAGTACGACATGAGGTGGACGAGGCCGTCGGTCGCACGGATGGTATTGGCGAGCCACGGCCCGATATAGGGTGAATCGGTGACGTCGATTTCATCGCCGGTATAGGTGGCGTTGAATTCGCTGATGATGATCGGCAAGTGCGGCAGTGGCGATTGCGCGACCTGACGGTGAACCTTCTCGACGGCGCGGATCACCATGTTGCGTCGGGAGATGCCGGGCTCGGGCTTGCCGAATACGTTTTCCGCCGTGTCGTCGCCGTAAACGTGCGTCGAGAGAAAGTCCACCGGGACATGGCGGCTCACGCAGTGGCGGATGAAAGCGCCGATCCACGCGGTCTGCGCCGTGGCCGGACCGCCCACTCGCAGCAGCGGGCTGACACTCTTCAGGGCCCGGGCCGTCACGTCGTACAGGTGGAAGTACGTCGCCTGTTTCGGGGTACCGGCCCAGAACGAGAGGTTGGGCTCGTTCCAGACCTCGAAGTACCAGTGCGAAACTTGCTGGATGCCGTAGCGATGGATCAAGTGGCGGGCGAAATGCTGGATCAGCTGCCGCCACAGCGCCCAGCTCTTCGGCGGGGAGACGTTCGGGTGGTACCAGAAGCCATTGCTCACCTGGCGTGCCGCGAGCGCCGGCGGCATGAAGCTGAGCTCGACATAGGGGCGCACGCCGTTCTTCAGCAGACCGTCATAGATCTGGTCGACGTACGTGAAGTTGTAGACCGGCCGGCCGTGCGCATCGAGGTGAACGATTCCCACCGCGCGATCGAAGATGTCGTGAAAGCGGATGAGCCGCAACTCCGTCGCCCCCTTGACCTGGCGCAGGTCGCGCCGGTAGTCCGCGCGCAGCGAGAGGATCGCACGGCCGGACCCGAACATCTGCTCCCAGAAGTGAGGAAACGGATGGGCCGGCGCATCACCGTTTACGAGGATACGCACCCGCGCCGCGCCGCGCGGCGCCGCGCGGCTCAATGGCGCACACGCGGCCATTGCGACGAGCGCGAGCACGAGGAAGCGCGGCTGTGGACGTCGCGGCATGCTCGGGCGTCTCATGCGCGGTCATCCCGCGCCTGGGCGCGCTGAAAGGCCGGACGGGTGATGACACGCTGCACGTAAGCTTCGATCATCGGCGATTCCTCCATCAACGGACTCTTCCCGAACATCGCGAAAGTCGTCCCGTATAGTACATCGGCGCCGCTGAAGTGCTCGCCGAGCAGGTACGGCCCGCGTTCCAGCCTGCGGATCAGCACCGGCATCGCCTCCTCGACCGCGACCCAACCGGCGGTGCCGCGCGGGATATCGGCCTTGAGGAATTTTGACACGAAGGCCGGCTCCAGCACTCCGCTGTAATAAGCCAACCACGACAGGTACGCGCCGCGGTCCCGGCTGCCGACCTTCGGGCCGAGCCCGCGCTCCGGGAACCGGTCGGTGAGATATAAGGTGATGGCGGAGGACTCGAACACGACCGACCCGTCGTCGTCGATCGCCGGCACCTTGCCGTGCGGATGCGGGTTCGCCGGATCCACCGCCCCCGAACCGTCGCGCTTGCGGACGTCGACTCGACGGATCTCGTACGGAACGCCCAGCTCCTCGAGCAGGAAAATAAAGCGTGTGGAGCGCGTCTTGGGATGATGAAACAGGGTGATCATGGCCGGATACTTTCGGGGCCGCCAATCATCCGAGCATGCGGCTTCGAGCCGACTCCCGCAAGGCCCGACGCTCTATCGGCCTGCTCACCCCGCGCTGCGCCGGAGCGCGGAATCCTCCGGCAGCTCATCGAGCCGACGCACGGTGTAGTCGTAGCCGGATTGAATCGCCCGGTCGAATGCCTTCCAGTTGAGCATGTCGATATCGGCCAGAGGCGGGCGCAGCAGCAGGTCTGTTCTGCTGCGCTGCGCGCTCGTGAGCGTAGTGCTGTTGACCATGCCGCTGCGCCACAGGATCTGAAAGATATTCGGCAGCCGCCGCCGCGCCCTGATCCAGCGCATGACTTGCCACGGCAGGGGCACATCGAGGTCATCGCCCGAAGTCGTGAAAGCGCGATCCGCCCCCGCGTCGCAGCCAATCACCGGTCCGCGACCCAGCTCCAGCATGACATCGACGGGCAGATTGTTCATGGCCCCGCCGTCGACCAACACCTGTCCCGCGTTCACCACGGGCGGCAGCACGCCCGGCACCGAGACCGAGGCGCGCAGCGCCCGCCAGAGCTCGCCGCGACGGTGCACGTAGGGGTGCCCGGTGGTCAAATTCGATGAGACGCAGAAGAACGAGAGCGGCAGATCCTCGATCGCCAGCTCGCCGAAGGCCTCGAACAACATTCGGCTGACTTTGCGGCCGGACACCAGCGACACGAACGGCAGCGTGTAGTCGCGCAGCGGCCTGGACTCGACGAAGTAATGACGGAACCGGTCGGTCAGCTCCGTCACACTCCAATGGCCGGCGACGCCGGCGCCGAGTATGCCCCCCATGCTGGTCCCACCGACCATATCGATCGGGATACCCGCCTCGCGCAGCGCTTTGACGGCGCCGATGTGCGCAAAGCCGCGCGCGCCGCCGCCGGAGAGCACCAGTCCCACGGCCCGACCGGTCAATATCCTCGCGAGCCGTGCATAATCGGACGGGGACTGCACGTGATGATGCGGGATGTCGGGAAGGTTGGCGAGCCAACGGGCGGCGGCTCCCGTCTCGATCCCGGTGTCGTGCGCCAGGATCAACTCCCAACGCCGCGGCGTGAGACTATGATCGTGCGGCCACCGTAGCGCGCCCCAGCTGCCCGCCGGACTCTCCGCGCGCGCCAGCAGCAACAACGCGTCCGCCTGCCGCTCGCACAGCTTGGTCCAGCGGCTGGGCGTGGGATCGGCCACGTAGACGACGAAGTCATTGGCCGATTCGATGTTGTTGAACCACTGACTGGTGTGCGTGCCCGCGCGTACGCTCCACACCAGCTCCGCGCGTCCGAACGCGGCAAGCGCCTTGACCAGCGCGGTTGAAAATCCCGCGAAGTCCACCTCCAGGCTCTGCGGCAGCACCGTGAAAGTTGAGGCGCCGCGCAGATGCGCCCGCGGCATGGCATCCATCCGCTCCAGTCTCTTGACCATCAGCTGCGCGATGCGCCACATGGCTTCAGGATCGCGCCGCAGCACGTCGTTGAATGAACGGGCCGAGATCCGTGCCAGCTCCGTGTTGCGCAGCGCCACGACGTGAGCCATGCGCGGACGCCCGGAAATGAGGCCCATCTCCCCGACAGTGTCGCCGGCGGCCAGTCGCGCCAGAAAGCGGCCCTGCACCCGACCGTCGGCGGTCAGGACCGCCAGACTCCCGCTGAGCACGATGTAGAGCGCATCGGAGGGCTCGCCGGCGGCGAACAGCGCCGCGCCGCCGGGCAGCGACAGCCATTCCGCGGTATCGGCGATCTGATGCAGCACGTTCGGCGCCAGCGTGTTGAACAGCGGCATCTGCGCCAGCAGCGCCCCGAGGTCTGCCCGCAGGGCCGTGCTGCCCTCGTTGAGGCCGCGACTCATACGCACGGCGCCGCCGGCGCCGGACCGCCGAAGTCGGCCAACGCATTCGCCGCGGCATCGACTGCAATGCCGTTCACTCAAACCTCCCCGCGTGCTGGCGCACGTCTATGTTTGTTCCACCGCGGGACGCGCGCGGCGCGCCACGCTCCGCCGGACCCCGCTGGCGGCGGCCGCCCGGTTACTTCTGCAGAATCGCCGCGACGCCCATGCCGCCGGCCGTGCAGACCGAGACCAGACCACTTCTTGCGGCGGGATTCGCGGCGAGCAGCTTCGCCAGCGTCGCGAGGATGCGCGTGCCGGTAGCCGCGAACGGATGCCCGATGGCGACGCTTCCGCCCTTCACGTTCATTCGCGCTCGATCGATCGAGCCGAGCGGCGCATCCAGGCCGAGCGACTCGCGACAAAATTGCTCGGACCGCCAAGCCGCGAGCGTGCACAGCACCTGCGCCGCGAACGCTTCGTGAATCTCGTAATAATCGAAATCCTGCAGATTCAGCTGCGCATCCCGCAGCATCGCCGCAACCGCATACGCCGGCGCCATCAGCAGGCCCTCCCGGCCGCTGGCGAAGTCGACCGCCCAAGCCTTGCCGTAGCGCAGGTAGGCGAGCACGGGAAGCTTGTGCCGCTCGGCCCAGGACTCGCAGGCGAGCAGCACCGCGCTCGCGCCGTCGGTCAGCGGGGTGCTGTTGCCGGCGGTGAGCGTACCGGCAGACGGATTGAAGCTGGCACGCAGCGTTGCGAGCTTCGCCATCGACGAGCCCGGACGGATGTTGTTATCGATCCGCAGCCCGAGGAATGGCTCGACCAGATCCTCGTAGAATCCCTCGCGCCAGGCGGCCGCCGCCTTCATGTGGCTCTCGTAGGCCAGCTGGTCCTGCGCTTCTCGAGTGATACCCCAGCGCTGCGCCATCAACTCGGCGCTCTGTCCCATCGACAACCCCGTGCGCGGCTCGGCCACCGCCGGCAGCACGGGTTTGAAATGCCCGGGCCGCAGTCGCAGCCACGGTCGCGAACGCTCGCGGAGCGTCCGGCCTCGAAAGCTCTCGAGCAACAGCTGTTGATAGGCGCGCGGGTAAGTGATCGGCGGATCGCTGATGGTGTCGGAGCCGCCGGCAATGCCCGCATCGATCTGGCCGAGGGCGATCTTGTTGCCGATCGCGAGCGCCGCCTCCAGGCTGGTGCCGCAGGCGCGCTGCAGGTCGAGCCCCGGAGTCTGGGGATCCAGGCCGCACGAGAGCACGCACTCGCGAGTCAGGTTGTAGTCCCGCGGATGTTTGATGACCGCGCCGGCGGCGACCTCGCCGAGACGCGCCCCCTGCAGCTCGAAGCGCGCCACGAGCGCCCCCAGCACCGCGGTGAGCATCTCCCGGTTGCCCACGGACGAGTAGACGCTGTGGGCCCGGGCGAACGGTATGCGCACGCCCCCCACGATGGCCACTCGCCGTACGGCCGAGCCGACCAGCATAGACCCCCCTCCCGTGGGACGACCGGCGTCCCAGTGCGGCCGCTAGGCTATCATGCGCCGCTCTCGCGTGGGCAACTGCTCCGAGGACCGCCGATGTTTTTGCCGGGCGGCGACTTGGGCGATATCCTTTTGAATTCAGGCGCGGATTGCGCGGACCAAAGGACAAGATCGATGGGCGAATTCACCCCTCTCATGGCCCGCGACGGGCACAAGCTCCAGGCCTATCTCGCCGCGCCGCCCGCCAAGACGCGTGGCGGCATAGTGGTGATCCAGGAGATCTTCGGGGTCAACCGGCATATCCGCGCCGTGACCGACGGATTTGCGCAGGCAGGCTATACGGCAATCGCTCCGGCGCTGTTCGATCGCGTTCGCCGCGGCATCGAGCTCGGCTACAGCCCGCCTGAAATCGACGAGGGCCGCGGTTATGCGCAGCAGCTCAATCCCGAGCAGACGCTGAAGGATTTGGCTGCGGCCGTAGCGGTCGTCAAGCATGCGGGACGCGTCGCCACCGTGGGCTACTGTTTCGGCGGCGCCCAGTCCTACCGGGCCGCCTGCCTGCTGCCGATCGACTGCGCGGTCGTCTACTACGGGCGTGTCCAGGATGCGGGAACATCACCGCGCTGTCCGGTGCTGTACCACTTCGGCAGCGCCGACCAGAGCATCCCGCCTCAGGAGGTCGAGCGCATCAAGGCGCTGCACCCTGGCGGCACCTTCTACATCTACGAGGGGGCCGCTCACGGCTTCAATTGCGACCTGCGCGCCTCCTACGACCCTTCCGCCGCCGAGCTCGCCCGGAAGCGGACCCTGCAGTTCCTCGAACAGCACCTCCAGCGCGATGATCGCGCCGGGCCGGACGGGGACGGCGGCGCCCGCCGGGTGTGACGCGAGAGCGGGTCCACAGCAGACGCCGGGTTCGGCGGCGCATGGCTGAACTGAGCTTTCGGGACGCAGGGGCAACCGCCAGAGGCGGATGAACGCCGCGACGAGCGGGTCGTGCCCGCCTCCGGTAGGGATTTCCCACAACCCTCTGGCTGGGCACGGTTCCGCTGCGGTATCTTGCGTCGCATGCGCTATCAAGGGTCCCTGGATTTCCACCGCGACATGGCCGAGCGCATCGGCATCCTCGCGGTGAACTTTGGCACACCCGAGTCCCCCACGCCGCGCGATGTGCGGCGCTTTCTGGCGCGGATGCTGCGCGACCCGCGCGTGGTGGAGCTGCCCCGGCCATTGTGGCTACCGATCCTCTACGGGCTCATCCTGCCGCTGCGGCCGGCGCGCGTGGCGCCCAAGTACCGCAAGATCTGGTCGGCACAAGGCTCGCCGCTGCGTGAGCAGTCGGCGCTGCTCCGCGCAGCGCTGAGCAGCATCCTCGCGCAGCGGATGATGGCGCCGTTCTCGGTCGAATTCGCGATGCTTTACGGCACTCCGACCGTGTCCGAATCCCTGCAACGGCTGCGCGCGGCGGGCGCGCAGCGGATCGTGGTGCTGCCGCTGTTCCCGCAGTACTGCGGCGCCACGACGGCCGCGGTTTATGATCAGGTCAACGCGGAGCTCGCCCGCTGGCGCTGGCTGCCCGAGCTGCGCTTCATCGCCGAATACCACGATCAGCCCGAATACATCGATGCGCTGCGCGAGAGTGTCGAGCAGCACTGGCGCGCGCACGGCCGGACATCTCACCTGCTGATTTCGTTCCATGGCATTCCCGAGCGCTATTTCCATCAGGGCGATCCGTACTTCTGCAAGTGTCAGAAGACCGCGCGCCTGCTTGCCGAGGAGCTGCTGCTCGCCGAAGGCACATGGAGCGTCACGTTCCAGTCGCGCTTCGGCCGCGCCGAGTGGCTGCGTCCCTATACGATGCAGACGCTCGCCGCCATGCCACACCGCGGCATCAAAGACGTCACGGTCGTCTGTCCGGGTTTCGCGGTCGACTGCCTCGAGACGCTCGAGGAAATCGATGTCGAGAACCGCGCCGCGTTCATGCGCGCCGGCGGCGAACGATTCGAATACGTCCCGGCGCTCAACGCCCGCCCGGAGCACTCGGCGCTGCTTGCCAACCTCCTCGCCCGGCACTGTCAGGGCTGGACGGACGTCGATCTGGGCTTGCTACCGGCAGCGCAGCCGCGCGACACCTCGGCCTGAGCCGCTCGCTAGGAAGGCTCGCGGCGCAACTTGGAGGTGCACAGATCGAAGATCGCCGCCATGACCAGGCGTACCGAATGATTCATGCTCGCCTCGATTCCCTTCAGCGCCGCCTCCCGGACCGCAGCGCTGAACAGCGGGATCTGTTCCGGCGGCACGCCATCGGGCAATTTGGCGGTGATGCGTATCGCGGGGATATCCTCGACGATACGCCGCAGCAGCTGATGCACGCAGTCTGCCTTGGCGCGCATCAGCGACTCGTCGTCGCCGAACAAGGCGCCGACGGCCAGCAGATCCTCGATCCATTGTGCACGGGTACGCTCCCAGTCGCGCTCGGATTGGAAAGTCACCCGGATGTTTTCGCCCATGAGCGCCGCTCCCGCGGATCAACCCCTGAGGGGCCGAAGCAGAGTAGGCGTTTCCAGGGCGGCCCCGCCAGGGGTATAGGTGGCGAAAACGTGCAGATTTGCGACCTTCGGGCGCGGCGCACCCGCCGCGATGCCACGGTGTTACGATTGTCATGATGCCCGCAGGGTGCGCCCTGCCGGGCGCCGCGCGCACCCAGCACAGGAGTCGCCGCCGATGCTGATCGTCACAACCGAGAATGTCCCGGGCTATCGCGTCACCGCCGTCAAAGGCCAGGTGTTCGGCGTCGTGGTCCGCAGCCGCGGCCTGGCCGGCAACGTCATGGCGGGCCTGCGTTCGCTTGCCGGCGGTGAGATCTCCGAGTACACGCAACTGCTGGAAGAAGCGCGTCGGCATGCCGTCGACCGCATGGTGAAGAATGCGACGCTGATGCAGGCGAACGCCGTCATCATGATGCGCTTCGACTCCTCCGAGATCGGCCAGACCATGACCGAGATCGTCGCCTACGGCACCGCGGTGGACATCGAGAAATCCCCATGATGCTGCGTACCGCGGTCCTCGCTGTGAGCGTGGTCACGACCCTGATCGGGGCCGCGCTGATGCTGCAGCGCGTGGACGGCGGACCGCAGTTGCTGGCGTTCGGCGCCGTGGCGGCGATCGCCACCGCCTTTGAGCGCTGGCGCTATCGCAAGCAACCGCCGGTTGCGGGACACTGGGAGCGCACCGGAGAACGGTTCGAGGACCCCACCACGGGCCAGCCGATGGAGGTTCTCTATGATCCCGCCAGTGGCGAGCGCCGTTACGAGCCGCTGACGCGCACGGATTCTCCCGCAAGCTGACGTCGTATCAGCGCGCCAGTGACGCGTAATGCGACGAACGCCTCGCCGTCGCCAGAGCCCGCGCGTCAGCGCCGGGCGGTCCGTCCTCGACCCGCCCGAGGGGAGCGCTTCCGCCGAGCCGTGCGGCGCGACGCACTGCGGGTCCGCGAACCGGTCTTCTGGGATTTCGCTACTTTCGCCTTGGCCGCTGTGCCGCGCTTGGCCTTGACCGCTGCGCCGCGCTTGGCCTTGGCGCCTCTGGTCCGGAGGGCCTGTGGTCTTGCCTGCTTCACTGCCGCGCCCCGCGTCCCACGTTTCGTGCCCGTGCGCTTCGCCGTCGCTCTGAGGCGGCGCGCGGAGCGCGCCCGTGCCGGCGCAACGCGCCTGGCCCCTGCCGGCGCCGGTTCGCTTCCCGCGGCGGCGACTCCACCGCGCAGCTGCTCGAGTATCGCCGGATTCTCCAGCGTGGAGACGTCCTGTGTGATGTCCTCGCCGCGGGCGATCGCGCGCAGCAGACGGCGCATGATCTTGCCCGAGCGGGTCTTAGGGAGATTATCGGCGAAGCGGATTTCGTCCGGTTTGGCAATGGCGCCAAGCTGTTGGCCGACCCACTCGCGCAGGTCCTGCGCGAGATGCGCCGTATTCCCCTGCGGATACGCGCCTCGACATACGACATACGCGAAGACCGACTCGCCCTTGATTTCGTGCGGTCGGCCCACGACCGCCGCCTCGACGACTCGCGGATGCGATACCAGGGCCGATTCGATCTCCATGGTACCGAGCCGGTGACCCGCGACGTTCAGCACGTCGTCGATACGGCCCATGATCCAGAAGTATCCGTCGGCATCGCGGTGCGCGCTGTCGCCCGCCACGTAATAGCGGTTTTGGAATTTCTCCCAATACGCCGCCGTGTATCGGTCGTTGTTTCGCCAGATCGTGCGCAGCATCGCCGGCCAGGGCTTCTTGATCACCAGATAGCCGCCCGCATCGGGCTGCGTTACCGGCTCGCCGCGATCATCGACGACGTCCGCGTCGATACCCGGCAACGGATGTGTGCATGAGCCGGGCTTGGTCGCGGTCACGCCGGGAATCGGCGACATCATGATTGCCCCGGTCTCGGTCTGCCACCAGGTGTCGACGATGGGACAGCGGCCCCGCCCGATCACACGCTGATACCATATCCACGCCTCGGGATTGATCGGCTCACCGACGCTGCCGAGCAGCCGCAAGTTCGAAAGATCGTACCGGGCCGGAACCTCCTCGCCGAGCTTCATCAGAGCCCGGATGGCCGTAGGGGCCGTGTAGAACACGGTAACCCCGTAATCCTGACAGATCTTCCAGAACCGCCCGCCATCGGGATAGGTCGGAGCGCCCTCGTACATCACGATGGTGGCGCCGGCGGCAAGCGGGCCATACGCCAGATAGGTGTGCCCGGTCACCCAGCCGGCATCGGCGGTACACCAGAACACGTCGTCGTCGCGCAAGTCGAAAACCCACTGTGTGGTCAGCTTGGCGCCGAGCAGGTAGCCGGCGCTGGCGTGTTGAATGCCCTTCGGCTTGCCGGTCGAGCCCGAGGTATAGAGCAGGTAGAGCGGGTGCTCGGCCTCGACCCACTCGGGCTCGCATACCGAGGAGTGCCCCGCGATGGCCTCGTCCCACCACAGATCGCGTCCCGGCTCCATGTCGACCTTCCGGCCGGTGCGCTTCAGCACGATCACGCGCTTGATGCTCGGACAACCCATCGCCAGCGCCTTGTCCGCCGCGGCCTTGAGCTCGATGGCGTGTCCGCCGCGCCACCCGCCGTCTGCGGTGATGAGCACTTTGGCGCCCGTGTCCTCGATCCGGTCCTTCAGCGCCGGCGCGGAAAAGCCGCCGAACACGACTGAATGAATCGCGCCGATGCGATTGCAGGCATGCATGGCCACGATGACCTCGGGCACCAGCGGCATGTAGATCGCGACCCGATCACCGCTGTGTACGCCTTGCGCCTTGAGCGCATTGGCGAACTGACAGACCTCGGTATGGAGGTCCTGATAGCTGATGCGGCGGGTATCGCCGGGCTCGCCCTCGAACAGGATCGCCGGCTTGCGGCCGCGCTCTGCCAAGTGCACGTCCAGGCAATTGAACGAGACATTGAGCCGCCCGTCGGTGAACCAGCGGAAGTTCGGCGCTTCGCTCTCGTCGAGCGTCACCGTGAAAGGTTTGCGCCAGACGATCGCCTCGCGCGCCAGCTGCGCCCAGAAGCCGGTGTAATCGCTGTCGGCGTGTCGGCGCAGGCTCTCGAGATCGGCCGCTTTGAGCCGCGCCCGAGCGGTGAATTGCGCGGGCGGCTCGAACGTGCGCTTCTCCTGCAGGACGGACTCGATGTTCTTGCTTGCCATAGTTGCCCCCGTCGGCCGATCAAAGAGCGCGGAGCATAACTGAACCGCTCACGAAATCATGCAGAACCAATCACTGCCAGACTCACGCACCGGCGTCGGGCGCAGGCCCGCCGCCGCCCTCGGCAACCCGCGCGGCCAGACGCTCGCCCTGGCTGCGCAGCAGGGAGCCGAATCGCAGCCGATCGTAGAGTGTGCCCAGCGCCGCGAGATCCGGCACGCGCGGCCGCAGATCCTGGGGCGTCACCTCGAGCGGCATGTCGCATACGATGCGTGTGAGACGACGCGCCAGATACACCGTCTCGCGATGCTCGCGCAGCCGCTCACGCAGTTCGCGCGCACCGCGCAGACCGAGCGCCGTCACCCGCCCGAGTCCCTCATACAGCTCGTCGATGGAGCCGAACTCGCGCATCAGCGCCGAGGCGGTCTTCGGTCCGACGCCCGGCACGCCCGGGATGTTGTCGGACACATCACCGGTGAGCGCCAGATAATCGGCGAAGCGCTCGGGCTGCACTCCGAACCGGCGCTCGACTTCGTGATAGCCCAACTGGCCGCGCGCGCCGAAATCCCAGTAGAGATCCCCCACGCGCACCAGCTGGGCGAAGTCCTTGTCCCGCGTTATGAACGCCGAGCGAATTCCCTGCCGGCGCATCAGGCACGACAGGGTCCCGATCAGATCGTCCGCCTCGTAGCGCGAATCGACGAACACGGCAAGGCCGAGCCGGGCGCACAGCTCGCGGCAGTAATCGAATTGGGCCGCCAGATCCGGCGGCGGCGGCTCACGATTGGCCTTGTAGAGCGGATAGATGTCGTTGCGGTAGGAGGAGGCGAGCCGCCGGTCGAAGGCCACCGCGACCAGCTCCGGCCGGGTCCTCTCCAGCAGGTCGCCGAGAAAGCGCGCAAAGCCGAATACGGCATGCACCGGCCGCCGCTCGGAGTCGAGCATGTCAGGCAATTGCGAGTGATAGGCGCGGAAAACGTAGACCGAGGCGTCGATGAGGTAGATCAACGTCGGCGATTCCACCGTCGGGGCGTACGCAGCTTGCGGCCGAGCCCGCGTCAGCTCAACCAGCGCTGGATACGGTCGTGCAGCGGGCTCGACCGCGGGAAGTGCGCCAGCAGGTACTCCATCTGGTCGGCCAGCACACGCCGCCCCTTCAGGAAGACGTACTCGGCATAGGTGGGCGTGAACGGCACCGCGATCAGCTGCATGTGCGCCTGCTCCGGGGTACGCGAGGCCTTCTGGTTGTTGCAGCGCCGGCAGGCCGTCACCACGTTGGTCCAGATGTCGAGCCCCCCCTGGCTGAATGGCCGCACGTGGTCGCGGGAAAGCTCCCGGGTCGGGAAGCGCAGCCCGCAGTACATGCAAACGTGGGCGTCCCGGCGAAACAGCGTCTGGTTATTCAGCGGCGGCACGTAATCGTGGCGCGTGCTGCCGGGATTGCCGGTGTGCCCCACGGTGGCGACGATGGAGTTTATCTCGAGCGCGGTGCGCCGGCCGGTCCGCGCGTTAATCCCGCCGAACAGCGTATAGAGGCGGCTGCCGCAGGTGTACGCCACCTGCTCCTGCGTGTACAACCGGGCCGCTTCCCGGTAATCGATCCACTCGAGCGGCATCCCGGAGACGTCCGTGCGCAGGACGAGTTGGGAGAGCCCGCGCACCGCTCCGGCCGGGATGATCCGCGGGTCATCGATCACTCCGTGATCGGCCCGATCAAAGTCTATGCCCATCATGACGTCTGTAAGATTAAG
The DNA here is from genome assembly GCA_027456605.1 of Steroidobacteraceae bacterium. Classification (GTDB taxonomy): domain Bacteria; phylum Pseudomonadota; class Gammaproteobacteria; order Steroidobacterales; family Steroidobacteraceae; genus 13-2-20CM-66-19. The sequence goes on along the minus strand of DAIDUQ010000049.1, from coordinate 19,383 downwards.
GCAAGAATGTGCTTGAGTTCAACGTGCCAACGTGTAGGGTAGACGATCCCGGGGGCCGGCACCCCGTAAACCGTGCCGGTTGCCGCTTTGCGAGGGCCATCGATGCCAATCATAATCGGCGCGCTGCGCGAAGCCGCGCCTCGCGAGACACGGGTCAGCCTGGTACCGGAAGTGGCCGAGAAATTCATCCGGGCCGGAGCCCGGATCCTGCTCGAGCGCGGCGCCGGGGAGCGGGCCAACTTTCCCGATTCGGCCTATCGCGGCCTGGAGTGGAGCGACGCCGCCGGTGTGCTCGCCCAGGCGGACGTGCTGCTCACCGTGCAACCGCTCGCCGCAGCGCAGATCGGCTCGCTCAAAGCCGGCGCGGTGGTCGTCGGCTTCCTGCAGCCCCACGCCCGGCGCGAGGAGATCCTGGCCCTGCAGCGCGCCGGCGTGACCAGCTTCGCCATGGAACTCGTGCCGCGCATCTCCCGCGCGCAATCGATGGATGCGCTGTCGTCACAGGCGGCCGTCGCCGGTTACAAGGCGGTGCTGATCGCGGCCGACCACCTGCAGAAGTTCCTGCCGATGCTGACCACGGCCGCCGGAACGATCCGTCCCTCCCAGGTACTGGTCATCGGCGCCGGCGTGGCCGGACTGCAGGCGATCGCGACGGCGCGGCGCCTCGGGGCAGTGGTGGAGGCGTACGATGTCCGCAGCGCCACACGCGAACAAGTCAAATCCCTCGGCGCGAAATTCGTCGACACCGGCGTCAGCGCCGAAGGCACGGGCGGCTACGCACGAGAACTCACCGACGCGGAGCGGCGCAACCAGCAGGAAATCCTCGATGCACGGATCGCCGCCGCCGATGCGCTGATCAGCACCGCCGCCGTTCCCGGCCGCCCCGCGCCCAAGATCATCCTGCGCGGCGCCCTGGAGCGGATGCGGCCCGGATCAGTGGTCGTCGACCTCGCCGCCGAACAAGGCGGCAACTGCGAGCTGACGCGCGCGGGAGAGACTGTCATTCATCAGGGCGTGCAGGTCATCGGACCCGTCAATCTGCCGGCGCAGCTGGCTTACAACGCGAGCGAGATGTACGCGCGCAATCTGTTGAATTTTCTGACGCCGGCGATCAAGCAGGGAGCCCTCGAGGTGGACTGGAATGACGAGGTCTTCGCTCAGTCGTGCCTCACCCACGCCGGTGAAATCCGCCACGAGCCGACCCGCAAGACGATCGAAGGCTGAACAGCCTCGGATTGGGGGAGATCATGACTGGAATCATCGCACTTTACATTTTCATGCTGGCGGCCTTCACCGGCTATGAGGTCATCTCGCGCGTGCCGGTGATCCTGCATACGCCACTGATGTCCGGCTCGAATTTCGTGCACGGCATCGTGCTGGTCGGCGCGATGGTGGCGCTCGGCAACGCGCATACGCCGCTCGAGAAGACGATCGGCTTCATCGGTGTGCTGCTCGCCTCCGGCAACGTGGTCGGCGGCTACGTCTCCACCGAGCGGATGCTCGAGATGTTCAAATCGAGTCAGGACAAGCGCAAAGGCGGCAAAGCATGAGCGCGCTACCGGCCTCGGTGACCGGCGATCTGATTCAGGCGGTGTACTTCGCCGCCGCGCTGCTGTTCATCATCGGTCTGAAACGCATGAGCTCGCCCAAGGGGGCGCGCGGCGGAATCATCTGGGCGGGCGTGGGCATGTTGATTGCCGGCCTGATCACGTTCCTGTGGCCGGGGATGCACAATGACATCCTCATCCTGACCGCGATTTTCGTGGGCGGTATCGCGGCCTGGTGGAGCGGCAAGCGCGTATCGATGACCGCGATGCCGCAGATGGTCGCGCTGTACAACGGCATGGGCGGCGGCGCGGCCGCCGCCATCGCCTGCCAGGAGCTGGTGCGCGGCTACCCGTTCGCGCCGGCGCCCGTGGTGCTGGCGGTGATCGGCGCCCTGATCGGCGCGGTATCCTTCAGCGGAAGCCTCATCGCCTTCGCGAAGCTCCAGGGCCTGATCAAGAAGTCGCTGCGCTATCGCGGCCAACAGATCGTCAACTTCCTGGTGCTGCTCGCCACCGTCGCCGCCGGCGCATGGGTGATCGCGCTGCACGGCGACGCCCCGATGCAGCTGGTGATCGCGTTTTTCGCGCTGGCGCTCGCGTTCGGAGTCCTGGTCACCATACCGATCGGCGGCGCCGATATGCCGGTGGTCATTTCCCTGTACAACGCGTGCACGGGCCTCGCGGTCGCCTTCGAGGGCTTCGTGCTGGGCAATGCCGCGATGATCATCGCCGGCATGGTGGTCGGGGCGGCCGGCACGCTCCTGACCCAGCTGATGGCCAAGGCGATGAACCGCTCGCTGGCCAATGTGTTGTTCTCGAATTTCGGCGAAAGCTCGGCCGAGGGCGGGACGATCGCCGGATCGCTCAAGCCCATCGACGCCGCCGACGCCGGCGTGATGATCGCCTACGCCGAAAAGGTCATCGTGGTGCCGGGCTACGGCATGGCGGTGGCGCAGGCGCAGCACAAGATCTGGGAGCTGTGCCAATTGCTGATCGACCGGGGCGTGACCGTGCGTTTCGCAATCCATCCGGTGGCTGGACGCATGCCCGGGCACATGAACGTGCTGTTGGCCGAGGCCGGAGTGCCCTACGACCTGATCGGTGACTTGGATGACATCAATGCCGAGTTCGACACCACCGACGTGGCGCTCATCATCGGAGCCAACGACGTGGTCAATCCGGTGGCGCGAACCGACAAATCGAGCCCCATCTACGGTATGCCCATTCTGAACGCCGATCGGGCCAAGAACGTCATCGTGATCAAGCGCGGCCAAGGCGCCGGTTTCTCGGGCATCGAGAATGCCCTGTTCTACCTCGACAATACCCGCATGCTCTACGGGGACGCGCAGAAAGCGGCCGCGGAGCTGATTCAGGCGGTCAAAGCGGTCTAGTCGCCGCGGCGCTCGTGCGCCCCGCTAGGGATGCGGCGGGTGCGGGGGCATCATGAAGCGGTGCTGCATACCGATTCCCGGCATGCCGCCGGGAATCCCGCCCGGAACGCCGCCGAAATTGCGCGGTGGGGATCCGAATCCCCCCGATCCAAAGCGACCCCGGTCAAAGCCCGGGGGCGGAGCTGGCCGCAGCTGGCGCATGGTGTGCGGGCGGCTCATTCGCTGGCGCATCCGCTGCTGCAGCATGCGCTGATGGAGCATCTGCTGGCGCATGTGCGCGATCATCATCTGGCGCTGCGCGGCTGTCGCACTCTCCCAGCGCTGACGCAGGCGCTGCCGCCGCCATTCGGGCAGGCGCTCGAATTGATGGAAGCTGCGGCGGATTGCCGCACGCTGTGGGGCCGGCAGCGCGCGAAACTGCCGCCAGCGGCGCCGCAGCAGTGCCCGCCGCTGCGGCGTCAACCGCTGCCATTTGCGAAAGCGCTGCTGTGCCTGCTGCCGTTGCGCCAGCGACATGTGCAGCCAGATCCGGCTGCCGCGCGCAAGCGCACGCTGCCGCGCCGTAGGCAGCCGCGCCCACTGGCCCCGCACCTGTGCCAGCAGATGCTGCTGAGCGGGCGAGAGCGCCGACCAAGGCACCGTCACGCGGTGTGCCGCGTGCGGCGCCACGCCCCACGCCGGTGCCGACGTGAGCAGCAGAGCAAGCAGAGCGATGCGCCACACCCTGATCATCGGCCGCGTCCCTTCTTGGCGCGGGACGAGCCGTGCGCAGGCTTGCGCCTTGCCGGCGCCGGGGTTTCGGCGCCGCGAGCGGCCTTGCCCAGATTGAGTCGTGACAGATACTCCAACCAGCGGCCGCTGTCGGACTTGTATGCCCGGCTCGTGGGCGCATGGCCGCCGAGAAACTCCAACAGAGGCAATGACACGGGTCGGCGCGCCGGGTGCGGCGCCGGCGGTGACGCGGCGCACGCCAGCGGGAAGAGCGCGGCGGCCAGGAGCATCGCGACGATCGCCCCGTAACAACGCTCAACCGCCATGCTTGCCCGGTCCGCGCCCACCGGCAGCCGAAATCGACTTGCCCCGGGCCCGCGCCACGGCCCACTCGTAGAACTCGCCGTCGCCCTCCTCGACCAATGCCAAGCCATCGCGATCCGTCAGCAGCTGTACGTCCTGTGTGGTCACGATCCCGGTCCCCGGTCTGGGCACTGGTGTCGTCCGGTACGGCCTCAACAGCCAAACAGCCGCCAGCGCGGCCGCCGCGGTGGCGGTCGCCGGCAGCCAGGTCCGCAGCAGCCGCCAATGCGGCGTGTCGCGCCGTGCGCGAGCACCGGCCATCGCTACGTGACGCGCTCGAGTCAGTCGCGAGCGAACGCGGCCGCTCAACCCACCCGCATCGTGCTCCAGGACAGCGCGCACCCGCCGCTCGAACCCGACCAGATCGTCACCCGGCACGCTCATTCGAGATCTCCGAGCTGGGCCCGCAGCGCGCGCAGCGCGCGGAAGTAATGGGTCTTGACACTGCCTTGTGAGCAGCCCATCGCATGCGCCGTCTGGGCGACATCGAGACCCTCCAACGTACGGAGCAGAAATACCTGCTGCTGGCGGCGCGGCAGTGCCGCCAACGCCCGCTCCAGCGCGGCAAGGCTCTCATCGAGCTCCAACCGCCGCACCGGCGGAATTTCCGGACTGACCGCCTCGGCGACGGGATCGGATTCCCCGTCCGGATCGGCCGTGAAAGGCAGCCATGACATCACACGATTGCGCACGCTGCGCCGCCGCTGCATGTCACGGATGCGGTTCTCGAGAATCCGGTAGAACAGCGGCTTCCATTGCTCCGGCGGACGATGCGCGTAGGCGCGCGCCAGGTGCAGCATCGCGTCCTGCACCGCATCGAGCGCATCGTCCTCGTGGCGCAAAGCCGCGCGGGCGATCCGGAACGCCTTGAGCTCGACGCTCGCCAGAAACAGGCTGAGCGTACGATCTGTGGTCTGGGCGTTCGAATTGGGAAGATCCACGTCGCCGCCTGCGGCAGCCGGCATGCTATAAGGCGGGAGGAGCGTAACAGACTCGGGCATGTCCCGTATAACGCGCCCATAGCCTGTCGGTTGACGGCGACGACACTGCGCTCTGCGCGGATACACCTGATTTTTCAAGAACTTCCAATGTCCTCCGCCCCTGTTCTCCGCGTGGCCCTTCCCACGCCCGTGCGCCGGCTGTTCGACTACCGGGCGCGCGCGACGTCGGGCCAACAGGGTGAGCGAGCCCCCGGTGCGGGAATGCGGGTGCGCGTTCCATTCGGTCGGCAACGGATGATCGGGATCGTCATGGGCACCGCCGAGCGCTCGGATGTCGCCGAGGAGAAGCTCAAAACCGTTCTCGAGGTGCTCGACGAGCGGCCGATCGTCGATTCCGCCCTACTGGAGCTGCTGCAGTGGGCAGCCGGTTACTACCATCACCCCATCGGAGAGGTCGTGGCGAGCGCGCTTCCCACGGCCCTGCGCACCGGCGCCGGCACGCGGGCCAGCGAGGAGCGCTGGCGGATCACAACCGCCGGCGAGCAGGCCTGCGCACGGGATGAGCCATCGCGGGCGCCGAAGCAGCGCCGCCTGCTGCAAGAGTTGCGCAGTGCGCCCCGCTCCACGCATGAGCTGCGCGAGCGGCTGGGAGACTCCTGGCGCGCCGCGGCCCGACCGTTGACCGCCCGGGGTTGGATCGAGTCGGCGCTCGTTGAAACGGGGGACGTGGCGCAGATCCCCTCGGCGCCCCAGCCCGGTCCACCGCTCAATGACGAACAGCAAACCGCCGCCGACGCCATCCAATCCGGGCTGGGCCGTTTCGGCGCATTCGTACTCCAGGGCGTCACCGGCAGCGGCAAGACCGAGGTGTACTTGCGTGCGGCGCAACACACTTTGGCCGAAGGCCGCAGCGCTCTGGTGCTGGTTCCCGAGATCGGCCTGACGCCCCAGCTCCTGGGGCGATTCCGCGAGCGCCTCGCCGCGCCGATGGCGGTGCTGCACTCGGGACTGACCGAGCGGGAGCGGCTGCTGGCGTGGCGAGAGGCGTTCTCGGGTCGCGCGCGCGTCGTGCTCGGCACCCGCTCGGCCGTGTTCGCGCCGGTGAGCAACCTCGGAATCATCATCGTCGACGAGGAGCACGATGCCTCGTACAAGCAGCACGACGGCGGTTTCCGCTACTCGGCCCGCGACCTGGCCGTGATGCGCGCGCGGGGCGCGAACGTTCCGGTCGTGCTCGGCTCCGCCACGCCCGCAATCGAGACGCTGCACAATCTCGCCAGCGGCCGCTACACCCGTCTGACGCTGACCCGGCGCGCAATGCGCGCCGCGCCGCCGCGGCTCTCCCTGATCGACTTGCGCGCGCACGCCCAGTCGGGTGGTCTCTCCACGCCCGCCGTGCAAGCGATGACGGCGCACCTCGCCGCCGGCGCCCAGGTGCTGGTGTTCCTCAACCGCCGCGGCTATGCGCCGACGCTGCTGTGCACCGCGTGCGGCTGGATCGCCCCGTGCACCGAATGCGATGCCCGCCTGACGGTGCATCTGGCCGCGCGAGCGCTCCGCTGTCACCACTGCGGCGCGGATGCGCCGTTGCCGCAGCGCTGCCCCCAGTGCGGATTCGCCGTCAAGCCGGTCGGCCAAGGCACAGAGCGCGTCGAAGAGACGCTCGCGAGCGTCTTTCCGGGGGTGCCGGTGGTGCGGCTCGACCGCGATGTGATCAGGCGTCCCGGAGAGCTCGAACAGGCCATGCACCGCATCGCCTCCGGCGAGGGCCGGATCGTGATCGGCACCCAGATGGTCACCAAAGGCCACGACTTTCCGAACGTGACACTGGTGGTAGTGCTCAACGCCGATCAGGGATTATTCAGCTCGGACTTTCGTGCTCCGGAGCGCCTGGCACAAACGATCGTGCAGGTCGCGGGACGCTCGGGGCGCGGGAAGCGCCCGGGCGAGGTGCTGGTCCAGACCGAATTCCCGGAGCATCCCCTGCTCAACGGCTTGCTGGCCGAGGGTTACGAGGGCTTTGCGCGCACCGCGCTCGCGGAGCGCCGCGCCGCGGCCTGGCCCCCGTTCAGCCGCCTCGCGGCGGTGCGCGACTCAGCGGCTACCGCGGAGGCTGCACTTGCGTTTCTCACCGAAGCCCGGGCGCTGGCCGAGGACGCGCGCGGCGTGCATCTTCTCGGCCCGGTGCCGGCCGCAATGGCCAAACGCGCCGGCCGCCATCACGCGCAGCTGCTGATCGAGAGCCGTGAGCGTGGCGGGCTGCATCGCTTTCTCGACGCGTGGCTGCCGCGGGTCCAGTCGTTGCCGAGCGCGCGCCGGGTGCGCTGGGCGCTCGACGTCGATCCGATCGAGCTTTTTTGACCGTCGCAAAGCGCTGCACGCGGCAAGCCGCTTGCGGAGCGGGCGTTTCGGGTAAAATTTGTTGCCTCTTCCTCCATCTTCCGGATTTCGATTTCCTTGAAGCAGCAACTCGAGCAACTACTCGCGGCCGCGCTTGCCGCCCTGGACGGCACGCTGGCAGCAACGGCCGAGGCGCGCGCGGCAACGGTGGAGCACAGCCGCGATCCGTGCCACGGCGACTTCGCGACCAACATCGCGCTGCGCCTGGCGAAGGCGGCGCGCAGCAACCCGCGCGCACTGGCGCAACGCATCGTCGCGGCGCTGCCGCCAAGCCCCCTGGTGCTGCGCGCCGAGATCGCCGGCGCCGGGTTCATCAATTTCTTCCTCTCCCCCGCGGCATATGGGCACGAGCTGGCCGAGATCCACCAGCGCGCCGAGCGCTACGGGCACGCATCGCTGGGTCACGGCGAGCGCGTGCTCGTCGAGTTCGTGTCGGCCAACCCGACGGGCCCATTGCATGTCGGCCACGGACGCCAGGCCGCATACGGGGCCACTCTGGCCAACATCCTCGCGGCCGTAGGCTTCGACGTCACACGCGAGTACTACATCAACGATGCGGGACGGCAGGTGGACATCCTGGCCGTCAGCGCCTGGATGCGCTACCTCGAATCGTGCGGCGAGGTGCTGCCGTTCCCGGAAAACGGCTACCGCGGAGATTACGTTCAGGACATCGCCGCGATCATCCGCGGGGCCGAGGGCGGGAGCCTGCGGCGCCCGGCGGCCAGTGTGCTGGCTGGGCTGCCCGCCGACGCGCCGGCGGGCGATAAAGAAATCTACATCGACGCGCTGATCGGGCGGGCCCGCGAACTGATCGGCCGCGAGGCGTTCCAGCGCGTGCTCGAACTCGCGCTCGACGCAATGCTTTCCGACATACGCGACGATCTGGAGCAGTTCGGCGTGCGCTTCGATCGCTGGTACTCGGAGCAAGCGTTGGAGCGTAGCGGCGCAATCGAGCGCGCCCTGGCGCGCCTGGAACGGGACGGACGGCTCTACCGCGCACAGGGCGCGGTCTGGTTCCGAGCCACCGAATTCGGCGACGAAAAAGACCGCGTCGTGGTACGCGAGAACGGCCAGAAGACCTATTTTGCGTCCGACATCGCCTATCACCTCGAGAAGCGCGAGCGCGGCTTCGCCCGCCTGATCGACGTGCTCGGTGCCGACCATCACGGCTACGTCGCGCGGGTGCGCGCGGGACTGACCGCCATGGGCGAGCCGGGCGAGAGCCTCGAGGTCACCCTGATCCAATTCGTCAGCCTGTTCCGCGGCGGGCAGAAGATTCCCATGGGCAAGCGCGAAGCCCAGTTCGTGACCCTGCGCCAACTGCGCGCGGAGGTCGGCAACGATGCCTGCCGCCTCTTCTACCTGATGCGCAGCCACGACCAGCCGCTCGATTTCGATCTGGAGTTGGCCAAGTCGCGGACCAATGAGAACCCCGTGTACTACATTCAATACGCGCATGCGCGCGTGGCCAGCGTGCTGAAGCAGCTCGCCGCCCGGGGGCTCGCCTTCGAGCGCGCCGAGGGCCTGGCGCATGCCGCGCTGCTGACGGGTGCGCACGAGCAGGCGGCGCTCGCGTGCGTGACGCGCTTTGCGGAGGTGCTCGAGCAGGCGGCGGTGAATCGCGCGCCGCACATACTGGTGCACTATCTGCGTGATCTGGCCAACGCTCTACACACCTATTACAACGCCGAGACGTTCATCGTCGAGGACTCGAAAGTGCGCAACGCGCGGCTCGCTCTGGTGATCGGCGTGCAGCAAGTGCTGCGCAACGGGCTCACCCTGCTCGGGGTGAGCGCTCCCGAGAGCATGTGAGCGCATGTCTCAGCTGACCACTCGCGACTACAAGGGCGCCGCCCCCCGCCCGCGCAGCGCGGGCGGCCTGAGTCAGTTCCTATGGGGAGCGCTGGCGGGCGCGCTGCTCGCCGGCCTCGGCGCGGCGCTCATCATGCGTCATGCCGACAAATCCGCGCGAGCGTGCACTGGAAGCGGCGGTGCGGCGACGCCGGCCGCGGCCGCAGGAAGCGCGCAGCGCGGCGCAGCGCCGACCCGGGCCGGCACAGTGCCCGGGGGCTCCTCCGGCGGCAACGCCCGTTCTCCGTCGCCCTATCCTCCATCGTCCATATCGGGAGCAAGAGGCCCGAGCTCGCAGTCCGGCCACTCGGCGCGGGTCGCATCACCGGCGCCGGCGGCACGATACACGGCCGCGCGAAGCGGCGGCGATGGATCCACTATCGTGGCGCGAAGCGCGGCGGCGTCTCAGCCGCGATATGACTTCTATCAGATGCTGCCCAACCTGCGGGTGACCGTGCCGGCGCCGAGCGCCCCCGGGGCCCGCAGCATCGGCCCCGGCGGCCGCCCCCAGTTCGACGGCTACGTGCTGCAGGTCGGCGCCTACGGCAGCGAAGCGCATGCTCGAAAGGTGGTCGCCTATCTCGACAGCCTGGGAACACTTGCGCATATCGATACGGTGCACGACGGCGAAAAGACGCTGTACCGCGTGCGCATCGGCCCCGTCATCGAGCGATGGGAACTCAATCGCTTCCGCCACCAGCTCAAGCTCGTGGGCCTGCCGGCGGTGCTGATACCGGGCGCCACCCACTGAGCTCCGCCGCGCTCAATCCTCGGCGATCGAACGGAAATCCAGCCCCAGAGAGCGCAGCTTGCGATACAGGTGCGTGCGCTCCATGCCGACGCGCTTGGCGAGCTGCCCGACCTTGCCGTTGCACAGCAACAGCTGCTGTTGCAGGTAGGCGCGCTCGAACTGCTCGCGCGCCTCGCGCAGCGGCAGCGCCAGCAGGTCCTGCTTGACCAGCGGCTCGCCCGGAGGCGCCTGCAGGGCCAACTCCCGCTCGACCTCATCCAGGCCGATTTCCTCGCCGCCGCCCTGGATCAACAGACGGTGCACCAGGTTCTTCAGCTCCCGGGCGTTGTCCGGCCAGGGGTAGTTGCGCAGCCGGTTTTGCGCGGCGACGGAGAAATGGCGCAGCGGCAGCCCCTCGGAATCGACCAGCCGATCGACGTAGTGACGCAACAGCTCGGGTACGTCCTCCGCATAATCGCGCAGCGGCGGCACCCGCACGATCAACGTGTTGAGGTGGCTGAGCAGGTCGCGCCGCACCCCCGTTGCGCTGTGGTTCTCGATGCCCGGCTGCGCGCAGGACACCATCCGCGCGCGCAACTCGGTGGGCTCGTTGGCGCCGACCGGCGTGAACCGTCCCGACTGAAGCGCTCCGACCAGCAGGCGCTGCGCCCCTCCCGGCAGATCCTCGAGCTCCTGGATGAACAGCGTGCCGTCGGCGGCCTGCTCGAGCAACCCGGGGCGGCGCGCGCCGCCTTCGATCGAGCCGAACAGCCTGCTCTCCGCGTCGGCGTCACGCAAACTGCTGGCCACCACCGTGACGAAAGGCGCGCCGGCGCGCGGGCTGCGTCCATGGAGATACTGAGCGAACATTTCGCGTCCCGAGCCTGGCTCTCCGACCAACAGAACCGGCGAGCCGTGGGCGGCCATCCGCTGCAGCTCGGCGCGCAGCTGTTGCATGAGCTTGCTCTTGCCGGCCGGCGTGATCATCGCCGGCGCGAACAGCTTTCCCGCCTGACGTTTACGGCGACCCGCATCGAGGGCCCGCTCCACCGTGCGCAACAGCTTGGACAGCGACAGCGGCTTCTCGACGAAATCGAACGCGCCGAGCCGTGTCGCCTCCACCGCGGTCTCCACGGTGCCGTGGCCGGACATCATCACGACCGGACAGTCATCGCCAACGGTGGTGGACCACTCGCGCAGCAGCGTGATGCCGTCGACATCCGGCATCCAGATGTCGAGCAGCACCAGATCAGGCGTCTGGCGGGCCCGCGACGCACGCGCTTGGGCCGCGTTGGCCGCGACTTCGACTGCGTAGCCTTCCTCGGAGAGGATCTCCTTCAGCAGGCCACGGATATCCGCCTCGTCATCGACCACCAGTATGTGTGCCGAACTCATGCTTGTTCGCTCCGCAATGTCTCTTGCCTCTTCCGAGCCCCCGACCGGCGGCCGAACGCCACCGGCAGCGCCACCCGGATGCGGGCCCCGCCTTCCGGAAGGTTGTCGGCGTCGATCCGCCCGCCGTGCTCTTCCACGATCTTCTTGACGATCGCCAGCCCCAGGCCAGTACCCTTGCGCTTGCTGGTCACGTACGGATCGAAGATCCGGCCGAGCAGCTCCGGCTGGAAGCCGGGCCCATTGTCACACACGCTCACCGCCGCGAACGCATTACCGCCACCCTCGAGCCGCGTGGCGATCTCGAGCCGCGGCGCGGGACGGCCCTCGAGCGCCTCGAGCGCGTTGGTAACCAGATTATTCAAAATCTGGCGCACCCGGCCGCGATCCGCCTCGATGGCCGAAAGCCGCTCATCCAGATCAAGCACGATGGCGGCATGCCCGTCCTGCGAGCGATACAGGTCGGCGACCTCGGTCACCAGCTGATTGAGGCTGAAACGGCTGACGTGCATCTCCGGCGCGCGCGCGTATTCGCTGAATGCGTTGACCATCCGCTGCATGCTCTCGACCTGCTGCACGATGGTATGGGTGGAGCGATCCAGAATTTCCGCCTCCGCCGGCGCGAGCAGCGAGAGCAGCCGGCGCCGCAGACGCTCGGCCGACAGCTGGATCGGGGTCAGTGGATTCTTGATCTCGTGCGCCAGGCGGCGCGCGACCTCGCCCCAGGCGGCATCACGCTGCGCCTCGAGCAGCGCGGTGATGTCGTCGAAGACGATCACGTAGCCCATGTCGCCGCTTTCGCCCGGCAGGGGCGTGCAGGCGCACATCAGCGTGACCGCCCGGCCCGATTTGCCGAACTCGATCTGCTCACGCCACTCCTCCCGACCGCGCGCAAAGCGCACCGCGAGCGCCGCGACGAACTGCGCGAGCCGCTCGTTGCCGGCCGAAAGGTCCGGCAGCGCCCGCCCGGCGGCGGCCGACAGGTCGGTGCCCAGGATGCCGCCGGCCGCCCGGTTGGCCATGCGCACCACCAAGTTGCGGTCGATCGCCACCACCCCGGTTGAGAGCCGCGCGAGGATGATCGCCAACCGCTCGCGCTCACGCTCGACCGCCTGTTGACTGCGGGTAGCCTCCTCGTGAGCTCGGCGTAGCCGTTTGGTCATGTCGTTGAAGGAATGCACGAGGAAGCCCATCTCGTCACGCGACGGCAGGGCCAGCCGGGTCGCGAAGTCGCCCTTGCCCACTGCACGGGTTCCGGCGATGAGGTCCTGTACGGGGCGAGCGAGGTGCTCGGCGAAGTAGATCGCACCGTGGATGGCAGCCAGCATCGCCAGCAACAGCACGAGCGTCAAGGTCAAGGTGAAGCTGTATCGCACCGGTTGGCGCAGCGCCGTCAGATTGCCGTAGCGCGAATATGAGCGCTGGACCGCGTCCGAGAGGGCCGAGAGCCGCGCCGGCACCGGGTACAAGGCCATCAGATACCGCAAAGCGCCATCGCTTGAAGCCTGCGCGAGCGGCACGCCGATGCGGATCAGGAATCGGCCGTCGGACTGAGGCTCGAGCCTGACATAGGTGTGTCTGGCCGTTACGGTGCGCACCAGATTGGTGGGCGGCGCGAGCGGCACATCGGCGAGCGGATCCCGCAAGCTCGCTGCGAGGATGCGCCCGCTGCCGCTGTACAGGATGATCTCGCGGGCCGAGTCGACGCGGCGCGCCCGGTCGATCTGTGCCTGGATCTGCAAGGTCGGCCGTCCGCTCAAAGAGCGGGCCAGCACCGCGGTGCGGCGCGATTCCGCCTGCACGCGCAGGTCCAGAGCCGAGCGCGACAAGACCAAGGCATCCTTCAGTCCTGCGCGAACCTCGACGCGAAACCAGCTGTCGATGCCGCGGTCGAGAAACTGCAGCGAGGCGAAATACACGATCAGCAGCGGCGCCACCACCAGTGCGCCGAAGATCAGCACGGTGCGGGCCGTCAGGCGCGAGCCCGGCACGTGGTTGCGGTAGTCGCGCACCAGCTGCCAGACTCGGCGCAGCAGCAGCACGATCAGCGCAAACACGCCGATCACGTTGAGCAGGACGATCCAGGGTTGAAGCCGGCTGAACTCGGAGGAGTTCTGGGTGCTCTTCGCCAGAAGCATCAGGGCGGTGAGCCCGATGACGCTCCACAGCGCGATGGCGGCGACCGCGCGGGCGCGCCACCGCGGCGCGGATCCACTCACACTGGCAGCGACCATGTGTACCACGCGCTCTCGCGCTGCCAGTCGTCCGTCCAGAATAGGAGCGCACGCAGGGACGCCGGCAGCTTCCCGCGCCGCACGCTGGCACGGACACTGATGATGTAGCGCCCGCCGTGCAGCTGGGACTCTACCAGGATCGGCCAGTCGCTCACCCGCTCGAGATAGTGCAGCGCCTCCTGGACGGTCTTGAAGCTGTCCTCCGCGCCGCTCTGGGCATTACGCACCACATAGCGGCGGGTGACCAGATGGTAGGCGAGCTCCCGGTGCAGCGTGACGTCGACGATCGTGGCGTCGAACCAGAAGCGGCGTACTTGATCAATCCGAGCCTCGATGTCGAAGCTGAGTGTCACGCCATTCTGCAATGCCTTGAGAATGGTCGGGTTCAGCGGATAGGCCACCTGCGCATTGAGCTCGATGACGCCATGGTCGAAATTGACATACGCCGAGCGCACCGCGAGCGCGCCGTCGAGGGCGCTGGCGCAGGCGGGCCTGCCGAAGCCGATGAGCACCAGCATTGCGGCGGCCACCAGAAGTCTGGACGCCAATCCCGCCGCGGGCGCCCATCGCGAAATTATTCGTGGCATCAATGCAACGCTCGAGCGCGTCAATTTCCGTTCCTGCGGACTGTATCAGGTTCCGGCCGTTGTCTTTTCGACACAAGCATAATAAAAGCCATCCGTCGACACAGCCCCTCCGGTCAGCAGTTGCAGGCCTCGAGCGGTCGCCACCGCCCCGGCCGGCAGGCGTTCCGCCGGGAGTCGGGCGGTCCGGGCCTGGGGCGCCTGCGCATAGAAACGCTCCAGAACCCCCTCGTTCTCCTCGGGCAGCACCGAGCACGTGGCGTACACCAGCCTCCCTCCGGGTGCGAGCAGCTCGAAGGCCGCCCGCAGAATCTCCAGCTGTCTCGCGGCGAACGACGCAACGTCCTCTGCTCGGCGCAAGAGCTTGATGTCCGGGTGACGCCGGATGACGCCCGTGCCCGAGCACGGCACATCCACCAGAATGCGCTCGAAGGGTCGTCCGTCCCAGTACCTCTGCGGCTCCCGGACATCCGCCGCCGCCAGATGCGCCTTGAGGCCCAGCCGATCAAGGGTCTCCCGCACCCGCCGCAGCCGCACAGGATCGATGTCGAGCGCCCAAAGCTCGACGTCGGGGGTGAGCTCGAGTATGTGCGCGGCTTTGCTCCCGGGAGCGGCGCAGGCATCCAGAACCCGCATCCCAGGGGCGACAGCGAGCAGCGCGGCGGCCAGCTGGGCACCGGCATCCTGCACCGACACCCAGCCTTCGCGAAATCCGGGCAGCGCTGCGACCGGCACCGGTCGCTCGAGCGTGACGGCCGTGGTGCCCGCCTGCGGGCCGAGATTCTCGACGAGTCGGCCGGCGAGACCCGCCGCGGCCAGATCGGCCAGATACTGCTCCGGGGAGCGCAGGCGCGGATTCAGCCGCAGCGTGAGGGGCGGGTGGACGTTATTGGCCTCGAGCAAGCTCTCGACTTGGCGCGGCCATGCCGCGGTCAATGCCTCCACCAGCCAGGCTGGGTGAGCCGTCCGGCGGGCCGCATCCCGGTCGATCTGCGCGAGGAGGGTCTCGCGCCCCGCCACGAACTTGCGCAGCACCGCATTGACCAGACCACTCGCATGCGCATGACGCAGAACACGCACGGCGTCGACGGCGGCATGGACCGTCTTCTGGGGCGCGGTGCGCGAGTACTCGATCTGGTGCGCCGCGGTGACCAGTAGCGCGTGCACGTCCCGATCGACCGTGTCGGGCCGCGCCAGGAGAGTGTCGATGGCTGGGCGCAACCTCAGGTACCAGCGCACCGTGCCGAGCGCAATTGCCCGCACGGCGGAGCGTTGGGCGCTGGACTCGAACATCGCCAGGGCCGCGTCCGCGGACTGTCCGCCGCGAACCGCCGCGACGGCGCGCGCGGCGTCGGCGAGCACGCCGGCCCCCTGACTCTGCTGATGATTCAACGCGCGCCGCCTAACTGTGCGCCGGCCAGCAGCGCGTGATGGCCGCTGGCGAACATGCCGGCGGGCTGACGCGAACCGCCCGGCCGCTGCAACGAGAGCAGATCCAGGCAGCCCTCGCCGCATCGAACCCTGATGTAGCCATCCCGGTGCCGCCCGACCGCCTGCACGACGCATCCTGGTGCTGCGCCCGCGTCGTCACAATTGGGGGCGATCCGGGCGGCGTGCACCAGGAGGCGCTCCTCCTCGCCGGTCTGCGCATCGGCACGCACCGTATCGGCCGTGGCCCACGGCTGCAACGCGCGGATGAGACGCTCGATTTCCGCCGCGGGCCATCGCCAGTCGATGCGTGCCTCGCTCTTATCCAGCTTGCGCGCGTAGGTGACGCCCGCCGCCGGTTGGGGTATGGCCGCAAGCGTCCCGTCCGCAACACCATCCAAGGCTCGCAGCAGCAGGGGTCCCGACAGGTCGGCCAGCCGGTCGCGCAGGCTCGCGCCCGTATCGTGCGGCTCGATCGGCACATGCTGCTGCAGCAGAATCGGACCGGTGTCGAGCCCCGCCTCCATGCGCATCACGGTCAGGCCGGTTTCGCGGTCCCCGGCCAGCAGCGCCCGCTCGATGGGCGCCGCGCCGCGCCACCGCGGGAGGAGCGAGGCGTGCACATTGAGACAACCGAGCGGGGGCAGGTCGAGCACCGGCTGCGGAAGGATCAAGCCATAGGCCACCACAACGAGCACGTCCGGTCGCCACTCGTCCAGCATTGACCAGTCGGCCGGCGCCTTCAGAGCGGCCGGCTGGCGGATGGGGACACTGGACTGCGCGGCCAGCTTGACGGGCGAGGACGCCAGCTGTCGGCCCCGCCCCCGGGGCCGATCAGGCTGGGTGAGAACCCCGACGACCCGATGGCGCGAATGCAGCAGCTCCAGCAGCACGGGCAATGCGAACTGCGGCGTGCCCGCGAACGCCACGCGCAAGGGGGCTGGCTGGGGCACGGACCGGTCCGCTTACAGGGCCGACCGGGCCGCCGCCGCGCGGCGCCGCGACCGGGTCTTACGTTCCTTATCCAGCTTCTTGCGGATACGCTCACGCTTGAGGTTGGAAAGGTGGTCCACGAACAGCTTGCCCTCGAGGTGATCCACCTCATGCTGGACGCACACCGCCAACAGATCGGCGCACTCGCGCTCAAACACCGAGCCGTCGCGCGCCTGGGCGCGCACATGGATGCGGGCGGCGCGCGTGACCGTATCGAAAATGCCCGGAACCGACAGGCAGCCCTCTTCCGTGCTGGTGTCACCCTCGAGCGTGAGAATCCGCGGGTTGATCAGCACCAACGGCTCGTTGTGCGCCTCCGAGACATCGATGACAATGAGCCGTTGATGCACATCGACCTGCGTCGCCGCGAGGCCGATGCCGGGAGCGTCGTACAGGGTCTCGAGCATGTCGTCGATCAGGCGCTCGACACCGGCATCGAAGCGGGTGACCGGCTGGGCGCGGGTACGCAGCCGCGGATCGGGAAACTCAAGAATCGTTCGCAACGTCATGAGAACTTCGAGTGGGGATGGGGAGAGGGGTTCCGACGGTCCGCGTCGGGCAGCCGTACCGGGCTCGACCGTGACCGGCTGCACAACTTGACATTGAACCGCCGTACACGGGGAGCCGAAATGCGATTATACCCAGCCATGGGGTCAAATCAGATTCGCAGTACGCGCCTTCTGCTGGTGATCGGGGCCTCGGTCCTGCTCGGAGCCTGTTCTTCGCTGCATGGCGTCACCCACCCATCCCCCTCCAGACCGGCGGCTGTCGCAGGTCATTCGTCCGGGCGGTCTCGCCCCGCATCGGCGCCTGAGCGGGCTGCCGCCACGCCGAATCCTTCTGATTCGAATGCCTCCGCCGACACGGCGCCGATCATTCGCGCCAGCGCCCCGATGACCTACACCGTCAAGCCCGGGGATACGCTCTGGGGTATCGCTTCGAAATTCCTGCGCAATCCTTGGGCTTGGCCCGAGGTCTGGTACATCAATCCCAAGATCCACAATCCCCACTGGATCTATCCGGGCGACGTCCTGGCGCTCGCCTACGGGAGAAACGGCAAGCCCATGATCCGCGTGGTGCGGCCCAGCCCGCTGCGCACACAAGAACCGACGGTGATGCTCAAGCCCCACCTGAGCAGCACGCCCATCACCGCCGCCATACCGACCATTCCGTACTCGGCGATTGCCCCGTTCCTGACGCGTCCCCTGGTGTTTACCGCGGATCAGATCCAGCGCGCGCCCCACGTCATCGCCATCCGCGATCAGCACCAGGTGGCTGGCTCGGGCTTCGTCATCTACGCCAGCAGCCTGGGTCGCCATCCTCACAGCCACTACAGCGTGATCCACGTCGGGCAGGCGCTGCGTGCGCCCGGCTATTGGGGCTTCGGACACGTCTACGGCTACCTCGGCACGTTCACCGGCACGGCCGTGGTGACCGCCGATGGCGATCCGGCCACAGCGGTCATCACAAACTCGGCGCGCGAGACCTTCCCGGGCGATCGGCTGGTCACGAATGACGCGCCGCTGCCGCTCACCATGGAGCCACGCGCGCCTTCCCGCCCCGTGCGCGGCCATATCATCTGCGTGGTCGGCGGCACGGGGGGTCAGGAGGACATGGCCGGCACGTATGACATCGTGGTCGTCGACCGCGGCAGCCGCGCGGGTCTCGTCCCGGGAGATGTGCTGGCGGTCAACCACCGAGGCAGAGTCGTGCATGACCCCTATGGAACCTTCGCATGGCTCTTCCACGCGATGGGCTCCTCCGGCACGCTGCTCTCGCCGCGCGTCAAGCTGCCCAATTATCGCATCGCCACACTGTTGGTATTCAAGACGTACCGGCACCTGTCGTTCGCCCTGGTGGTGGCCGCCTCGCACACCATCAACGACGGCGACGTCGTCGGCAATCCTTAGTTTGAGGCGCTGAATCCGGTCATTCGCTCCGGCCCGGCGTGGTCGGCAAGCGCCTTGAGTACCGGCGCGGTGAGCGGGCGCACCCCGCGCCACAGGCGGAAGGACTCGGCGGCCTGCTCGACCAGCATTCCCCAGCCCGGCACCGCATCGCAGCACCCCAGCCCCCGTGCCCAGCGCACGAACGGCGTATCGCCTCGCCCGTAGGCCATGTCATAGCAGAACGTACTCGGACCGAAGGCCGCCGCCGGCACCCCCGGCAGCTCACCGGTAAGGCTGGCGGAGGTGGCATTGACGATCAGATCGAACGGTTGGGATTGGAGTTCGCCGAAGCCGCAACCCTCGATCGGGCCGAGCCCCTCGAACATCGCGGCGAGGGCCACGGCCCGTTCCGCCGTACGATTGGCGACGACGAGCCGCTGCGGCGCAAGCGCCAGCAGCGGCGCGATCACCCCGCGCGCCGCCCCGCCGGCGCCGATCAGCAGGATGCTGCGCTGGCGGATCGTCAAACCCAGGTTGACCACCAGATCCTGGACGAGCCCGACTCCGTCGGTGTTGTCACCGAGCATAGTCCCGTCGTCACGCGCCGCCAGCGTGTTGACCGCGCCGGCACGCCACGCGCGCTCCGTCAGCTCGTTAGCGAGCGACAGTGCACGGCCCTTGTGCGGCACGGTGATATTCACACCGCGCGCCCCCGCGGCGAAGAACTCGCTCACCCGCTCGTTGAAGTGCTCCGGCTCGACGTCCATCAGCCGATAGCTGAGCACTTGGCCGGTTTGGCGCGCGAACAGGGAATGGATGAAAGGGGACAGGCTGTGGGCAACCGGATGACCCACCACCGCATACTGGTCCACTCTCCCTTCCATGAGCCGATTTTGCGCCCCAGCCGCGCAGCTGTCACGTGAGCTGCA
>DAIDUQ010000048.1:0-1784 GCA_027456605.1 Steroidobacteraceae bacterium | reverse complement strand
AGGTTCTGGAACATCGACTGCAGCTGCTGCTGCATCTCTTCCATGCCGGGCGGCGCCATGATCTCCACGCCCATCGGCGCGGCACGCAGCTCGATCTCGATTTCCCGCTCGGCCAGCTCGCCGGCGCGCAGCATGCGGCGGAATTTCTCGCGGGTCTCCGCATCGCGCGGCTGCGCGGGCTCATCGGTGGAGAACCCGAGCATGCGCGGCTTCGGCAGCAGTGCATCGAGGACGCGCTCCTCGGCGGCTTCCGCGGCGCGCTGGCGCACTTTCTCCATCTCCTGCTCACGCGTCATCTTGACGGCGACGTCGGCAAGTTCCTTTACGATGGACTCGACGTCGCGGCCGACGTAACCGACCTCGGTGAACTTGGTGGCCTCAACCTTCACGAACGGCGCGTTCGCGAGGCGCGCCAGGCGGCGGGCGATCTCGGTCTTGCCGACACCGGTCGGGCCGATCATGAGAATGTTCTTCGGCGTGATCTCCTGCCGGAGCGGCTCGCCGACCTGCATGCGCCGCCACCGGTTGCGCAGCGCAATGGCGACGGCGCGCTTGGCGGCATCCTGCCCGACGATGTGCTTGTCGAGCTCCTGTACGATTTCGCGGGGAGTAAGCGATGACATGGCGATGGGGCTGTCCGGTCGCGCCTCAGGCGGCCTCCTGCCTCAGTTCCTCGATGGTCAGATTGCGGTTGGTATAGATGCAGATGTCGGCGGCGATACCGAGGGAGCGCTCGACGATGTCGCGCGCGCCGAGTTCGGAAGCTTCGAGCAGCGCGCGCGCCGCGGAGAACGCGAACGGACCGCCGGAGCCGATCGCCGCCGCATCATGATCCGGTTCGATGACGTCGCCGTTGCCGGAGATGATCAGCAGCTTGCCCGGATCTCCAACCAACAGCAGTGCCTCGAGGCGGCGCAGGTAGCGGTCGGCGCGCCAGTCCTTGGCGAGCTCGATGGCGGCACGGGTGAGGTTGCCGTACTTCTCGAGCTTGCCCTCGAAGCGCTCGAACAGCGTGAACGCGTCGGCCGTGCCGCCGGCGAACCCGGCGATCACCTTGTCGTTGTACAGACGGCGCACCTTGCGGGCATTGCCCTTCATGACGGTGTTGCCCAGGGTCACCTGGCCGTCGCCGCCCAGGGCGACGACACCGTTGCGCCGCACGCCGAGGATGGTCGTGCCGTGGGGATCGAACGTCTTGGAATCGCTCATGACTCGGTCGATATCGCCGGGGGAAAGAAGAGTCGGCTGCCGGCAGACCGGTCAGGACTTGCGCCGCGCCCGCGGATGCGCTGCATCGTAGATGCGGGCGAGGTGCTGGAAATCAAGGTGGGTATAAATCTGCGTGGTGGCGATGTCGGCGTGTCCGAGCAGTTCCTGCACGCCGCGCAGCTCCGCGCCGGACTCCAGCAGGTGCGAGGCAAAGGAATGGCGGAACAGGTGCGGGTGCACGTGCTGCGCCAGCCCCTGGCGGCGTGCCCAGAGCGCCACACGCTTCTGGATCTCGCGCCGCCCGAGCCGCCGCCCGCCACGCCCGACGAACAGCGCCGTTTCGGCGCCGGTGGCCCAGGCGGCGCGCTGCTTCAGCCAACGCTCGAGTGCCTCGGCGGCGACCCTCCCGAGCGGTACGGCGCGCTCTTTGCGGCCCTTGCCGAGCACACGCACCGTGCGGTCCGGCAGATCGACGTGCACCAGATCGAGCGTGGTCAGCTCCGCGAGGCGCAACCCCGAGGAGTACAGCAACTCCATGATGGCGCGGTCGCGGACCGCGAGCGGCGTGGTCTCGG
>DAIDUQ010000047.1:0-8678 GCA_027456605.1 Steroidobacteraceae bacterium | reverse complement strand
GCCATCTTCGGGTTCCAGAAGCGGGTTTGGTGCCCGAAGTGGACACCCGCCTCCAGCATCTGCCGCATGGATACGCCAGGCATGGGAAACTCCTCGTTGGGTTGAGCCTCCGCGCATCTCCGCAGCCATCCCGCCTGCGCCCGTGAGGGCAGCAAGGGGACACCCAGTCTGCGGATGGTGTGATGCGCGTGTGGGTTGATTGCCAAAAAAGGCCGCGCTTTATACCATGAAGCCCTCGCATGAACAATGTGTTGCGCGCCGCGGCCGGTCTGTGCCGGCCCCGGCGCCCCGGTTCGAGCTCAGCTGGAAATCCCATGGCCGTGACGATCAAATCGCCCGAGGAACAGGAAAAGATGCGCATTGCCGGCCGGCTGGCAGCCGACGTGCTCGACATGATTGACGAGCACGTGGTTCCGGGCGTGACCACCGAGGAGCTCGATCGCATCTGCCACGATTACATCGTCGCGGTGCAGCGCTCGGTGCCCGCGAACCTCAACTACCGGGGATTCCCCAAGACCATCTGCACCTCGGTGAATCATGTGGTCTGCCACGGCATCCCCAACGAAAAGCGCCTCAAGGCCGGTGACATCGTCAACATCGACGTGACGGTGATCCGCGACGGCTATCACGGCGACACCAGCAGGATGTACTACGTCGGCAAGCCCCCCACCCATGCCCTGCGCCTCAGCGAGACGTGCTTCCAGGCGATGTGGCGCGGCATCGAGATCGTCCGCCCCGGCGTACAGCTCGGGAGTATCGGCCATGCCATCCAGACCTTCGTCGAGCAGCACGACTACTCGGTGGTACGGGAGTACTGCGGGCACGGCATCGGGCGGGTGTATCACGAGGATCCGCAAGTCCTGCACTACGGCGAACCCGGGACCGGCCTCATCCTGGAGACGGGCATGACGTTCACGATCGAGCCCATGGTCAACTCCGGCAAGCGCCACGTGCGGCTGCTGCCGGATGGCTGGACCGTCATCACCAAGGATCACTCGCTCTCGGCCCAATGGGAACACACCATTCTGGTCACCGAGACCGGCCATGAGGTGCTCACCCTGGGTGCGGCCGACCGCCGCACACACTGACGCCGTGGCCGCCGGAGAGACCGAGCTGGATGAGGCGGGCGAGCCGACCCCAAGCCCCCCCGTCACCGCGCCCGGCGCGAGCCCGCCGGACTGGCCGCTGCTGGCGCGGCTGCCCGGACTGATCGGCGCGGCGCACGACTCGCCCGCGGCGCTGCGCGAGTTGCTGGCCGAGGCGCGCGAGCAGCTCAAGGCCCGCTTCTTCGCCGATGAGCCGATCGAGACGCTGGTGCATGCGCGCGCGCAACTGATCGATCGTCTCCTGCAGGAGCTCTGGGGCGCCCATTGCGGGGCGCCGATGCGCGGCGCGGCGCTGGTGGCCGTCGGCGGCTACGGCCGCGGCGAGCTGCAGCCGTGCTCCGACATCGACATCCTGGTGCTCGTGGCTCGCCCGCCGCAAGGCGCCGAGCGTACCGCGCTCGAGCGGCTCCTCGCGTTCCTCTGGGACATCGGTCTGGAGGTCGGGCACAGCGTGCGCACCGTCGAGGAGTGCATCGAGCAAAGCAAGGCCGACGTCTCGGTGATGACCACGCTGATCGAGGCGAGACTGCTCGCCGGCAGCCCCGAGCTGCTGGCCCGCCTGCGCGAGCGGCTCGCGCCGGAGCACCTCTGGCCGGTCCGCGCGTTCTTCGACGCCAAGGTGCATGAGCAGACCGAGCGGCACCTGAAGGCCAATGACACCGCCTACAACCTCGAGCCGAACGTCAAGAGCGGTCCGGGCGGGCTGCGCGACATCCAGACCATCGCCTGGGTCGCGAAACGCCATTTCGGCGCCGAGACGCTCGATGAGCTGGCGCGTCACGGATTTCTCTCCGTCGCCGAGCTGCGCCGGCTGCAACAGGCGCAGTCGTTTCTCTGGAAGGTGCGCTTCGGCCTGCATGTGCTCACCGGGCGGCGCGAGGATCGGCTGCTGTTCGACCACCAGATCCGCCTGGCGGAGATATTCGGTTACGAGGACGCCTCCTACACCCTGGCGGTCGAGCAGCTGATGCAGCGCTACTATCGCACCGTCAAGGACGTGAGCCTGCTCAACGAGCTGCTGTTGCAGCTGTTCCGCGAGGCCATCCTCACCGAAAGCGAGCCCCCCCGCCCGCTCAATGCCCGCTTCCAGGTGCGGTGCGGATCGCTCGAGGCGGTCAGCGACACCGTGTTCGCGCGCGCCCCTTCGGCGCTGCTCGAGCTGTTCGTGCTGCTGCAGCAGCATCCGGACATCAACGGCGTGCGCGCCTCGACCATGCGCGCCGTGGCGAGAAGCCTGTGGCTGATCGACGAGGAGTTTCGCCAGAATCCGCGCCACCACCGTCTGTTCCTGGAGATCGTGCGCTCCCCCGTCGGCGTCACCCACGAGCTGCGCCGGATGAACACCTACGGGGTGCTCGGGCGCTACATACCGGCTTTCGGGCGCATTGTCGGGCGCATGCAGTACGACCTGTTCCACGCCTACACCGTCGATGCGCACACGCTGTTCGTGGTCAGCAATCTGCGGCGCTTCGCCATCGCGCGTTACGACCAGGAGCTGCCGGAGGCCTCGCGCATCATGCAGCAGCTGCCGCGGCCCGAAGTGGCCTATCTGGCGGCGCTGTTCCACGACATCGCCAAGGGCCGCGGCGGCGATCATTCCGAGCTCGGCGCGACCGACGCCGAGGCATTCTGCCTCGAGCAGGGCCTCTCGCCCTACGACGCGCGCATGGTCGCCTGGCTGGTGCGCAACCACCTGGGATTCTCGCTCACGGCGCAGAAACAGGACATCTCCGATCCCGAAGTCATCAACACCTTTGCCCGCAATGTCGGCGACCAGTCGCACCTCGATTATCTCTATGTGCTCACCTGCGCGGACGTGCGCGCCACCAACCCCAAGCTGTGGAACTCGTGGAAAGCCTCGCTGTTCCACGACTTCTACCACCGCGTGCGCCGGGCGCTGCGCCGCGGCCTGGAGTCCCCGATCGATCCGGAGCAGCTCGTGAGCGAGACCCGCGAAGCGGCGCGCAAGCTGATGCTGGCGCGCGGAATCTCCTCGGAAAGCATCGAGCGGGTCTGGCGGCGCTTCTCGGACAGCTACTTTCTGCAGCACTCTCCGGAGGAAGCCGCCTGGCACATGCGCCTGCTCACCGACCGCGACCCGAGCTCCGACGAGCCGCTGGTGGCGCTCGACCCGCACAGCGTGCACGGCACAACCGCCGTGCTGATTTTCACTCGCGTGCTGCAGCATGGCTTTGGACTCACCACCGCGGTCCTCGATCAGCTTGGCCTGAACGTCGTGGATGCGCGCATCACGCCCACGGGCGATGGCTTCAGCCTCGACCTGTACCATGTGCTCGAAGACGACGGCGCGCCGATCGCCGACGGCGAGCGGCGCGAGGAGATCGAGGAGGCGCTGTGGCGCTCGCTGAACCATCCGCGCGAGAGCGTGGCCGTGCGCCGGCGCGTGCCCCGCCAGGCGCGCATGTTTCACACGCCGACTCAGATCGCCATCAGTGTCGACGAGCGCAACGCGCGCTCGGTGATCGAGCTGATCGCCGGAGACCGGCCCGGGCTGTTGTACGATGTCGGCAAGGTGCTCACGGGCGAGGGCATCGTGCTGCAGGCGGCCAAGATCGTGACCGTCGGCGAGCGGGCCGAGGACATCTTCTACGTCACCGACCTCGACGGCCGCCCGCTCGAGGACGCGCGCGCGGCGCGCCTGAGCGACATGCTCTATCACGCGCTCGCCCAGCGCGCCGCCGCCTGAGCACCAGGAGCCACGCATGAACCCGCGTCTGGAGCGTCTGCACGCTTATCCCTTCGAGCGCCTCGCGCGCCTGAACGCCGGTGTCGCCCCGCCCGCGCGCCTCGAGCGGATCGCGATGTCGATCGGCGAGCCCCGCCACGCCCCCCCGTCAATGGTGCTCGAGGCGCTGCGCGCCAACGCGCACCGTCTGGACACCTATCCCACCACCGCCGGACTGGCCGAGCTGCGCGCCGCGTGCGCCGCGTGGCTCGAGCGCCGCAACGGCCTGGCCGCCGGGCGCATCGATCCGGACACCATGGTGCTGCCCGTCAACGGCACCCGCGAGGCACTGTTCGCGTTCGTCCAGGCCGCCGTCGACGCCAGCGGCGGCGAGGCACTGGTGGCGATGCCCAATCCGTTCTACCAGATCTACGAGGGCGCGGCGCTGCTGGCCGGCGCCCGCCCCTACCTGCTCGACACCACGGCCGCCAACGGTTACACGCCCGAGCTCGAGGCGGTGCCGGACAGCGTCTGGCGGCGCTGTCAGGTGTTGATACTGTGCAGTCCGGGCAATCCCACCGGCAAGGTGCTCGAGCGCGCCTTCCTCGAGCGCGCGCTCCGGCTCGCCGAGCGGCACGACTTCATCGTCGCCGCCGACGAGTGCTACGCGGACCTCTATCTCGAGGAGCGCAACCCGCCGCCCGGACTGCTCGCGACCGCGGCAGCCGCCGGCCGCGAGCGCTTCGAGCGGTGCATCGTCTTTCACAGCCTCTCGAAGCGCTCGAGCGTGCCCGGACTGCGCTCGGGGTTCGTGTGCGGCGACCCGGCCATCATGGCCCGGTTCCTGCTCTATCGCACCTACCACGGCTGCGCCATGCCGGTGCCGACCCAACTGGCCAGCATCGGCGCGTGGCGCGACGACGCGCATGCGGCGCAGAACCGCCGCCTGTATCAGGAGAAGTTCGCGCGGGTGCTGCCGATCCTCTCGGCGGTGCTGCCGGTCGAGAAGCCCGACGGCGCGTTCTATCTGTGGACCGCCGTGGGTGACGACGACGAGAGATTCACCCGCGAGCTGTATGCGAGCGAGGCGGTTCTGGTGCTGCCCGGCAGCTATCTGGCCCGCGACGGCGCGCACGGCAACCCCGGAGCCGGGCGCGTGCGCATCTCGCTCGTGCCGAGCGTCGCCCAATGCGTCGAAGCCGCGGAGCGAATCCGCCGCTATGTTGAAAGTCGAGAAAAATGACCCCGATCGCCACACTCCAGGCCGCCATCGAGGCGGCCTTCGAGCGCCGCGCCGAGCTCGGCCCGGACCAGATGCCCGCGGGCCTCGCGGCCCAGCTCGATGAGTGCATCGAGGCGCTCGATTGCGGGCGCGCCCGGGTCGCGGAACGCCGCCACGAGCGCTGGGTGGTCAACGAGTGGCTGAAGAAGGCGGTGCTGCTTTACTTTCGCACGCGCGAGAACAGCGTGGTCGACGCCGGCTTCACCCGCTTCTACGACAAAGTGCCGTTGAAGTATGCGCAAGCCACCGCCGAGCAACTGCGTTCGGGGGCAACGCGCATCGTGCCGCACGCCGTGGTGCGCAAGGGCGCCTACGTTGCGCCGAACACGGTGCTGATGCCGAGCTATGTCAACATCGGCGCCTACATCGATTCCGGCACCATGGTCGACACCTGGGCCACCGTGGGCTCGTGCGCGCAGATCGGCCGCAACGTGCATCTGTCCGGCGGGGTCGGTATCGGCGGGGTGCTCGAGCCGCTGCAGGCGAGCCCCACCATCATCGAGGACGAGTGCTTCCTCGGCGCGCGCTCCGAGATCGTCGAGGGCGTGGTCGTCGAGACCGGCTCGGTGATCTCCATGGGTGTGTTCATCGGACAGAGCACGCGCATCTATGACCGCGCCAGCGGTCAGATCCTCTTCGGGCGCGTTCCGGCCGGCTCGGTGGTGGTACCCGGTACGCTGCCCTCGCCCGACGGTCGCTACGCCCTCGCCTGCGCGGTGATCGTCAAGCGCGTCGACGCCAAGACGCGCGCCAAGACGTCAATCAACGAGCTGTTGAGAGCGGATTAGAGTCCACTACGGCAAGGCCGCCCGCTCACGCAGAGCGGCGTTCACCTCGTCGAGCCCCTTGGTCGCCTCGCTGCCGTGGGGACGGAAGACCAGCGCCTGCTGGAAGTCCGCCTGCGCCTGAAACAGCCGGTCGCCCGCAAATGCCGCGACGCCCGCGCGCTCCGCCTTCGCGTAGCCGGTGCGCGCAAACGCGGCGTTGACGTGGGCCAGAGCGGCTTTTGCCGGAGCGTCCCCCGGGTCGCGCGCCAGCACCTGCCGGACATAGCTTGCGGCGCGCGCATAGTGGTGAGCTTGTTCCGCGCGCCGAGCGTCGCTCATCAGCGGCGCGAGGGCCGCCAGCAACCGAACCTGCCGCTCACCCGCGACGGCGCGCCGGTTCGCCGGATCGATACGTCGGGCGAGCGCAAACGCTCGGGCAGCCGCGACGCGGTGTCCGGACGCCAGTGCGCTGCGGCCCGCCGCCAACTCCGCCGCCAGCGCGCGCGGCGCCTCGTGTTCCAGCCCCGCGAGCGAACGCTCCGCGAGCCGCCAATGCCGGCGCGTCGCCGCGATGTCGCCCACTTCCTCGGCGCGGCTGGTATCGAGCGCCTCGGCTCTGGCCGCCGCGAAGTCGGCCGCATCCCAGGTCGATGCCCCGCGCGCCGCGAGGAAGCTCAACTGCTGGTTGAATCCGGCGCGCTGCGCCACCAGACGCCCCAACGCGGCCAAACCGGACGGAGGAGGCGGAGACGTCCGCACGATCGGCCCTGGCCCCGCCCGCCGCACAGGATCCACCGGTGGCCGCCCGATGGGAGCGCCGAACAGCGCCGCCGACAGCACCTGCAGCGGGCTGCCGGTCAAGCCTTGGCGCGACAGCCATTGCAACGCGCCCACCCCCAGCGCCGCCCCACACACCAGGCCGACCAGCAGGTAGCGCAGACGACGCGGTCTCGGCGGATCACCATACCGCGGGACGGACAGCCCGCGGTCCTGCGGGAATTCATCGAGGGTCAGGCTCAAGTCGTCGTCCGCCGACATCGGCTCGGGCTCCGCGGTGATCGACGGCTCAAGCCCAGCGGCGGTGGACGGCTCAAGCTCGGCGGCGGTGGACGGCTCGGGCTCGGCGGCGGTGGACGGCTCGGGCTCTACGTCCACCGGTGGCTCGACCGGGACTCGTAGCCTCGGCCGGCGAGCGGCGTCCTTCGCGGGATCGAGCGCCGACGTTGTGTTCAGGGTCGCCTCGAGCTCATCGGTCACCTGCCGCAGGGTGGGCCGATTCTCGGCGCGCGCCGCGAGCATCCGCAGGATCAAATTGATCAGGCGTACCGGGGCCGGCTGCAGCGGCACCAGCCGCGGCACCGGTCCGGCTTGGATCCGCGCGGCATCGAAGTGAGGAAAGTACGGCGGGCGGCCCGCCAGCAGATCGTAGGCCACGGCCCCCAGACCGTAGATGTCGTCGGCGGGACGCGCCGGCTCGCCACGCAGTTGCTCGGGACTGGCACTGAAGGGCGACATCTCGCCGCCGACCGCACCGGCCGGATCCGCGCGGTTGTGCGACAGCACGGCGGCGCTCCCGAAATCGGCGAGCTTCACCCGGCCGCGGCGGTCGAACAGGATGTTGCCCGGCTTCAGATCCCTGTGCACCACCCCGCGCTCGTGCGCGTACTGAAGCGCCGCGGCGACCTGGAGCAGCACCGGAACGATGTGCAGATATCCTCGGCCGCGCAGCTCGGCGAGATCCCCGCCATCGGCGAGCTCCATCGGCAGCACCCCGCGACCCTCGATGCGCTCGGGCGGCAGGACCTGAAGAATACCCGGGTGGCGCAGCACCGCGGCGGCGGCATGCTCGCGCTCGAGCGCCGCCCAAGCCGCCGCCGACGCGGCCCGATCCGCGGCGAGTATCTTCAGGGCTACTTCGACGCCCCGCGCCCGGTCGTAGGCCCGCCAGACTTCGCCCAGACCGCCGATTCCGAGGCGCTCGCTCAGATCGTACGAACCGAGCGTCCCCGGGTGGGTGGCTGCATGGACCTGCGACATGACTTGCTCCTGCGGGGCGGCGGCGGGCTCGACCTCCCGTGTGGCGCATACTTTAGAACGAGCGGGAGGGAAACGTCACGATTCCCGCCCCCGCGCGCGCGACATGTCGCGATTCGTCAACACTTCGGACCCTCGACCCGTCAGCGCAAGCCGGACCGCAGGCAACACCCCTGCCGGTCCTGGATATCCTCGCGCCGGCGCATGCGGCCCACGTGCAGGATCCGCGGCAACATCCGCGCAGCGCCAGCGCGGTGAGAATGGCGCCCGTGTCCAGGCCACCGATGATGACGATAGCCAGCGGTCCGGCGATCTCGTCAAGGGAACGTCAAAGTCGTCTGTGGCGTGACGTGAGCGCAGCGGATGGCGTCGTGAGGGCGCTGGCATGAGGTTTTCGCAGCCCGATGGGGGTCTGCGGGAGGGTCTTTTGGGGGTAAAGCGGGGCATTTTGCGACTGACGGGCAAGCGCGGAGAGCGCGCAAAGCCTTGGCGATATTGGCTACCTTCAACAGGCGCAGCACGCTGATGGCGAAGTTGCGCAGGCAGGCGAGCGCGCGCGGGGCGTGGCCTTTGCGGGCGCGGCAGCGGTCTTCGTCGAAGGCGCGGTCGCGCACGTAATGCAGCGCTTCGATCCCCCAGTGGCCGCGACTGAACTGAAGCACTTGCTCGCCTTCTCCGCTCGTGCTTTGGCGTCAAGTCGTGCGGATCACCAATGTGTTCACGATCAGCTGGAAAGTCTGATCACGTTGCCTTGGAAAACCTGTTCACGCTGAGCCGGAATACGCAACTGCGCGACGTACCGC
>DAIDUQ010000046.1:0-2246 GCA_027456605.1 Steroidobacteraceae bacterium | reverse complement strand
CGTACCCTTCGAGCAGGTGGGTCAACACGACATCGAATCCGTCGGGGGCAAGAACGCCTCCCTTGGCGAGATGATCCGAGCGCTGGCGCCGCTCGGCGTCAGCGTCCCGGGCGGCTTCGCCACCACGGCGCACGCCTATCGGGAATTTCTCCGCCAGGACGGGCTCGATGCGCGCATCCGCGCGGAGCTCGCCACCCTGGAGGTGAACGACGTCGTGCGCCTGGCGGCCACCGGAGCGCGCATCCGCCAGTGGATCCTCGCCACCGGCTTTCCACCGCAGCTCGAGCAGGCCGTCAGGGATGCGCTGCGGCAGATGAGCGGCGGACGGCCGATCGCGGTGGCGGTACGCTCCTCGGCCACCGCCGAGGACCTGCCCGAAGCCTCCTTCGCGGGCCAGCAAGAGACGTTCCTGAACGTTCGCGGCGAGGCGCAGGTGCTGGCCGCGATGCACGCGGTGTTCGCCTCGCTGTTCAACGATCGCGCCATCGCCTATCGCGTGCACCAGGGATTCGATCACTCGGCGGTGGCGCTGTCGGCGGGCGTGCAGCACATGGTGCGCAGCGACCTCGGCACGAGCGGCGTGATGTTCACGCTCGATACGGACTCGGGATTTCGCGACGTGGTGTTCATCACGGCCTCTTACGGGCTCGGCGAGACCGTGGTCCAGGGAGCGGTCAATCCCGACGAGTTCTACGTCTACAAGCCGGCGCTGCGCCAGGGCAAGGCGGCGCTGTTGCGGCGCAACCTCGGCGGCAAGGCGATCAAGATGATCTACGCGCAGCCCGGGGACGAGGCGCGGGTACGAACCGTGGAGGTCGCCCCCGAGCAGCGCTCGCGCTTCTGTCTGAGCGACGCCGACATCTTCGCCCTTGCCCGTCAAGCGCTCGTCATCGAGGCGCACTACGGCAAGCCGATGGACATCGAATGGGGCAAGGACGGCGAGAGCGGCAAGCTCTTCATCCTGCAGGCCCGCCCCGAGACCGTACAGAGCCGCACCGGACGCACCCTCCAGCGCTTTGCGCTCAAATCGGACCGCACGCGCGTGCTCGCCACCGGGCGCAGCATCGGCCAGCGCATCGGCGCAGGTCCGGCGCGCATCGTGCGCGACGTACGCGAGATGGCCCGCGTGCAAAGTGGCGACGTCCTGGTCGCCGACATGACCGACCCGGATTGGGAGCCGGTCATGAAGCGGGCCGCGGCCATCGTCACCAACCGCGGCGGACGCACCTGTCATGCGGCCATCATCGCCCGCGAGCTCGGCATACCCGCGGTGGTCGGCTGCGCAGACGCCACCGCGCGCATCGGCGAGGATCAGCCAGTGACGGTGTCGTGCGCCGAGGGCGACACCGGCTACGTCTACGAGGGCATGCTCGAGTTCGAGCGCCGCCAGATCGAGCTCGGCACGCTGCCGAAGCTCCCCGTCAAGATCATGATGAACGTCGCCAACCCCGATCGGGCGTTTGGATTCGCGGCGATACCCAACCGGGGTGTCGGCCTGGCGCGGCTGGAATTCATCATCAGCCGGCTGATCGGCGTGCACCCGCGCGCCCTGCTCGAATACGAGCAGCTCGACGCCGGCCTGAAGGAGCGGATCGTGCCGCAGATGGCCGGCTACGCCGACCCGGTGAGCTTCTATGTCGAGAAGCTTGCCGAGGGAATCGCGCAGATCGCCGCGGCGTTCGCTCCGGAGCCGGTCATCGTGCGGCTTTCCGACTTCAAATCGAACGAATACGCCAACCTCATCGGCGGGAGCCGATACGAGCCGCGCGAAGAGAATCCCATGCTGGGGCTGCGCGGCGCGGCCCGCTATGTCGATGAGCGCTTCCGGCCCTGCTTCGAGCTCGAATGCCGCGCGATCAAACGGGTGCGCGAGCAGCAGGGGCTGGAGAACGTGCAGGTGATGGTGCCGTTCGTACGCACCGTCGCCGAGGGCCGAAAGGTGACCGAACTGCTCGCCGAAAACGGCCTCGCGCGCGGCGAGCGGGGCCTGAAAGTGGTGATGATGTGCGAGCTGCCGACCAACGCGCTGCTCGCCGAGGAGTACCTGGAGCACTTCGACGGCATGTCGATCGGCTCCAATGATCTCACGCAACTGACGCTCGGGATCGATCGCGACTCGGCGCTCGTGGCGCATCAATTCGACGAGCGTGACGCCGCCGTGCGCCGTCTGATAGCCCTGGCGATCGCCGCGTGCCGCAAACAGGGCAAGTACATCGGAATCTGCGGTCAGGGGCCCTCGGATCATC
>DAIDUQ010000045.1:0-6005 GCA_027456605.1 Steroidobacteraceae bacterium | reverse complement strand
AGAGGCCAACGAGGAGGCGCCGTGAATGCCAGTGACGAGAGCTTGATGTCCTCATCGAATGCCGCGCAGCGCGAGGGGCGCGCGGAGGGCGATCGATCGTTCGAGGGACGGCTGCTCGAGCGGATGCTTGCGCGTCTCGGGAATCCCGCGGTCGAGTTCACCCTCTGGACCGGCGAGCGGATCGCGCCGGCGGGCGTCGAGCCGGTGTGCCGTGTGCGCATCTCCAGCCGCACCACGCTGCTGTCGATCGTGGCCGATCCCACGGTGCGCTTCGCGGACGCCTATTGCGACGGACGCGTTGAAATCGAGGGCGATCTGGTGCGCCTGCTGGAGAGTGTGTATCTGGCCGGCGAGCGCGCCCCCGCTGCCTCGCCGCTCGGGCGCCTGGTCGAGCGGCTGCGCCGCCCCCACGTCAATACGTTTGCCGGCTCGCGCGCCAACATCCATCATCATTACGACATCAGCAACGCGTTCTACGAATTGTGGCTCGGCCAGACCATGGCGTATACCTGCGCCTATTACCCCACCGCCGAGACCCCCCTCGATCAGGCGCAGATCGCCAAAATGCACCACGTGTGCCGCAAGATGCGCCTGCGCGCCGGTGAGCAGGTGGTCGAGGCCGGCTGCGGCTGGGGCGCGCTGGCGCTGCACATGGCGCGCCACTACGGGGTCAAGGTGCGCGCGTTCAACATCTCCAAGGAGCAGGTGGCCTACGCGCGCGAGCGGGCCGAGCGTGAAGGCCTCGCCGGGCAGGTCGAATATATCCAGGACGATTACCGCAACATCTCCGGCCGCTACGACGCGTTCGTCTCGGTGGGCATGCTCGAGCACGTCGGCGTCGATAACTACGAGGGTCTCGGCGCGGTGGTCGCCCGCTCGCTCGGGGAGAACGGGCGCGGATTGATCCACTCGATCGGGCGCAATTATCCCGCGCCGATGCAGCCGTGGATCGAGAAGCGCATTTTTCCCGGGGCCTGTCCGCCCTCGCTGTCCCAGATGTCGCGCATCTTCGAGCCGCACAACCTTTCGATCCTCGACGTCGAGAATCTGCGCTTGCACTACGCGCAGACGCTGCGCCACTGGATGGAGCTGTTCGAGCTCGCCGGGGAGCGCGTGCAGCAGATGTTCGATGCGAAGTTCGTGCGCATGTGGCGCATGTATCTGGCTGGCTCCATCGCGGGGTTCACGACCGGCACGTTGCAGCTGTTTCAGGTGGTGTTCGCCACGGCGCACAACAACGAGGTGGCGCGCACCCGCGCGCACCTGTACGTGCCCTGAGCGGCCCATGCGCAATTGCGAGGTGCTCATCGTCGGCGGGGGACCCGCCGGCTCGAGTGCCGCCTGGCGCCTGGCGCGCGCGGGCTGCGACGTCGTCGTGCTCGATCAGGCGAGTTTCCCGCGCCTGAAGCTGTGCGCCGGGTGGATCACCCCGGAGGTCGTGCGCGACCTCGAGATCGACATCCGCGCCTATCCGCACCGATTCCTGACGTTCGAGCGGATGCACCTGCACGTGAAGGGCCTGCACCTGCCGGTGCCGTGCGTGCAGCACTCGATTCGGCGCGTCGAATTCGACGCCTGGCTGCTCGAGCGCTGCGCGGCGCCCGTGATCGAGCACAATGTCCGGCAGATCCGCCAGGAGGACGGCGCATTCGTGATCGACGATACGTTCCGCGCCCGCTATCTGATCGGCGCCGGCGGCACGCGCTGCCCGGTGTATCGGACCCTGTTCCGAGCGGTCAATCCCCGTGCGGTCGACCTGCAGACCGTGACTCTGGAGCACGAGATCGAATACGAATGGCGTGATCCGGACTGCCATCTATGGTTCTTCGAGCACGGCTTGCCGGGGTACGCCTGGTACGTACCGAAGCAGAACGGCTGGCTGAACATCGGCATCGGCGGCATGGCCGAGCGCATCAAGCGCAGCCGCCGCTCGATCCACGATCACTGGGCGCTGCTGACGCGCAAGCTCGGGCGCGATCTGGCGCGCGGCGCGCAGTACGCGCCGGCCGGCTACAGCTACTACCTGCGCGGGCGTGTGGATGTGGTCCGCCAGGGCAATGCGTACATTGCCGGCGATGCGGCCGGTCTGGCCACGCGGGACATGGCCGAGGGCATCGGTCCGGCCGTGCGCAGCGGCCTGGCGGCCGCTGAGTCGATTTTGACCGGGGCGCCGTATCGCCTGGAAGACATCACGGGAGCCAGTCTCGGCGGCGGCTGGACGAGTCGCCTGTTCGACTGGGCCATGACCCGCGGAGCCGGAAGCGCGGCGGCGGCGTGATTTTCCCTTCCGGCGGGGCTATCCCGAACGGGCCTGCGGTCCCGGGGGCCTCGCGTACGCGCCGACGATCCGCTCCTGCGGCCGCACCTTTGGAATGAGCGTGCCCCGCCGATGGTCCTCACGGACCGTCGATCGGGTGGGTCCGCCGGATCGAGCAGAAAATCTGGCGGTCTCGCTGCGCGAGCTGGCCCGCCACAGCGTGTGATGATCCCGCGCGCGCAACTGCTGCGCAGCTACGGCGTACCCGGACGTATGGCGGGCCGACTGGTCGTGCATGAGGGGGAGAGGATACGGACGGCGCGCCGCGAACGCGTCGCGACCCCGGGTCGCTCGGCAGCGACCGGCGGGTCCAGCCGGGCCCCCGAAGCGACGGTCACGGGGCCCCAAATGTTGTAAATCAGCAACGTTACGCCCGCGCAGGCGCCGGCTGGATCTCTAGACTGTGAGGCGGGCCGCGGCAGCGTATGGTGCGCGGGGAGTACACAGCGCACATCGGACCCTGTATCCTCTGCGGTACGGGAACTCGCAAACGAACGCTTGTTTTAATCCGCGGACGGGTTCGGGGAGGGGGAATGTTGAAGAAGAATGGGCGTCTGATCTGGGCTGTTCTCGCCGCCTGTAGCCTTGCCGGCTGCGGCCATAACAGCCAGACGGCACGCGTTTCCGCCAGTACCCAGCGCGGTGCCCTCGCGGTCGATCCGCCGCTGCGGGTCGCCTCGCTCACCGCTTCGGCCTTCTCGGGCGAGCTGAGCGCGAGCGCCACGGGAAAGCAGCTGCTGCAGCTCGCGGGCACCCCGACCTGCGGCGTGGACTTCTATTACATCAAATACTGGACGGTGGATCCGGCCGACTCGCCGACCGAGGTGTCCGGGGCGATGATGGTGCCGACCGGCGGCACGGCGCAATGCTCCGGGCCGCGCCCGATCGTGCTCTACGCGCACGGCACGGCCACGAGTTCCCAGTACAACATCGCCGACATCACCGATCCGACCAACAGCGCCTACAGCGAGTCGGCGATGATCGCCGCGGTGTTCGCCGCCCAGGGCTATATCGTGGTGGCGCCGAACTACGAGGGCTACGATATCTCGACCGGCTACCATCCCTATCTCGAGGCGGCCGTGAACGCCGACGACATGGAGGATGCGCTGACCGCGGCCCGCGCGGCGCTGCCGCATACGTTCACGCCCCAGACCACCGATGACGGCAAGCTGTTCATCACGGGATATTCCGAGGGCGGCTACGTGGCGATGGCCACGGTGAAGGCCATGCAGGCGGCGGGCGAGCCGGTGACCGCCTCGGCGCCGTCTTCGGGTCCGTACGCGCTCGAGGGATTGGGCGATCTGATCTTCTTCGGCCAGGTCGACATCGGTTCGACGGTGTTCGCGCCGCTGATCACGACCAGCTACCAGAACGCCTACCAGAACGTGTACAACCAGACGACCGACGTCTATTCCTCGACCTACGCGACCGGCATCGATACGCTGCTCCCGTCCCCGGAATCGCTGACGACGCTGTTCTCGACCGGGAAGCTGCCGGAGGCGGCCCTGTTCGACAGCACGACGCCGACGTCCTCGACCGGCGTCGCGCAGATCGACGCGGGGGCCGATGCGCTGCTCGCCGAGCCGGCGAGCCCGCCGTACTCGGCATCCGAGGCGGCGCTGTTCGACGCCGGCTTCGGCAATCCCTATCTGATCAACAACACGTACCGCGTACAGTACGTGGACGACGCGGTGGAGAACCCGGACGAGGCGGCCATGACCGTGATCCACGGGGGCACGCTCAACTCCGGCGACATCGCGCTCGCCGCCGCGCCGACCATCGGACTGCGGCAGGACTTCAAGCTCAATGACATGCGCAACGGCGGCTGGGCGCCCGAGGAGCCGATGCTCATGTGCGGGGCCGACCAGGATCCGACGGTGTTCTTCGAAATCGACACCGGGACGATGGCCGCCGAGTGGAGTACGCAGGTGCAGGAAGGGCTGGTCAGCGTGCTCGACCTGGATGCGACCCCGAGCGGTCCATTCGCGCCCTTGCAGCAGGGCTTTCAGAGCACCTACGACGCGATGGTGAGCGCCGAGGGGGCCAGCACCGCCATCCAGTCCTTCCATGGCACTGAAGCGCCGTTTTGTATGGTGGCGGCCCGCGATTTCTTCGCGCAGGTTCCCTAGGCCCCGACCCGAGAGACCGACCATGCAGCACAAAATTGCAACCCTTGCGCTCGGCACCGCTTTGGCGCTTGCAGCCACCGGGGCGCACGCCGGAAATTCCTATCCGAACGACGTGCGCATCGGCGCGTATCTGGTGCACTTCGATTCCTCCGCGACCGACATCACCGGTCCCTACACGGTTCCGGGGCTGAACACCACCATCGGTAGCACGACGACGCTCTACCTGGCCTACGTGCGCCAATTCACGCCGCACTTTCAGCTCGAGCTCGCGATGGGCTGGCCGCCGGTCACCTACGCGACGGCGGTCGGACCGGCCTTCGTCGGATCCGTGCCCTACAACGGCAAGCAGATCGCGAGCATCCGCTGGTTCTCACCGACCGCGCTGCTCGAGTACAGCTTCTTCAGCCCCCAGTCGACATGGCGGCCGTTCGTCGGCATCGGCGTGAACTACACGCGCTTCTTTTCCCGGCAGATCACCGCGGCGGGCGCGGCGGTGTCCGGCGGGCCGACATCGATCTCGCTGCCGGCCTCGGTGGGTCCGGCGGTCACCGGCGGAGTCCTGTATCGCCTGAGCGCTCGTTGGCACGTCGTGGCGTCCTACTCGGTCGCCGAGGTCAACAGCCGCCTCACCACGGACACCGCCGGCGTGCTGCGCTCCTCCAAGATAGATTTCTGGCCCAACGCCGTGGTGATCTCGGTCGGCTACTCGTTCTGAGCGGGACCCGGCCGGCGCATCCGCGCGGCTGAGGGCGGTCCCGCGGCCGGCCGGATTGCGGTGCGCCGCGGTTCGACGCGTGGCGCGCTCGGCTCGGCGCCTCCCGTGGCGCCCTGGGGGCGGCGGGCGCGCAGGATTGCGTATCCTGGCGCCCCGGCCGTCCAGCCGGGAATGGGAGAGCCGTTGAGCCTATCACGCCGCCGAAGCCGATTCGGCTCGGCACGACCGCCGCGCCGGGCGGCGCCCGGCTGGCTCGCCGCCCTTGCGCTGATCGCGTTCGGTCTGCGGGCGCTGGTGCCGCTTGGCTTCGAGCCGGCCCCGGGCGCCGTCGCGCTCGTGCTGTGCCATCAGGGCTTCCCGGCCGGCTTCTTCAGGCACGGCGCCCGGCGGCATCGGGTGGGCGCGCCCCGGTCCAGCGCGGATTCCCATTGTCTCTTCTGCAACAGTGTCTCGCCGGCGCCTGTGAATGCGCTCACGGCGCTCACCCTGTGCGCGCCGCTGGCGATCGCCACGGTCGAAGTCCGCACGCAGTTCTTCCGCGGAATCTCCCGCCGCCACACGCCCCAGGCGCGCGCTCCCCCGCGCCTCGTCTGACCCGCTCACGCTGACTGTAAACGCGCCCGTGGCCCCGGCGGCTCGGGCGCGCGAGCTGTGGGTTCAGACGACGGGAGCGCGTGGCGCTGCCGTGGGAGACGATGCATGAGTTCCAAGGCAACGGGTCACGCGGCGCATGCGCGCCGCGCGCATCGCAGTGCGCAGTCCACCTGGATCGGCGCCGGGCTCGGAGTGCTCGGGGCGCTGGGCATGGCGCCGGTGAGGAGCTGGGCGGCCAGCTTCGGCAGCG
>DAIDUQ010000044.1:0-8854 GCA_027456605.1 Steroidobacteraceae bacterium | reverse complement strand
CCCCGCCGGAGTGCGCGATCGATGCCATCGCCGCGCGGACTGCGAGCGTCCTCATTTGACCGGGAATGGCATTTTTTTGGCCGCACGCGGCGGGACGCGCGAACGCTCAATTCATTGATTTATCAGCTTCTGTCATGGCCGCGTGCGGTGCGGGACAAAAGCTGGCGGAGCGGACGGGACTCGAACCCGCGACCCCCGGCGTGACAGGCCGGTATTCTAACCAGCTGAACTACCGCTCCACCGGAAGGGGCGCGCATCCTATCGGACACCCTGACCGATGTCCACCCGGGAGCGCGCTGGGCCGCGGGGCCATTCCCGGCGGCAAGGCCGCACGAGGTGAACGGGTATACCAAATGCGGCTCTAATTCGTTGAAGTCGTAGGGTTCCCTTCCGTTATAGTCCGGCCATGAACAAAGTCCTTGCCGCCGCGGCGGCCCTCGCAGCCGTCGGCAGCGGCGGCCTCGTCACAGCCGCCTTCACCCCGGCCCACGCCGCCCTTGGCCAGCCTGCGGCTTCGGTCGCGGCCGACCGGGCGCGCATGAAGGCTCAGCTGCGCCAAGTCGCCGGCGCGGGCTATACGGTCGATCAGATCACCACGCCCGCCGGCACGGTGGTCAAGGAATTCATTTCCCCGGCCGGCATCGTATTCGCCATCAGCTGGTTCGGTCCGACCATGCCCAATCTCGCGCAGCTCCTCGGTTCCGCGTATTTCCAGACGCTGACCGCCGCGGAGAAGACGCATGGCTTTGGCCACGATCACGTGCAGCTGCGCACCCCGCACCTGGTGGTGCACGCCGGCGGACACATGCGCCAGTTTTTCGGGCTCGCATACGTGCCCTCCCTGGTGCCGTCCAATCTTTCCATTTCGGACCTTCACTGACCCCCAGGGAGGCTTCCCCGTGCGCAAGGC
The DNA here is from genome assembly GCA_027456605.1 of Steroidobacteraceae bacterium. Classification (GTDB taxonomy): domain Bacteria; phylum Pseudomonadota; class Gammaproteobacteria; order Steroidobacterales; family Steroidobacteraceae; genus 13-2-20CM-66-19. The sequence continues at coordinate 7,944 of DAIDUQ010000044.1, read as the reverse complement.
CCTTCTCGCCGGTCTTCTGCCCATCGTGCTCTCGATCGCCGGATGCGGTGGCGGCGGCATCTCGGCCTCAGGCGGCTCGAGCCCCCACATCGGCCAGACCATCTCCGGCTCCGGCCCGAATGTCGTCACCATGACGGTCGACGGCGGACCGGTCAGCAGCTCGCCCGCCGTGGACACCCCTTACATCAGCGTGACGGTGTGCGTGCCCGGCAGCACGACGCAATGCCAGACGTTCGACAACATCGAGGTCGATACCGGTTCGTACGGCTTCCGCATCCTAGCGGATGCCACCGACACCTCCGGCAACACGTTGGATCTGCCGCTTCCGGCGGAGAATGACACCAACGGGGCTCCCTTCGCCGAGTGCGCGCAGTTCGTCGACGGTTTCGCCTGGGGCACTGTCGCGACAGCCGACGTGCACGTCAGCGGCGAGACGGCCAGCAGCGTTCCCGTACAGGTGGTCGGCGATCCGACCGTCAGTGGCGAGTCCAGCTTTCCGGCGATTCCCACCGCCTGCAGCGGCGTCGGCACCTCCGAGGACACCGTGGCCACATTCGGCGCGAACGGCATCCTTGGCATCGGCCCGTTCGCGCAGGACTGCGGCTCGAGCTGCGCCGTAACCACCGACAACGGCGACTACTACGTCTGCCCGGCCAGCGGTTGCCAGCCGAGCACGATGGCCCTCAATGCGCAGGTCGCCAACCCGGTGTTCGACTTCCAGACAGACAACAACGGCATCATCGTCGAGCTGCCCGCGCTCGGGTCTTCGGGCACCGCGCCCTCGAGCACGGGCGCGCTGGTTTTCGGGATCGGCACCCGGGGCAACAATCAGCTCAACGCATCGACGATACTCACCACCAACAATTACGGCGACATCACCACCCTGTTCAACGGCACGTCGCTCCCGTACTCGTACTTCGATACCGGCTCGAATGCATTTTACTTCAACGACAGCGCCATCCCGGACACGTGCATGAGCAACGCCGGCTGGTTCTGCCCGGCCAGCACACTGACCCTCGATGCGACCAACGAGGGCGCGAACGGCACGGAATCCACGGTGAGTTTCTCCATCGCCAACGCCCAGACCCTGTTCAATACATATCGGAACAACACGGCGTTCGACGACATCGGCGCGAGCGCGGGCAATGAATCGACCTTCTGCCCGAACGGCGCCAGCGACTGCGCGTTCGACTTCGGCCTGCCGTTCTTCTTCGGCCGCGACATCTACATCGCCTACGAGGGCGCCAACACCAGCGCCGGCCTGGGCCCCTTCTACGCCTATTAATGAGCGCCGGATCCGGGCTCCCGCCCGGCCGGCTCTTCTACATTGACCGTACGGGCGGCACCCGGATCGGGGTCAGCCCCGCGCCGTGCAACGCCCGATCGAGCTGCTCGAGCTCGGCCGCGGTGCGCCGCCATTGGCGCGCCGCCGCATCGATCGAGGCCAGCGATGCGCGCAGCACCCGCTTGTCGGCAATGGTGGGCGCCAGGTCCGCCGACTCGGCATTGGCCTCGAGTGAGCTCACCTGGGCGTTCAATGCCAACAGGCCATTCGCGCCCCGGCCGGAGGTCCGGGCCGCGAGACGATGGACCTCGGCGGCGAAGCGTTCGGGGGCCTTACCGGCCGCAATGCGCGCCGCAAGCTCCTCCAGGGCGCGATGCAGCGGATGCTCCGCATCGTACAGCGCATCGAGACGCTCGATACCGCGACAGGCACTCTGGCTGTAGGTCAGGAGCGCGCGCAGATCGGCCCTGCTGACATGCTCACGCGGATCGAGCCGCACCACCAGCGGTGCGCGATATTTCTGCCCGTCGGCGCTCAACACCACCGTGTAGATGCCGGGCAGCACGAACGGTCCGTCGACGGCGGTCGGCGTGTTCTCGCCCCACACCGCCGCCATGCTGTACTGATAGGAGATCGCCGGCGGCCGCGCATACCGCAGGTTCCACACGAAGCGGTGCATGCCCGGCGCGGCCGACAGCCGCTTCGGCGGCTTCAGCCAGCCCTTGGCGAAATAACGGAAGGCATGGATCGGTCCGGGCACGGCATCGGAGGCGAAGCGGCGCACCCGCTTGCCCTCGAAGTCGTAGATCGCGAGCGTCACGGGTCCGTGGGTATGTGGTCCCAGCCAATAATCGATCGGCACACCGTCCGGCGGGTTCTGGCCCTGCGGCGTACCCGGCGGCAACGGCGTGTCCTGATTGTTGTTCCAGTGCACGCGCCAGGCGACCTCGGGCGCGAACAGGTGCGCCGCGGAGGCGAGCACGGCCGACGACAGCTGGCGCAACGGCGTCACATCGTCCAGCACCCAGATCGCCCGGCCCTGGGTCGCCGCGATCAGATCGTTGCCGTGCACTTCCAGATCGTTCACGCGGGCATTCGGCAGGTTCAGTTTCAATGACTGCCAATGCGCGCCGTCATCGAACGACACGAACACACCGGTGGTGGTCCCAACGTACAGCAGCCCCGCGCGCACCGGATCGGCGCAAATCGACACCACCGGCTCGCCGCGCGGCAGACCGGCGTCGATCGCCGTCCAATGCGCGCCATAGTCGTGTGTGCGCAAGACATACGGGTGGAAGTCGCCCTGGCGCTCGTCATCGACGGCGACGTACGCGGTGCCCGGATCGAGCGCCGAGGCGGAAATCTCGCTCACTTTCTCCCAGGCGGCGATCTGCGGCGGGGTGACGTCGAGCCAATGCGCGCCGTCGTCACGAGTCAGTTGCACCATTCCACTGTCGGTGCCGACCCAGATCTCGCCGGATTTCACCGGCGAGGGCGCGATGGTGCTGATGACGCCGAAGCCGCATTCGCGCGCCATCAGGCCGGTCGCCTGGGCCGTGCAGCCGTGCATGTCCGCCACCTTGCCGGTGAGATCCGGCGAGATCACCTTCCAGGTCTGCCCGAGATCGGTCGATTGGAACAGCACCTGCGCGCCGAGCAGCAGCGCGTACGGCTTGGTCGGGGTGAACACCATGGGGGTCACCCAACCATAACGGTACTTGACGGTGAGCGGCGAGGCGCCGTAGCTCATGACGGGATACGGCGATACGTCCGCCACCTGTCCGGTGCGCGCATCCCAGCGCGTCACGGTGCCGCCGAGTCCGCTGCCGAACACCAGGTTGGGGTCGGCCGGATCGGGCACCATGTAGTCGCGCTCCTGGCCGCCGACCGGGTGCCAACTGCGCAGCGTCAGGGCGCCGTAATTGCTGGCGCTCGCGGCGCCCACCGAGCCGCTGTCCTGCTGGCCGCTGTAGATCCAGTACGGGAAGCGGTCGTCGGTGGCCACGTGATAGAACTGTCCGGTCGGCTGGTTGTACCAGCTGCTCCAGCTGCGCCCGCCATCCACGCTCACCACCGCGCCCTGGTCCGAGGCGGTGATCAAGTGATTCGGGTGCAGAGGATTGATCCACACGAAGTGGTAGTCGTCGCCCCCCGGGGCGCCCTTGAAGACGTGCCAGGTGCGCCCGCCATCGCTCGAGCGGCGGATCGACTGGCCCGCCGAGTACACGACATCGGGATTGACCGGATCGACGGTCAGGCGCGCGAAGTACCAGTTTCCAAACACACTCTCCTGGTCGTTCACGCGCAGCCAGCGCGTCCCGCCGTCGTCCGAGCGCCAGATGCCCCCCTCGGTCTTCGAGTCGACCGCGGCGTAGATGCGAGTGCCGTGCGCGGTGTGCGTCACTGCGAGCCCGATCCGCCCGAGCGGTCCGCCCGGGAAGCCTCCCCCGGTGAGGCGCGTCCAGGTCTTCCCGCCGTCCGTGGAGCGGTAGATGCCGCTGTCCGGGCCGCCGTGGGGCTCGAAGTAATCGAGCCAGGGCCAATCGCGGCTCTGCCACGCGGCCGCATAGATCAGCCGCGGATCGGACGGATCGGAGGCGAGATCCACGACCCCGGTCCGGTCGTTGATGGCCAGCACGTGCGTCCAGCTCTTGCCGCCGTTGGTGCTGCGGTAGATACCGCGCGCGTGGCTTGGCTTGTACGGATCGCCCATGGCCGCGACCAGCACCACGTTCGCATTGTGCGGATCGATCCAGATGCGCCCGATGGTCAACGTGGCCCGCAGCCCCACCGAGCGCCACGTGCGACCGCCGTCGGTCGACTTGAACACGCCGCGGCCGAGGGACATGTCGTAGCGCGGCGTCACTTGGCCCGTGCCGGCGTAGATCGTCTGCGGGTCGGACGGCGCAACGGCAATGGCGCCGATCGCCGGCGGGAGATTCTTGCCGATGGAGCGCCAGGTTCGGCCGGCGTCCCGCGTCTTCCACACCCCGCCGCCCGCCGTGCCGATGTAGAACGTGTTCGGCTCGGTCGGTACGCCGGCGGCCATGGTGGCCCAGCCGCCGCGGAACGGTCCGACGAGCCGCCAGCGCAGCTCGGAGTAGGCGCTGGACGGCAGCGCGCCGCTCGAGGCGAGCGCCGCTTCGGGCGGGAACGGCACGTTCTGCTGCGGCCACGCGGCGGCCAGCGGCACGATCCCGATCAAAGTGCCGACGAACGCGATGGCGGCCGGCAGGAGGCGCACTCGGCGATGCGAGGCGGTAGCTTTCATGGAGTACCCCTGCCCACGCAAAAAAAATTTTGTCGACGATACCCCATTCCGTGCCCGCACGCGCTCCTGCGCAGCTCACTTCCCCGCGCCCGGCGCGACGTACGCCCGCGGCGAGGCTACCGCGGCCGGCCGTGCAGCAGCCGCCACATCCGCACGTACACGCCGTTGGTCCAGCCAAAGCCGGTCATGTTCTGCTTGTAGCCGTAGGTGATCTTGACATGGGCACTGCCGGTGTCCATGTTGTATTTTTCACGAATCGTGCCGTCTCGCGCGAAACCGCGGTCTACGGTGGCCATGAACTCGCGGGCCACGCGCCGCGCCGCCGATCCGTAGCCGTACGCCTCCAGCCCTCTCACCGCCAGCCAGTTGGTCGGCGCCCAGCCAAACGGCGCATCCCACTGGGCGCCGCTGGCGAAATCGCTGGTCTGGAGGCCGCCCTTGCGCTCGAACAGCGGCAGGTTGTCGCGCACCGCCTGCGCCTGAGCCTTCGAGGCCGCGCCGGCCCAGAGCGGATAGAAGGTGGTGATGAACATGTAGTACGAGCGCTTGTGCGTGACGAAGTCGTAGTCCGTGTACAGCCCCAGGCGGGAATTCCACAGATACTTGTTGATGGCGCGCTTGCGCGCCGCCGCCGCCGCGGCCCAGTGTCGCGCCGCCGCGGGATTGCCCAGCCGGCGGGCGAAAGCGCTCAGGTCGAGGGCATAGCGGTACAGCAGGCTGTTCAGTCCCACCGACGCGTAGTCGGTCGCCGAGCCGCTGAAGGCGCCGAAGCGGAATGTCGTGTCGAAGCCCGATTCGCGCATGGCGCGATCGCCGCGGTAGTATTTGCCCGTGAGACGGTAGCCGCCGTACCACGCCCGGGCGCAGATGCGCGAGGCGCGCACATTGCAGCTGACACGGGCCAGGCGGGCCACCTGGGCCGCCGAGGGATGCCGCGCAGCGCGCACGAGATAGCCGCGGTTCTCGCCCGGATGGGCGATCAGGAAACGAATCACGTCCCGATAGAATTTGGCGCTGCCTAATTCTTCGGCCGGCTCGGGACCGCCGTAGTCGAAATAGCGCGACAGCCCGGTGTCTCCGGCCAGCTGCTTGCGCCGCTCCCAGGTCGAATAATCCTTCACCACGAGCGGGTAGGCGCGCCGCAGCCAGGCCGTGGCCGCCGAGCGGCTGGTGAAGGCGGCCGGATCGGCAAGAAGGTCGCGGACCATCTCGCCGAGGAACGGCGGCTGGGAGCGCGTCAGCGAGAACGTGCCGTTGGCGTTGAGCACCGCGCCGTAATGCCGTACTTCGAACAGGAAATTCTCGACAATGCCGCGCGCCAGGGCCGCGTGATGATCACCGATCAGGCCGAGCTCGATGAAGTAGCTGTCCCAGCCGAACATCTCATTGAAGACACCGCCGGGCACGACGTACGCGTGCGGCAGATACAGCAGCCCCGGAAGCTTCAGCCGCGCGGGCTGAAAGGCGCCGAGCTTGGCGATGCGCACCGGCAAGCGCCGCACGCTGACGTCACAACGGGTCCGCAAGGCGCGCACGGTCGAGGGCATGGGCAGATCGTGCGGCAGGTAAAGCACCCACTTGCCGTGGTAATAGGGGCTGCGGTACGAGGCGCAATCCGTCGTCGAGCGCGTCAGTGTGCCCCAGGTGCGGCCGATGTAGGCGAGCGTCTTGGCGGAATCCGCGACGGCTGCGCTCGACGCGGGAACCGCCGCGATCAGCGCCAGAGCACCGACCAGAATTCGCGATGTCAGGGACATGACAGCTCACCCTCACTGCTGATACGTAAAGCGATCGCATGATGGCCCGGCCGCCAGCCCCGCGCAAGCGACCGCGGCCGCGCCGAGCCGCGGCGGACGTGCCGCAAGCCGCCCTCGTGCTCGCCCTGGGCCGTCCGGGAGCTGTGCGTCTTCGGCGCAGTCCATCGGCCCGAGGAACATGCCATGACCGGCCTGTACGCTTTTCCGATCGCCCGCGGCCGGCGCCGAACGGCGTCAAGGTCGCGATCATGCTCGAGACGACCGGCCCGCCGCGGCCCCGGCTTCCGTGCCGGGACGTGTCCGCGTCTCCCTTACCCGCGCCCGACGGCCCCTGTGATGAACGCGTCGATGTTGCGCGACACCTGCGGCAGCGCGGCGGGGTTGAGATAGAGCATGTGCCCGACGGGATAATAGTACTCGTGGATGTTAGGCTCGAGCACCGCCGGCAATCCCATGTGAGCGATCGTGTAGTTGAGAGCGAAGAACGGCGTGGCCATGTCGAACCAGCCGTTGTTGAGCATCAGCTGCATGCCGGGATCGTTGCTCATTGCCCGCGCCAGCGACGGAGCGACGTCCTCCACGCGCATGACGCTCTCGTTGGTGCCCACGCCCTGATCGAGCTGGCTGAGCGGCGGCTGATAACGCTTCCAGTCCCAGTCCCTGAACGGGGTGGCGCTGCTCTGCACGTAGATGCGGTCGCTGTGGTAGTCGAGCACGTGGTGCAGATAGCTCTCGAAGCCGGCCGTCAAGGCCCCCCAGATCACGGTCATCGAAGCGCCGGCGGCCGAGTCGCCCGCCTCCGGCATCAGCGGCTGCAGCTCCGGCGTGCTGAAGCGTCCGTCGAAGCGGGCGGTGGTCGTGGCATCACCCAACACTCGCCGCTGGAATACCGACGGCGGGATACGCAGATCCGCCCGCTCCCACAACGCGGCCGGCAAGCCGGTATAACGGGCGAGCCGCGCCGCGATCTGCGCCTTGCGCGCCGCCGTAAGAGCCGAGCCTTCGAACAACGCATGCGCATACGTTCCGCCGGCGAAATCCTCGACTTTGTGCACGAAGGCCGCCAGGTGCGGCGGCTGCGGCTCGAGCCGGTGGTGATACCAGGCGACGGCGGCATAGGACGGCAGGTACAGCTCATAGGGCAGATCGTTGCCCGGAGTGAAGTTCAGGGTCGGGAAATCGAGCACCGACGAGCACAGGATGACGCCGTCGAGATAGACGCCCTTGGCCACCAGATCCTGCGCCAGGACCGCCGAGCGCGTGGTGCCGTAGCTCTCCCCCAGGAGGAATTTGGGGGATTCGAATCGGCCATTGCGCTGGATGTAGCGCTCGATGAATTGCGTGAAGGACCTCGCGTCGCCGTTGATGCCGTAGAACATGGCCGGCTTGCCGGCGCCGATGATGCGGCTGTAACCCGTGCCCACCGCGTCGATGAACACCAGGTCGGTGGTTTTCAGGATGCTGTACGCGTTCGGCACCAGCCGGTACGGCGGCTGTTCGGCCTGGATCTGCCCGGGCGCCGGCCACTCGATCCGGCGCGGTCCGAAGCCCCCGACGTCGACCAGCGCCGAAGCGAAGCCCGGACCGCCGTTGTAGGCGAAAGTCACGGGACGTCGGCCCATATCGCGCAC
>DAIDUQ010000043.1:0-8616 GCA_027456605.1 Steroidobacteraceae bacterium | reverse complement strand
GTCCGGGGACGTGTTCGGCAACGGCATGCTGCTCTCGCGGCACACCCTTCTGCAGGCCGCCTTCGATCACCGGCACATCTTCCTCGATCCCAAGCCCGATGCGGCCGTGAGCTTCGCGGAGCGGCAGCGGCTGTTCGCGCTGCCGCGCTCGAGCTGGGACGACTATGACCGCAAGCGCATCTCGGCCGGCGGCGGGGTGTTTCCCCGCAGCGCCAAATCCATCACGCTCTCGCCGCAGGCCCGCGCCCTGCTCGGACTCGAGAGCGCCTCGGCCACGCCCGTCGAGGTCATCCGGGCGATTCTACGCCTGCCGGTCGATCTGCTCTGGAACGGCGGCATCGGCACATACGTCAAGGCGACCCAGGAATCCAATGCGGACGCCGGCGACCGCGCCAACGACACGCTGCGTATCAACGGCCGGGAGCTGCGCGCCCGGGTCGCGGGCGAAGGCGGCAATCTCGGCTTCACCCAGCGTGGACGCGTCGAATACGCCCGCGGCGGCGGCCGGCTCAACACCGACTTCATCGACAACTCCGCCGGCGTCAACACCTCGGACGTCGAAGTCAACTTGAAGATCCTGCTCAACCCGCTGGTACACGCCCGCAAGCTGTCGCTGGCCGCGCGCAACCAGCTGCTCGCGCGCATGTCGGACGAGGTCTGCACGCTGGTGTTGCGCAACAACTACCTGCAGAGCCAGGCGATCAGCACGCTCGAACAGCAGAGCAAGGCGCGCCTGGCGGAGTTTCAACACCTGATCCGCCTGCTCGAGCGCTCCGGCGGCCTGAATCGGTCTCTGGAGTTCCTGCCGAGCGACGAGGAGATCGGCGAGCGGCGCAAGAGCGGCGAGGGACTGACCCGCCCGGAGCTTTCCATTCTGCTCTCCTACAGCAAGATCTGGCTCAACAGCCACCTTCTTGGTTCGGACGTACCCGAGGACCCGTACCTCTCGAGCGAGCTCGAGCGCTATTTCCCCGCTCCGGTGCGCGCGCGCTTCGCGCGCGCGATCGAGCAGCATCGACTGCGCCGGCAGATCATCGCCACCGCGACGGCCAATGGCCTGATCAACCGGATGGGCCCCACATTCGTGTTGCGCGTCCAGGAAGACACCGGCGCCGAGCCGGCGCAGATCGCGCGCGCCTACTCCGCCGCCCGGGAAATCTTCCGGATGCGCGACCTCTGGGAAGACATCGAGGCGCTCGACAACCACGCGCCCGCGAAGCTCCAGTATCTTGCGGCGTTCGAGACCAGCCGCCTGCTGCGCCATGCGACCTACTGGCTGCTCGCACACCGGCCGGCCCTCAAAGTCGCCACGGCGGTCGGGGAGTTCCGCGCCGCAGCCCACGAGATTGGCGCACATCTCCCGCAGGTGCTGTGCGGCGGGTGGCGCGCACACTTCGACGCGAACCGCGCCCAGCTGGTCGAGGCGGGACTTCCGCATGCGCTGGCCGAGCGCCTCGCGAGCCTCGAGTCCCACAATGCTTCGCTCGACATCGCGGAGATCTCCTCCGCCCACTCGAAGACGATCGCGGATACGGCCCGCATCTACTTCGAGGTGGGCGCTCGCGTCGGCATCGATTGGTTACGCGAGCAGATCGAGCGTCTGTCGGTCGAGGGACCGTGGCAGGCCACCGCGCGAACCGGGGTACGGGATGCGGCGATGCGCATTCATCGCGCCCTCACCGAGCGCGTACTCACTCGGACGTCCCGCGGCGCCGCTGCCGAGCGCGTCGACGCCTGGCAACGGAGTGATTCTCGCCGGATCGCCCATTGGGAGCGCGCACTCACGGAGATGCGCGCCGCTGGCGCCGCCGATTTCGCCACGCTCACCGTGGGTGTCGAGACGCTCCGCAAGCTCGCCGATTAGCACACTTCGCTATACTCGCGGCATCCTGCGGCCGGCGCGCGCCGCGGGGGCGCCGGTTTGCGCGTACGCGCCCCGGCGGTCGTTCCACGTCACGATGGAGGTACCCCCATGCCCGGCAAGCTGATCCTGGTCCGTCACGGACAGAGCCTCTGGAACCTGGAAAACCTGTTCACCGGCTGGACGGACATCGATCTGGCTCAGGCCGGGCGCGAGGAAGCGACGCGGGCGGGCCGCCAGCTGATCGAGGAGAAGCTCACAGTCGACCTCGCATTCACCTCGGTGCTGAAGCGGGCAATTCGCACGCTGTGGATCATGCTCGACGAGATGGACCGTATGTGGATTCCGGTCGAGCGCTCCTGGCGCCTCAACGAGCGGCACTACGGCGCGCTGCAGGGACTGGACAAGGCCCAGACGGTCGAGCGTCACGGCGAAGCCCAGGTCAAGATCTGGCGACGCAGCTACGACATGCCGCCGCCGCCGCTGCCGCTGGACGACCCGCGTCACCCGCGCTTCGACGAGCGCTATGCCGGCGTGCCGGCCGGAGAACTGCCATCGGCCGAGGCGCTGAAGGACACGCTCGCGCGCGTCGCTCCCATGTGGAACACACGGATCGCGCCGGAACTGCGTGCCGGACGCAACGTGCTCGTGGTCGCGCACGGCAACAGCCTGCGCGCCATGGTCAAGATGCTCGACAAGGTTTCCGATCAGGGCATCGTCGAACTCAACATTCCGACGGGTATCCCCCTGCTCTATGAACTCGACGATCAGCTCAACTCGCGCGGCAGCCGCTATCTGGGCGATCCGGCGGTGGCCGCCGCGGCCGCCGAAGCCGTCAAGCGCCAGGCGGAGAAGAAAAAATGACGCCGGCGCGAGGGCCTAGGCGGCCCAGCCGTCGTAACGTCCCTGAAACTCCTCGGCCAGCCCCCGCATCCGCTGGCTGAGCGCCTGGATGTCCGGCACGATCAGCCGCATGGTTCGAGAGGCGTGCAGGCTGTAGGGCAGATCGCTTTCCCCTTCGATCGACTTGACGTCGACGGAGAACCCTTCCGCCTCGAGCCGCGCGCGCACCCGGTCGCATGTGGCTTCGTCGCGCAGTGCGAGAAAGTAGTCGACCGGGTACTCGTTGAATGGATGATAGCCCTGGTCACGCAGCCGCTTGATCATCATTTCGTCCCAATCGTCGTGGTGGCGGCGTCCCTGAGTCAGCGCCCCGCGCACCCGCACGTAGAGGATGGCGAGGACGATCGCGCCGCCGAGCGCGAGTGCGGCGATTATCGCGACCACGACAGATCCTCCAGCATGACGCCCTTACTCATCCGGCGCGATCGTGACCCGCAGACCATCGAGCTCGGGGGTGAGCTCGATCTGGCACGACAATCGTGAATTCTCCTCATAGTGCGTAAGATCGCTCAGCAGCTCCCTCTCGTCGGCCATCGGCTGCGGAAGACGATCCCGCCAGTCGGGATCGACATAGACGTGACACGTGGCGCACGAGCACATGCCGCCGCAGATCGCCGCCACTCCATACTCCAGCTCCCGCAGCGTCTCCATGACTTTCAAGCCGACCTTGCCATCGACCCGATGCTCCGTGCCGTCGCGATCGATCACTCTCAGCACCGCCATTCAACCCCCTCTCTCCGGGACTCGTCCAGGAAAATCACACGTTTGAATCCGCTAGTGTGCCGGGTCGGTGCCGCTTGCGCCACCCGGCAAATGAGCCGCGCGCGGCGTACGGCCGGGCAGCGACCCACCCCGAGCCTCACGCGGAGCGAGGACGGCGCAGCGTGCGCCAGACCCGGTCAGATCGCGCGCCAGCACTGCCGGCCGAGACCCCGCACCTCGAGCAGGCCCCGGCACGACGGCTCGCGCAACCGGTCCTAGAGCGGCCCGAGCACCTTCAGCACGACCGCCGCCCGGCCACCCTCGGCCTGCCGTGCCTCGAGCGTCCCGCGCACGGCCTCACGCACGGCCGTGAAGACCTGCTCGAATTCGCCGTACACCTGTGTGCTGAGGCTGCCGGGCACGACTTTCAGCTCCTTGTGGACCGACAGCCGTTCGATGAAATCATGGATCAGGGGCGCGGCACGCTCCGTGAGCGGATACAGGCTGATTTCGACGCCGACGTCCATCCGGGCGCACATTCTACCTATCCGCGACCGATGGGCTAAAATGGCGGCCCTTCGCCACAAGCCACCATGGGCGAGGCGACAGAGGCTGCAGATGACCCGCAAGATCCAGATCCACCAAGTGGACGCCTTCACCCTCGAGCGTTTCACGGGCAATCCGGCCGGTGTCGTGCTCGAGGCCGATGAATTGACCGATGCGCAGATGCTGGCCATCGCGCGCGAACTGAACAATGCGGACACGGCGTTCCTGTTCGCGTCCGATGGTCCGGACCACGACGTCAGGGCGCGCTTCTTCACCCCGCGGACCGAGGCCGGATTCGTCGGACACGCGACCGTTGCCGCTCATCACGTGCTGTCGATGCGCGCCGGCGGGGGGACGCGGACCCGGCAGAAATCCAAGGCGGGCATCGTCGAGATCGAGGTCCGTGGCCGGGATGCCGCGCGCAAGATCGCGATCCGCCAGAATCCGCCGCCCCTCGGACGCGAGCTGAACACCCGCGAGCGGCTTGCCGTGCTCGATGCGCTGGCGCTCGCCAGCGACGATCTGGATCCGCGCTGTCCGCTGCGCGTCGCCGGCACGAGCAGTACGCGTCTGCTGGTCGGCGTGCGCGGCGCTGGGCCGCTCGCCCAACTGAAGCCCGACATGTCCCGCTTGACCACCCTGTCGGCGCAGATCGGCGCCGCGGGCTATTTCGTGTTCGCACTGCATCCTCCGGGAAGTGATCCGCTGACCGAGGCGCGCATGTTCTGTCCGGCCCTCGGGATCGGCGAGGACCCGGTGAGCGGCAACGCTCACGGGCTCCTCGGGGTATATCTCGTCCAGCAGGGACTGCTCGCGCACGATCGGCACAAGGCGGCCTTCACCGGCGTCCAGGGTCGCTGGCTCCACCGGCCCGGACGTGTGGAGATCGAGCTGGAGATGACCGAGGGCGCCGTCTCCGCGGTCTGGATCATCGGCCAGGCCGTGGCGGTCTTCGAGACCGAGATGACGCTCGACTGAGCCGCGCCGGACCAACATAGCGCACTTTGCCGCCGGCCAGCTCCAGCTCGTGCGTCACACAGCGGGGCCACTCGGATGGTCGATGAGCCGTCATGACCACGGCGATCCCCTCGGCTGCGAGCCGCTCCACACGGGCGCGCAGATCCTCGCGGGTGGACACATCCAGCCCCGCAAACGGCTCATCGAGCACCAGGAGAGCCGGCCTGCGCACCCAGGCGCGCGCGAACAGCGCCCGGCGCAGTTGCCCATAGGAAAGCTCGCGCAGCGTGCGCGTCGCGAGCGGCAGGAGAGCGAATTCGCGCATGGCGCGGCGGGCCGCGGCACGGTCGGCCGCACTCGGCGCCGCATTGAGTCCGATGCTCGCATGGCGGCCCGATTGAACGACTTCTGCGACCGTCAGATACTGCGGATGATCGGTCTGCAGATGCGGCGCAACCAGACCAACGCGTCGCTGAAAGGTGTGCAGAGGAACCCCGGCACGGATGCCGGCGCGCTCGATCCGTCCCTGCGCGGCAACTCCATGATCGCCGTAGAGCGTTCGCAGCAGCGTCGTCTTTCCCGAGCCGTTGTGACCGTGCACGACCCAGCACTCGCCCGCGCGTATGGTGATCGTCACTTCGTGCAGCGCAGCATGCTCATCGAGATAGACACTCGCATCCGTCAGGCGCACGAGCACCCGGCCGGACGATCGATCCGCCATTGCCGGCGCGCGCGCCGACGGACCTGCCGCCGCTCGGCGCGCTCCCTCCTGCAGGCGGCGGGCAAGCGGCGCGCGCCGGCGCGGGCCACTGTAGAGGACCCTTCCACGCTCCAGAATCAACGCATGCGTAGCCGACGAGGGCACCTCTTCCGCGCGGTGGGTCGCCAGCACCCAAGGCAGCGCGGCCCCGGCTGTGCTCTCCAGCCAGCGCAATGCCCGGGCGCGGTTCTGCTCGTCGAGCCCGCTCAACAGCTCATCGAGCAGCAGCAGCTTTGGACGGGAGGCGAGCGCGCGCGCAAGCAGCGCCAGACGGCGCTCGCCATAGGACAGTGTCAGGAATCGGCGCGTGGACAGCGCCGCGATGCGCAGGCGCCGCAGCGTCCGCACCACGTGCCGGCGTTCACGCTCATCGAGCTGCCGCAATGGAATGTCGCAACGGTGCACGCCGGTCGCCACCACCTGTTCGACGGTATGATTCCAGCCATAGCGCGCGTATTTGTCCTGGAGCTCCGGGCCGAGATATGCGATCTCCTCGCGCACCTCCTGCGGTGTGCGCCACCGTTCGCCCCGCCAGACATACTCGCGCACGCCGGGCCGATCGGGCGTCGGCCACACCGATCCGGCCACGAGCTTCAGAAGCTGCGTCTTGCCGGCGCCGTTCGCCCCCACCAGGACCCAGCGCTGGCCCGGGCGGATCGACCAGCTCACCTCGCGCAGGATGGCGCGGCCGCCGCGCTCGAGCCGCGCGCCCCGCACACGCACCGCGATGAACTGGGATATCGATGCCTTGGCTCGCACGGGCGGCACTCCTGAGTCAGTTTGCATGCTGCGGCGATCGGTCGCGCCACGCGCTTGGATCGGGCCGGGCGGCTCTGCGGTTTCCGCGCTGCTGGAACGAGACAAGTCGCGGTCCACCAACGCGCCGCAATCGCATCCTTCCCGATCTGGATCTTCTTCCGCTCGAAGCCGGAAGACTCTCCCACTGACCTGACCTTCGAGGTTCTCGGGCAAAACCCCCAAGACTCGCTGTTCCAGGTGTTTCCAGAAGGCCGAGTCCACAAGCCCGGCCACGTGCATGAACATACAAGCGACCAAGAGGAAGTCAAGTCAACGCCATGGCCCGCCCGACCCAGCGCGCCGGCCTGGCAGTTTGAATCAGCCGCCGTCTGCGGGCTTCGGCCGCAGAGCCACCGGTGCCGGACCCGCCCGTGACCCCGATGGACCCCGAGTCTGCGCGCCGAATCCGGTCGGCGGAGTGCGTACGGCGCCGGGCGCCGGTATGATCGGGTCCCTGGAGGCCGCCGTTCGCTACCTGCGCCGCCGCGGGTCGGCCCGAACCCGAGACGCCCACAGAGCACATGGAAATCGGATACCGTGGACCCCGATGATCCGCTGGCGTCCCGCCCGAAGCCGCCCGCGCGGGAGCGTGCCGCGCAATCGAGTCTTCTGCACGCGCACGGAGAACCCGCTCGATGACCGAACGTATGACGAGCCACAGACGCTCTGCAGCCCATGCAAGAGAGCCGGACATTCCCCATCGCCTCGATCATCTGCTCGCGAAGGCGCGCCGCCTTGCGCCGCTGCGCACGGCGGTGGTGCACCCGGTCGAGCCGATCTCACTGAGCGGAGCGCTCGAGGCGGCCCGCACCGGCCTGATCGTGCCGATACTGATCGGCCCGGAACGGCGGATCCGCGCCGCCGCCCGGAAAGCGCGTCTCGATCTGACCGCCTGCGCCATCACGCCGGCCGAGCACAGCCATGCCGCCGCGGCCTGCGCGGTGCAGATGGCTCGGCGCGGCGAAGTCGACGCGATCATGAAGGGCGCGCTGCACACCGACGAATTGATGCACTGCGTGGTCGACCCCGAAAGCGGGCTGCGCACGGAGCGCCGCGTCAGTCACGTGTTCGTGATGGACACGCCGCGCTATCCCCGGCTCTTGTTCATCACGGACGCCGCAGTCAACATCTACCCGTCTCTAGACGAGAAGCGCGACATCGTTCAGAACGCGATCGACCTGGCGCGCGCCGTCGGGGTCCGCACGCCGCGCGTAGCCATCCTGTCCGCCGTGGAATTGGTGACCGCCCGCATCAAATCCACGCTCGACGCCGCGGCGTTGTGCAAGATGGCCGATCGGGGTCAGATCACCGGCGGCGTGCTCGACGGACCACTGGCGTTCGACAACGCCGTATCGCGCGAGGCGGCCGCGGCCAAGTCCATCGCCTCGCCCGTGGCCGGCCGTGCCGATATCTTCGTCGTACCGGACGTCGAAGCGGGCAACATGCTGGCCAAGCAGTTGGAGTACCTGGCCGGCGCCAAGCTGGCCGGCATCGTGCTCGGGGCACGCGTGCCGATCATGCTCACCAGTCGCGCCGACGATACCCGAACCCGGCTGGCATCGTGCGCGCTCGCGACACTGCTGGCGAAGCACGCGGCCGCCAAGCCGTGACGGCGGGCGGGACGCCGCCGCGGTCGAACCGCCATCGGCGGCGTACTAGCGCACGAGGAAGGGCGGGATCATCGCGGCCAAGGTCAGTACGATGGTCACAATCAGCACCGCGCGACCTTTGACAACTGCGGACACCCCGAGCCGGTCGACGACCAGCAAGGCGAAAGCGATAGAAAGCACCCCTGCGGCAATTCCAGCCGCTCCGGCCACTTCATTCACATAGAACCAATGCGCGCCAGAACCCGTCAGCGTGCTTGGCACACGGAATCCGTAAAATGCATTCTTCGGCACCCATTGCAGCACTAACGGAATAGACAACAGGATCAGCAGCGAGGATATCGAGCAAGATGAGATCTTGAAATATCTCAGCAGCGTTTCCGGATTCCGCCGTATCCGCTGTCGACCCTTGGACTCGCCGCTCAAGGGTTCTCCCTTCACGACGACGATAACAAGAAACGATATGACGAGGCCGGCGACCA
>DAIDUQ010000042.1:0-4277 GCA_027456605.1 Steroidobacteraceae bacterium | reverse complement strand
AGTGTGGCGCGGTTCATCACCGTGACATCAACTCGGCGCGGAACATTCTCGCGGCGGGACGTCGCCGTCTTGCAGAAGGAATCCTCGCCCTTTCCGCTAAAGCGGCAGCCTGAGAAGGCTGAGGACGAGGAGGACGTCAATTGATCAGACCTTCTGCGCGCATCGCGGCCTGAACTGCCGGACGGCCGGCCACGCGCTCCTGGAAGGCACGCACGTTCGGGAACTCGGCGAGGCTGAAGTTGACCATCCGTGCCCAATTCGTCACGGTGAACAGGTACGCATCGGCAACCGTGAAGGGTTCGCCGAAGAGATACTTGCCGGCCTCGAGCTGCTTCTCGACCAGAGCATAGCGGCGGCGCAGGTACGCTTCGCGCTCCGCGCGGGTCTCGGTGGGGGTCGCCGGATTGAACAGCGGCGAGTAGGTCTTGTGCAGCTCCGAATTGATGTAGCCGAGCATCTCCTGCAGGCGATAGCGCGGCAGCGTCCCGGCCGGCGGCGCCAAGCCCGTTTGCGGCTTCAGGTCGGCCAGATACTGTACGATCGCGGGCCCTTCGGTGAGCAGCTCCCCGTTGTCGAGCTGCAGGGCCGGAACGTAGCCCTTGGGGTTGATGGCCAGATAGTCGCCCTCGGTCGTCATCGTTTTGGTCTTCAGATCGACCTTCTGCAGCTCGAGCGCGATACCGGCCTCGCGCGCAACGATGTGTGGCGAGAGCGAGCAGGCACCGCTTGCATAGAACAGTTTCATCGCAATCTCCTAGGGAAGGTGAGGCCCCGGTCGGGCGCCCCCAGTTACCGCACTTACAATTTTATAGTACATTACGTATAGTAATTTCGAGGGTGTACTGTCCTTTCGGTAGAGAACACGCATGTGACCCGCCAGCCCCCTGCTCACGATCCCCGGTTGCTGCCGGAAGGCTGCCCGATGAGCGCCTGCATGGCATTGCTCGGGGGCGCGTGGACACCCAATGTCATTTGGCAGCTGAGCGGTGGAGCGCGTCGCTTCGGCGAGCTGCTCAAGGACATTCCCGGTGTCTCCCCGAAGATGCTGAGCGCCCGGCTGCGCGAGCTCGAAGCCAAGCACGTCGTGATCCGCACTGTGGCGCCCGCCTCGCCGCCCTCGGTCCAATATGCCCTGTCTCCCCTGGGCGAGGAACTGGTCCCTGTGATCGACACCATCGTCCAAGTGGGAATGCGCCTGCTGCACGCGGCCGGCCTGCGCCCCGAGCGCAAGCGGCGCACGTGCCGTCCCGGAGCATGACCCTCTGCATCGCCACCTTCCGGCAGCCGCGCAAGTGTGCCAATCTACCGCGCATGCTTGCCATGCCGTTCATCGGCGCCGCCCCCAAGCGCCGCAGCGACCGCCGCGGCCGACCGCGCACCTCGTGACCCGCGCACGTTGGCAAAGATTGCTTTTCGTGATGGCGCTCGGCGCCGCAGCGGTTTGGGTCGTCATGCATCGCGGCGAACTCGACGCTCAGGCGCTCACCCGGGCGATTCACAGGGCGGGTCCCTGGGCGCCGCTCGCCTTCATGGCGCTGTATGCGATGGCCACCGTGGCTTTTGCCCCCGGGTCCTTGCTCACGCTTGCCGGCGGGGCGCTGTTCGGGCCCGTGGCCGGCACGTTCTACAGCCTGACCGGTGCGACCATTGGGGCGACCGGAGCCTTCCTGGCAGCCCGCTACCTGGCCGCTGACTGGGTGCGCGCACGAATCGGCACGCGCGCCGAGCAGATCGTGGCCGGCGTCGAGCGTGAGGACTGGCGGTTCGTTGCGTTCGTGCGCCTGGTGCCGCTCATACCGTTCAACCTGCTCAACTACGCCCTCGGGCTGACCCGCATCCGGCTCTCGCGCTACGTCATCGTCTCGTACATCGCAATGCTGCCGGCCACTCTCGCCTACACCTACCTGGGTTATGCCGGGCGAGAGGCGGCAGCCGGCAACGCCGGCCTGATCAAGACGGGCTTGCTGGCCCTGGCTCTACTGACATGCGTGGCCCTGCTGCCGCCACTGATCCGCCGGCTGCGCGCCCCGAGCGGCGCTCGCCCCGCGCCGTGAGCACCTGCCGCCTCCGTGCACGGTTGCCCGCGCAGCTCAGGGAGACACGAACAGGCGATCGGCCACGAAGGGGTTGGTGCGCCGCTCGGCGCCGAAGGTCGACACCGGGCCGTGACCCGGGACGAAACGCACGTCATCGCCGAGGGGAAACAGCTTCTCGCGAATGGATCTGATCAATGCCGCGTGGTCGCCCCGCGGGAAATCGGTCCGGCCGATCGAGCCGGCGAACAGGACATCGCCGACCCACGCGCATCGTGACGCGGGATGAAAGAAAACCACGTGGCCCGGCGTGTGCCCGGGGCAGTGCAATACCTCGAACAGCTCTTCCCCGACACTGACCGTATCGGCGTCCTCGAGCCAGCGATCCGGCTCGAACGCCTCGGCCGGAGGCAGGCCGAACTGCGCCGCCGCCACGGGCAGCGCCTCGATCCAGAAGCGGTCGGCGCGCTGCGGTCCCTCGACCGGCAGGCGGCGCGCGCGGGCAAGCTCCGCCGTTGCCGCGCAATGATCGACATGCGCATGCGTCAACAGGATCTTTGTCAGCGTCAGGCCGCGCCGATCGGCCTGCTCGAGCAGCCGCGGCAGCTCCCCACCCGGATCGACATAGGCGGCGCGCCCCTTCTCGTCCCAGATCAGGGAGCAGTTCTGCTGGAATGGGGTGACCGGAATGATCAGCGAATGCAGCATCACGCGCCTCGGCCGAGAAGTTGCGCGATGCGCGCCGCGGTCGCCTCAGGCTCCGCGTCGCTCGCCGCCAGAGCGCAGCTGCGCCCGCGGCGCGGAGCATACATCTGCGGCAGCGTCACCTTGAACAGACCAACCGTGACGGTGTCGGTTGCCGCCCCGAGGTGCATGAGGCCCGAGTCCGCGCATACGAAGCAATCCGCCGCATCGATCACCGCGGCCACTTGACGCGCACGCCGCGAGGAAAATCCAGGAAGCTCCGGCAGCGACGCATGGCCCGAGGGCGGGCGAATCTCGATGAAGCGGGATTGCGGCGCGAATTCGCGCAGCCGCCCAATCATTGTCCGCCACCAGGGAAGCGCGAAGCGCTTGGCACCGGTGGCATGCGTCGCCACCGCGATCACCGGACCCCGCGCCTCATCACCGGCCAGGCGGTCGATTTCCTGCCGGCCGAGTTGCCGCTCAGCCGGCGACAGATGCACGGTGAGGGTCGCCTCCTCGGCGCGTGAGGCCTCAGGGTCGAGGTCAAACAGCACACGGCGAACCAGGTACACCGGATACGCACCCATGTGCCGCGGCGCGTCCTTGAACGGAATGCTGACATCGAGACCCCGCTTGCGACGCGGGTGCGTGAAGCCGACCTTCAATCGCCCCGGAATCCACCGCGTGAGAAAGCGCGCCGTCCAGGAGTTCTGGCACGGGTCAATCACGATATCGTATCCGACGCGACACACGCGCAGCAGAGTCCCCGCATAGCGCAACGGGTGGCGCACGCCACGAAGCGGCAGTTCGTGCACGCGATACACGCCCGGGAACCCTTCGAATACCTCGTGAGCCGCGGGGCAGGCCGAAAGCACGTCGATGCGGGCGTTCGGCAGATTGGTCTGCAGCTCTTCGATCAGCGGGGTCAAGAGAACGGTATTACCGAGCCGCGTATTCGGTCGGCAGACCAGTACGGACGGGCCCGTACCGGTCTCCCGCCGGTGACTCTCCGCGGCGCTCGAGTGTGTCGGTTGCAGGGACATCGGCACATTCTCGCCGATGTCCCGAACGCCGAACAGTCGGCCCGCTCGCTTAGTTCCCGGCGCCCCCTCCCTGGACGCTGTAGCCGCGCGCGTGCAGGCAGGCGATCATTGCCCGCTGGTAACCGGCGCGCACGTGCGCCGAGGCGTTAGCATCCTGCGCCGGCCTCATCGGGTTGAAGCCACTTTGCGCCACGGCCCATTTGTGGCATGCGTACTGATCGTTCGCAGTCTGCTGTCGCGACTGCCCTTTTTGCGGCGTCACCCGCAGACTGAGCACGCCGCTTCCACCGCCCGCCGTATACGTCTGGGTCGATGCCTGCGGCCCCGCGCCGTTATTCGCGACCGGCGGGGGATCGGTCACCACGTAGCCCTGGTAATACGGGCTCCATGTGTAGTACACCCGATTGATGTAGTAGTACGGCACGCCGCTGAAGCTCAGCATGACGGCCCCCGTCGGAATGCTCCCCAGATACCAAGGATAGTGCCGGTCGTAATTGACCGGCGGCCAGTACAT
>DAIDUQ010000041.1:0-108237 GCA_027456605.1 Steroidobacteraceae bacterium | reverse complement strand
GTTGGCATGAAGCTTCTTCAGGTCCGCGACCCGCACGTAGATCATGTGTCCGGACTTGTAGTAATGATACTGAATGTTCTTGTCCAGGCGCCGCGGTATCTGCAGGTGATGCATCTCGTACCAGCCTTCATAGAACGGGGTGGCCAGATCGAAGTAGCCGCCGTTCAGCATGATCTTCAGATCCGGATTGTATTTCATCGCATAGGCGAGGTCGGGCATGACGTTGACGTCGATTGGCAGTTTCATGGAGGCATTCGGCGGGCGATGCTTCATCTGCCAGTCGGGTATGTTGATCTCCGGCAGGTATTCCAGGCTGGTCTTGTAGTGCAGGTCGGCGCTCGCATATGTATTGAACGCCGCCACATACGCCGAACTGATGGCGGCTGCCTGTGGGTCGTACTGAGCGTGCTCGTTGAGCGGATTTATCGACGGTCCGTCGAAACGGGTGTCGAGCCGGCCGGTTGTCTCGTCGTACGAGTTGAGCAACTCCTGCTCGAACATCAGACCGCTGACCTGCAGGTCGGCTTTCAGCAGATAGGGGACCGGAAGTCCGGTGTACCGGTGCATCCGCTCGGCAATCGAGTGCTCCTGCGCGCGGGGCAGGTCGGCGCCCTGCGCGAGCGCATCGGCGTAGCGCCCCATGGCGAACCGCTCCACTTTCTTGAGGAACGGCCTGAGATGAGCGGGCTCGGCGGGCAGAACGTGGTGATACCACGCGGTGGCGGCCATGGACGGCAGCGCGATCTCGTACGGCAGCTCGATGCCCGGATTGTGCTGCGGGTCATCCGCGCTGAGGTCGAAGTTCAGAATCTGCGACTGCATGATCACGCCGTTGAAGTCGACGTCGTCGTTGACCTCGAGGTCGTAGATCAGCGCGGCCGATCGGGGTGTGCCGTAACTTTCTCCGTACAGGTACTTCGGGGAGTTCCAGCGGTGGAAGCGCGAGAGAAACTGCATGATGAACGAGGCGAACGCATGGGCGTCCTGATCGACTCCATAGAACGCCTTGTCCTTTCCCTTGCCTTCGACGCGGCTGTAGCCGGTTCCCGGAGCGTCGATGAACACCAGATCAGAGGCGTCGAGCAGGCTGTATTGGTTGTTGACGAGGTGATAGGGCGCCGGCGGCGTGTGTGTATCGCTGTTGGTAACGACCCGCACCGGACCGTAGGCGCCCATGTGCAGCCATACGCTCGAGGATCCCGGCCCGCCGTTGTAGAGGAACGTGATCGGCCGATCCTGAGCCGCTACGCCTCGCTTGAAATACGCGACGTAGAATATCGAGGCGACAGGCGGGCCATCGGCCATGCCAAGAGCATGCTTGCCTGTGGCCGGTGTCGCGGCGTCGTCCCAGTGAGATGGATGCACGATGAGGGTCCCGGCCACCGCTTCGTAGGCGATCTTGCGTCCGTTGACCGTGACGGTGCCGTAGCTCTTCACCGCGCGGGGCGTGAACAGGCTCGAGGCCGACGTCGCGTCGGCGGGCCGAAGGGTGTGGCCGGCGGCGAACGCCGTCGTGAGACACGCCGCGCACGCTGCGAGCGAGACAAGCGTCGCGACTGGAATGACAGACTTCATTCAGGTGCTCCTTCAGCGCGCGGGCCCGGTCTTGGTGGACTAAATTCACGGGAGCGCGAAGCCGCTATGATGCCGCATCGGTTCGCGCGGGGGATGCGGATGGCCGGCGGTGCGGCGGGTTTTGCGGCGAACTCCTCCGCAACCGCGACGAAGCGAGCCGGCGCGGGGGCTGTCTCGATGGGCGTGCGGCGGTGCCGACTTGCCCCCGGCACGGGATGGCGCTAGCGTGGCGCGGTGGCGAAGCTGCTGCTCTGGCTGATTCTCTTCGTGTTGTGCTGGCCGCTGGCCGTGCTGGCGCTGCTCGTGTGGCCGATCCTGTGGTTGCTGCTGCTGCCTCTGCGGTTGCTCGGAATAGCCGTGGATGGTGTATTCCAGTTGCTGCGGGCCATCGTATTGTTGCCGGCGCGATTGCTGAGCGGGCGGCTGTAACGCGGCGGATTGGGTCGCGCCCGCGTGTTACGCTGTGCTCCATGGATTACGTCATCATTCCGCCGCGCATAACGAGCGCGCAGGTCGTCGGCAGCGCCCGGCGCTTTCCCGTGCATCGCATCTATTGTGTGGGCTCGAACTATCTGGCCCATGCCCAGGAGATGGGCCGTACCGGGCGCGAGCCGCCGGTGTTCTTCATGAAGCCGGCGGACGCATTGCTGCCGGTCGAGTCCGGGGAGGCGGGGCGGCTGCCGTATCCGACCCTGACGCACGACTTTCACCACGAGGTGGAGCTGGTCGTGGCGATCGGTGAGGGTGGGTGTGACATTTCGCCCGCCGAGGCGCGGCGGCATGTGTTCGGCTATGCCGTCGGTCTCGATATGACCCGGCGTGATTTGCAGGCCGAGATGAAGAAGCGCTCGGGTCCGTGGTGCATCGGCAAGGGGTTCGAGAACGCCGCACCGATTGGACCGATCACTCCGCAGTCGCAGGTGACGCAGATCGGCGCGGCGGTGATCGCGTTGAACGTCAACGGCGTCGAGCGTCAGCGCAGCGCGATAGCGCAGATGATCTGGAGTGTGCCGGAGATCATCGCGCACCTGTCGGCCGCTTGGACGCTTGCGCCCGGTGACCTCGTGTTCACCGGCACGCCTGCCGGGGTGGGCGCCGTTGAGCGGGGCGATCTGATGGAGGCGAGTGTCATCGGTCTGGAGCCATTGCGCGTGCGCGTCGTCTGAGGCGCTCGTGCGTCAAGCTCGGCGCATCACAGGCGCTCGATCAGCAACGCGATGCCCTGGCCGACGCCGATGCACATGGTGCATAGGGCGCGCCGCTCGCCTGCGGCTTCGAGTTGATTGAGCGCCGTGGCGATGAGCCGCGCTCCGCTGGCCCCGAGGGGGTGACCGATCGCGATCGCGCCGCCATTGGGATTCACGTGCCCGGCGTCATCGGGCAGACCGAGTTCGCGCAGTACCGACAACGACTGCGCGGCGAATGCCTCATTGAGCTCGATGAAATCGATCTCTGCGAGCGATGTGCCGGTCTGGTGCAACAGCTTGCGCGTCGCCGGAACGGGCCCGATGCCCATGATGCGCGGGGGCACGCCGGCCACGGCGCTGCCGATCACTCGGGCGCGGGGCGTGAGGCTGAAGCGCCGTACCGTTGCTTCGCTCGCCAGCAACACCGCGGCGGCGCCGTCGTTGATGCCCGAGGAGTTGCCGGCGGTGACCGAGCCCTCGGGGCGCACGACGCCTTTGAGACGGGCGAGCGCCTCCAGCGTGGTCTGCGGCCGTGGGTGCTCGTCCTGCGAGAACTGCTGCGGGGGCTGCTTGGGGCGAGTCACGATGACCGGGACGACTTCGCGCTCGTAGAACCCGCACGCATGGGCGCGCGCATAGCGTTGCTGGCTGCGAAGGGCGAAGGCATCCTGATCGGCTCGGGAAATACCGCGCTCGGCGACGAGATTCTCGGCGGTCTCGGCCATGGAGTCGATGCCGAAGCGGCTGCGGATGATCGGGTTGACGAATCGCCATCCCAGCGTGGTGTCCTCGAGCCTGGCGCCGCGCTCGAACGCCGTGTTCGCTTTGCCCAGGACGTAGGGCGCGCGCGTCATGCTCTCAATACCGCCGGCGATCATCAAATGCGCCTCGCCGGCTGCGATCGCCCGCGCCGCGATGGCCACGGCGTCGAGGCTCGAGCCGCACAGTCGGTTCACGGTCGAGGCGGGCACACTCTCCGGCAGTCCGGCCAGAAGGACCGCCATGCGCGCCACATTGCGGTTGTCCTCGCCGGCTTGATTGGCGCAGCCGACGTAAACGTCGTCGAGGCTGGCCCAGTCGACTCGGGGGTGCCGTTCGAGCAGAGCGCGTATCGGCACGGCCGCGAGGTCGTCCGTGCGGACATCTCCCAGCACACCTCCATAGCGTCCAAAAGGTGTGCGGATCGCATCACAGATGAGCGCCTGACTCATGTTCGCCATCCAAGTGATTGAAAAACAAGGTAGTTACACTACGGCATCGACGGGTAATTATCCATGTTTTGCGTTACGGGTAATCCGGGAACCGCAACGGGAGCCACGTCGATAGAATTAGGAGTCTGCCCCCGAGCACCTCCGTCATGACGTCCTTCAAGGCCTTACGCGTCCATCAGACCCCGAGCGGAGCCTCCGCATCCCTAGAGTCGGTGACCCTCGAGGACTTGACCCCGGGCGAGGTTCTCGTGCGGGTCGCCTTCTCGGGGCTCAATTACAAGGACGCGCTGGCGGTGACCGGCCGGGGCGCAATCCTGCGCACGTACCCGCGGGTTGCGGGCATCGATTTGTCCGGAGTGGTCGAGCGCAGCGACGACGCGGCCTTCAAGCCGGGAGACCGGGTGCTGGCCACCGGCGCCGGGCTGGGGGAGTGGCTGGACGGGGGATTCGCTGAATATGCACGCGTGCCCGCCGAGGCGCTCGTTCCGCTGCCACCGGGACTGAGCCTCCTCGAGGCAATGGCGCTCGGAACCGCGGGCTTCACGGCCGCGCTGGCGCTGAGGCGCATGCTCGAGAACCACCAGGATCCCGGGCACGGTCCCATCGCGGTGACCGGCGCCACCGGCGGCGTCGGGGGCATCGCGCTTGCGCTGCTGAAGCGCGCGGGCTTCGCCACCGCGGCGATCACCGGCAAGCCGGAGGCCGGCGCGTTTCTGCGCGAGCTCGGCGCCGATGAGGTGATCGAGCGGGCGGACCTGGATCTGGGCCGCAAGCCGCTCGAGAAGGCTGTTTGGGGCGGGGCGGTGGACAACCTCGGCGGCGAGGTGCTGGCATATCTGACACGCACCGTCAAGCCTTGGGGCAATATCGCCTGCATCGGGCTCGCGCAGTCGCCGGCGCTCACCGGCACGGTCATGCCGCTCATCCTGCGCGGCGTCAGCCTCTTGGGGATCCACTCGGTGCAGGTGCCGCGCGCCTGGCGTCTGGCGGTATGGGGGCAGCTCGCCGGGCCGTGGCGGCCGGCCGGGATCGAGCAGCGAATCGTCCGCGCGGTCATCGGCCTCGAGTCCGTGCCCGAGGCGGCTGAGGCGCTGGTTGCGGGGCAGGCAAGGGGCCGCTTCGTGGTGCGCCTCTAGGGCGTGTAATGACGGGCCTTTGCCGAGGGCGCCGAGCCGCTCAGCGGCAGCACGCGCCTGACGTGCGAGCAGGGCCTCTGAGTCGAGGTGACCGAGCGCTAGAGCTGACCGCCGAGCCGCCGGCTCGCGCCGGCCTGTGCCGGCCGGTATGCTTGCGCGCGCGGCGGCGGTGCGCCGCGGTCGGCGACGAAAGCAGGCGGATGCAGATGATCGGCGCGTTGGCGGTGCGAACTCCGCGGTTGCGGGGCGGGTACGGTGAATTCGAGGCGGTGGTGGCGGGATCGCCGGCCGTTGCGCTTCGCTGAGACCACCCGATGGCCTCCACTGAACCACCTGTGCCCGCAAGCGCGCCGGGCGAGAAGCTCAATACCCGCGGCGCCGTCCTGATCGCCCTCGCGGTGCTGTGCAGCCGGGTGCTGGGCTTGGTGCGCTTGATCGTGTTCGGCACGCTGTTCGGCGGCGGGCGGCTCATGGACGCATACATCACCGCCTTTCGCATTCCGAACTTGCTGCGCGATCTGGTGGGCGAAGGGGCGCTGTCGACCGCCTTCGTCACCACCTTCAGCAAGACGCTGCTGCGCGAAGGCGAGCAGTCCGCCTGGCAGCTGGCCAACAAGGTGCTCACGCTGGCGGTCATCGTCATCAGCGGGCTGGTGTTGCTGGGCATTGCACTGGCGCCGTGGCTGGTGGCGATGCTCGGCTGGGGGTTCAGTCCCGCCAAGGCGGCGCTGACCGTCGAGCTGGCGCGGATCATGTATCCGTTCATCCTGATCGTGTCGCTCGCGGCCCTTGTCATGGGCATGCTGAACGCGCGCAACGTATTCGGCATTCCCGCGCTGGCGTCCTCCTTCTTCAATCTGGGCACCATCATCGCCGGGGCGGGTCTGGGCTGGTGGCTCGATCCGCACTTCGGTCCCAAGGCCACCGTGGGGCTGGCGCTCGGCACTCTCATCGGCGGACTGCTGCAACTGGGGGTGCAGATCCCGCGGCTGCGGCGGTTTGGCTACCGGTTCCGGCCGGATTTCCGCTGGCGGGATTCGAGGGTCAAGGCGATCCTATTGATCATGGGCCCGTCACTGATCGCCGCGAGCTCGGTGCAGGTCAACGTCGTGGTGAATTCCGGGTTCGCATCGTTACTCGGCAACGGACCGATCACCTGGCTGCAGTACGCTTTTCGACTCATGCAGTTCCCGCTCGGTATGTTCGGGGTAGCCCTCGGCACGGTGGCCCTGCCCATGCTCTCGCGGATGGCCGCGGCCGGTAATCACGAGGGGTTTCGCACCGAGCTCGCCCGCGGTCTGCGCTTGGTGCTGCTGATGACGGTGCCCGCGGCGATCGGCCTGATCATGCTCGCCGGCCCGATTGTCTCGGTGCTATACCAACACGGCCGCTTCAGCGCGCACGATGCGCTCGAGACGGCCGACGCGCTGCGCCTGTACGCCATCGGGCTGTGCGGATATGCGGCGCTCAAGGTGCTCGTCAACGCCTTCTACGCCATTGATCGGCGCAAGACTCCGATGGTGGTGAGCCTGTGCGCCATGGGGCTCAACGTGCTGCTGTGCTGGCTGACGACCATGCGGCTACACTGGGGCCCGCAGGGCCTGGCGTTCTCGACCGCGTGCGTGGCCACGACGAATTTCGTGGTGCTGTATGCTCTGATGCGCCGGCACCTCGGTCGGCTCGAATCGCGCGCCATGCTGAGGCTACTGGCGAGGCTGAGCGTCGCCTGTGCGGGACTTGCGCTGATCTGCTGGGGCGGCTCGAGCTGGCTGCTCGCCAATTGGCCGGGAGAGGCCTTCTGGCCGAAACTTGGCGGGCTGCTGGTGGTCATCGTAACAGGCGTCGGCGCGTTCTTTGGTTGTGCGATGCTGCTGGGCATCGAGGAGATGCACGACATCGCGCAAGTGGTCAAACGTAAGCTGCGTGTCGCGTGAGCGCTCTTGGCGCGCGCGGCACGGGCGGCGGGATGGGGCGCCAGGCGGCGCCGTAAGGAGCTCATCACATGAATCGTTATCTTTACCCGCTGGGGGCGTTGATCCTCCTCGGCCTGTCGGCTCAGGCGTCGGCGCAGACGTACTACGAGCAAACTTTCAGACCCGTGCAACCCGTGCGCTGGCATCTCGACATGGGGTACAGCCCGACCATTGGAACCACGTCGCAGTACTTCCAGGGCGGGTGGACGCTCGGCGGGGGACTGACCTGGCAGCCGCGGCCGACAGTGCCCATCGCGTTACGGGCTGATGTCGATTACAGTGAATTCAGCGCCACGCGCAACCTCATCGCCATCAACGAGGCGGCGGATCAGACCCAGATCGACGGCGGCTTCGGCAATGTGATCGGGCTGAACGTCGACGCGGAATATCGGGTGCCCATCTCTGCGCGGGTCACCGGCTTCACGCTGGTGGGAGTCGGGGTGGATCACATGCATGTCGGTCTCACGCAGACCGTGGCGTTCGGCACCTACCTGTGCGACCCATGGTTTGGTTACTGCGCGTACGGTCTGGTGCCCGGGCAGGTGGAGGTCGCCAGCGGCTCCGCCACCCGCTTCTCCTGGAATGCTGGCGTCGGTCTCGATTTCGCGCTGCACGACGGGCAGACGCTGTTCGTCGAAGCGCGCTATCAGCGCATACAAACCACCGATCCCACC
Organism: Steroidobacteraceae bacterium; assembly: GCA_027456605.1. Taxonomy (GTDB): domain Bacteria; phylum Pseudomonadota; class Gammaproteobacteria; order Steroidobacterales; family Steroidobacteraceae; genus 13-2-20CM-66-19. The sequence continues at coordinate 100,481 of DAIDUQ010000041.1, read as the reverse complement.
GAGTTCGTGCCGATCACGGTGGGCCTGCGCTTCTGAGCCGTCCGAGGGCCCCCGGCGCGCGCCGTGAGCGGGCGCGCGCCGGGCCCAAGTCCACGCGCTTGCCGGCGGGAAGCTGGTAAAATTGCGTTTTTTTATGCATCGGGCCGACCGGCGGCACGTAAGGACTTCCATGGCACTGAAGATCATGATTCTCGGAGCGAACGGATTCATCGGCAGCGCGCTCACGGGCGCGATCCTGCGCGAGCGGGACTGGGAGGTCTACGGCATCGATCTGGCGGACAACAAGCTCGGCGACCTGCCGCGGGACGACCGCTTCCACTTCGTCGAGGGCGACATCACCATCAACAGGGAATGGGTCGAGTATCACGTCAAGAAGTGCGACGTAGTCGTGCCGCTGGTGGCGATCGCCAACCCCGCCCAGTATGTCACCCACCCGCTGCGGGTCTTCGAGCTCGATTTCGAGGCCAATCTCGCCGTGGTGCGTCACTGCGTCAAGTACGGCAAGCGCCTGGTGTTTCCGTCGACCTCCGAGCTTTACGGCATGTCCCCGGACGCGGTACTCGACGAGGAGACGAGCCCGCTGGTGTACGGTCCAATCAACAAGCAACGTTGGATTTACGCCGCCTCCAAGCAGCTTCTCGACCGGGTGATTTACGCGTACGGTGTGCGCGACAGCCTGGACTACACGCTGTTCCGGCCGTTCAATTTCATCGGGCCGAATCTCGACAACATCGAAGAGCCCAAGGAGGGCAGCTCGCGGGTGTTCACGCAGTTTCTCTCCAACGTTCTGTATCGTCGGCCGTTCAAACTGGTCGACGGCGGCGGCCAGAAGCGCTCCTTCACCTTCATCGATGACGCCATCGAGTGCCTGCTGACCATTCTCGAGAACCGCGACGGACGGGCGACCCGGCGCATCTTCAATATCGGCAATCCGGACAATTGTGTCTCGATCCGCGAGCTCGCCGAGCGGACCATCCGCATCGCGCAGGAGTTCCCCGAGCTGCGCGACGCGGCCAAGGCCACGCAGATCATCGAGGTCTCCGCCGGGGAGTACTACGGCAAGTACTACCAGGACATTCAGGTGCGCGTGCCGGCGATTCAAGCGGCCAAGCGCGACCTCGGCTGGCAGCCCCATACCGACCTCGATACCGCGATCCGCCGTACGATCGATTTCTACGTCAATCTCGGCAGCTTCGATCCGCTCAATGCGGCGGCGAGTGGACTTTAGGCGGCGGTTGCGCGGGGAAGCGAATTCATGAGCACAGCGCACACACGCGCCGGCAGACTCAGGTGGTGGGCGTGGATCGTGCTGGGGGTGGTCTGGTTCGCCACCATGCAGATCCGCCCGATGCTCGATCCGGATGAGGGCCGCTACGCGGAGATTCCCCGCGAGATGCTCGTCACCGGCAACTGGGTGACGCCGCGGCTCGATGGCCTGAAGTACTTCGAGAAGCCGGCCTTGCAGTACTGGGCGACCGCGACGATCTACTCGGTGTTCGGCGTGGGTAATCTCACCTCGCGGCTTTGGACCGTGGGGCTCGGGTTCGGCTGTCTGGCGCTGATCTATGCGTGGCTCGCGCGGCTGTACGACCGGCGCTCGGCGCTGGCCGCGGTGGCTCTGCTGGCCATGAGTCCGTATTTCGGTATCGTCGCGCACCTCGATCTGCTCGATGCGGGCTTGTGTTTCTGGCTGACGGCGATGGTGCTCGCGTTCACACGCGGGCAATGTGCCGAGCCGGGCTCGAAATCGGAACGTAACTGGATGCTGCTGTCCTGGGCGCTGGCGGCGCTGGCGTTGCTGACCAAGGGATTGGAGGTGTACGTGCTGGCAGGGCTGGCGCTGATCGGCTACACCGTACTGGAGCGGGACGGGCGTCCCTGGCGGCGCTTGCACGCGGGGCTCGGGGTACCGATCATGGTCGCGATCGGGGCGCCCTGGCTCGTCCTGGTGTCGCTGCGCAATCCGACGTTCGCGCACTACTTTTTCATCGTTCAGCATTTCGAGCGCTTTCTGACCAATCGGGCGCGGCGCATCGAGCCGTGGTACTACTTCATCGTGATCCTGGTGATCGGCGCGTTCGCCTGGCTGCTGCCGCTGGCGCGCGCGGCGCGCGCGACCTGGTCCGATCCGGGCCCGGTGCCGCACTTCAAGCCGCTGAAATTTCTGCTGCTGTACTCGGTGCTGACGCTGATCTTCTTCTCGCTGTCGCACTCGAAACTCGCGACCTACATCCTGCCGATGTTCCCGCCACTGGCTGCGCTGACCGGTGTGTACATCGTGCGCCGGCCGGGCGGAATCGCCCGGGCAACGTGGACCGCGGCGGGCCTGGCGGTGTTCTTGGCGGCGGGGCTGCTCGTGTATTCACACGACCGCAACGGCTTCATCCCGGGTGCGGCGATTACCTGGGCGGTTGCCGCGATCGTCGCGGCGCTCGTCGCGGCGGTGGCCGGGCCGCGGGCGTCGGACGAGGCGGGCGCGGAGCGCGCGCCCGTCGGAATGTTCGTGGTGATGCTGATGTTCGTCTTCGTCTGGCAGGCGCTGTTGTGCGAGTACGCGGTGATACCGCCTTCGCGTTCGGCCTATCAGCTGGTGCAGGAAATAAAGCCCGACGTTCATCCCGGTACCGCGCTCTACAGCGTGGGCCAGTACCGGCAGACCATCCCGCCGTACCTGGGCCGGCTGATGACGCTGGTGGGCTACGCCGGGGAGCTGGGTTACGGGGAGAGGCTCCAGCCCGGCCTGATGACCGCGACACCGCAGCAGTTCGTTCGGCGCTGGGACGCGAGTCATGATGCGGTCGCGTTCTTCGGTCTCCCGGTGTGGCGGCGCTATCGTAAGGAAGGCCTGCCGGGCCGAGTGATCGGGCGGGACAGTTTCACCGTGGCGGTGAGCCGACGATGAAGTGGTCGGTATTCGGCTTCCTGTTCGGCGGCGTTTTGCTGAACGCGGTGGCCCAGCTTGCTCTGAAGGCCGCCACCGACGATACCGGCGCGCTGTTCGGCTCGGGCGTCAACGTCACCAGGCGGCTGCTCGAGCTCGCCACCGTGCCGTGGATGTGGTTCGCGCTAGGCTGTTACGGCGTGTCGCTGATCGTGTGGGTCATCGGGCTCTCGAGGGTGCCGGTGACCCAGGCGTATCCCATGCTGTCCCTCGGCTACATCATCAACGTGGGCCTGGCGTGGTGGCTGCTTGGAGAGGCGCCCAATCTGGAGCGGGTGGCGGGCATTCTGGTGATCATTTTCGGCGTGGTGCTGGTGGCGCGTTCGTAAGGTATGAGCTCCTTTCTTCCCTTTACCCGACCGAGCATCGATGAGCAGACCATCGCCGAGGTGGCGGAGGTATTACGCTCCGGCTGGCTCGCCAGTGGCCCGAAGGTGCAAGCCTTCGAGGCGGCACTTTCCGCGTACTTCGGCGGTCGGCCGGTGCGAACGCAAACCTCGGCCACGGCCAGCCTCGAGCACGCGCTGCTGGCTTGCGGCATCGGCGCCGGGGATGAGGTGATCGTGCCGGCGATGAGCTTCGTGGCGAGCGCCAACGTCGTGGTGCGCACCGGCGCGCGCCCGGTGTTCGTCGATGTGGATCTCGAGACGCGCTCGATCGACCTCGATCAGGCCGAGGCGGCGATCAGCGCGCGCACCCGCGCCATCATGCCGGTGCACCTGTCGGGCCTTCCGGTCGACCTCGATCGCGTGTACGCGCTCGCCGGGCGGCACGCGCTGCGCGTGGTCGAGGATGCGGCGCAGGCCATGGGCTCGAGCTACCGCGGACGGCGCATCGGCAGCAGCGGCGATCTGGTCTGTTTCAGCTTTCATCCCAACAAGAACATCACCTCCATCGAGGGTGGCGCGGTGGTCGGCGGCTCGAGCGAAGAGGTGCGCGAGCTGGAACTGCATCGCTTCCACGGTCAGGCCAAGATCGGGGCCGATCGGTCCGAGACCTACTTCGCCGGCGGCAAGGCCAATCTGTCCGATGTCGCCGCCTGCGTCGGCCTCGGGCAGTTGCGCCAGCTCGAGGCCTTCAACGCGCGCCGCCGCGAGCTCGCGGCCCGCTACTTCGCGCTGTGGGGCGAAGATCCGCCGCTGCGGCTGCCGGCGCGCGGAGACATGGGGCACAATTGGCACATGTTCGCCGCGCTCCTGCCGCTCGATCGACTGCGCATCGACCGGGCGGAGTTCATCGAGGCCATGGCCGCGCGCGGCATCGGTATCGGGGTGCATTACCCGGCAATCCACCTGTTTGGCGCCTATCGCGCGCTCGGCTATCGCGAGGGGCAGTTCCCCAACGCCGAGCGCATCGGCCGCGAGACGGTTACGCTACCGCTGTTCCCGGCGATGAGCGACTCGGACCCCGAGCGGGTGGTCACGGCGGTCGACGAGGTGCTGAGCGGAGCGCTGCGATGAGTGCGACGATCTCGGTCGTCATCCCCGTGTACAACGAGGAAGCCGGGCTCGAGGCGCTGGCCGAGCGCCTGTATCCGGTGCTCGATGCGCTCGGGCGCGGTTACGAGGTCATTTTCGTCGACGACGGCAGCCGTGACCGGTCGGCGGCGGTACTGCGCCAGCTGTTCGAGCGCCGGCCGGAGCGCACGCGCGTCGTGCTGTTGACGCGCAATGCGGGCCAACACATGGCCATCCTGGCCGGCTTCGCGCACACGCGCGGCGATTACGTCATCACGCTCGACGCGGACCTGCAGAATCCGCCGGAGGAGATCGGCAAGCTGGTGACGGCCATGGATCAGGGCGCCGATTACGTCGGCACGGTGCGCGCGCGGCGGCAGGATGCGCTGTGGCGCAAGGCCGCCTCGCGGCTGATGAACCGGGTTCGCGAGCGCACCACACAGATTCGCATCAGCGATCAGGGTTGCATGTTGCGCGGCTACCACCGCACCATCGTCGATGCCATCAATCGCTGCCTGGAGGTGAGTACCTTCGTGCCAGCCCTCGCGTACACCTTCGCGCGCCACCCGGTCGAGATCGAGGTGGCGCACTCGGAGCGCGCCGCCGGGAAGTCGAAATACTCGATCTACCGGTTGATTCGCCTGAATTTCGATCTGCTGACGGGCTTTTCCGTCGTGCCGCTGCAATTCTTCACGATGGTGGGCATGGTGGTCGCGCTGATCTCGCTCGCCTTCGTGGTGGTGCTGGCGGTCCAACGCATCTTCATCGGCCCGGAAGTCCAAGGCGTATTCACCTTGTTCGGCTTGGCGTTCTTCTTCATCGGTATCCTGTTGGTCAGCGTCGGGGTGATGGGCGAGTACGTCGGGCGTATCTATGAGCAGGTCCGCCAGCGGCCGCGCTACACCATCACGGCGATCCTGGAGAGCGAGCCGCCACGGGGCGAATTCCCGGACACGACGTCCAGCCCGGAGTTCTCGAATCCTGATCATCGACGCGAGGGTCGCGAGCAGGCGAGCAAAGGAAACCCGGCGCTCGATCACACGGAGATGCTGCGCGCCGAGCACGAGCCGGGCCGTACGCCGTGAGCCGCGCCCGCGCGGTCGTGTTCGCCTATCACGACGTCGGCGTACGCTGTTTGAAAGCGCTCCTTTCCGGCGGGGTCGAGGTGCCGCTGGTGGTCACGGTGGCCGACGATCCGGGTGAGCGTCAATGGTTCGCGAGCGTGGCCGAGGCGGCTCGGGAGTACGGAGTCGAGGTCATCACTGCGGAAAGCCCCGGCGCGGCGCGGCTCGAGGCGCGCTTGGCCGCGCTTGCGCCGGACTTCGTGTTCTCGTTCTACTACCGGGCGCTGCTCCCGGAGGCGCTGCTGCGCTGCGCACGCCGCGGCGCGCTCAATATGCACGGCTCGCTGCTGCCGAAATACCGTGGTCGCGCCCCGGTCAACTGGGCGATCCTGAACGGAGAGCGCGAGACCGGCGCGACGCTGCACGAGATGATCGCGCGCGCCGACGCGGGCGACATCGTCGATCAGATGGCGGTGCCGATTCTGGCGGACGACGAGGCCGGGGAGGTGTACGCCAAGGTCACCGTCGCCGCGGAAATCATCCTCGCGCGCTCGCTGCCCGGGCTGCTCGCCGGCACCGCGCCGCGGCGTGCGCAGCCGATCGTGCCGGGACAATACTTCGGGCGGCGGCGCCCCGAGGACGGTCGGATCGACTGGAGTTGGCCGGCGGCGCGCGTCCACAATCTGGTGCGTGCCGTCGCGCCGCCGTTTCCGGGTGCGTTCAGCGATGTCGGGGGAGGACGCTTGTGGATTCATCGTACCCGCCTCGAGGCGCACGGCGATACGGGTGCTCCGCGGCTGTATGGCCGTGCCGGCGCGTGTTATGCCGCGTGCGGTCAGGGAACGCTGCGGATTCTCGCGGCAGCCGACGAGCGAGGACCTCTGGACCTGAGGCGGGCGGCCCGGGATTGGGAAGCGCAGCCGCGGTCGCTGGTGTGAGGACTGTCCGCGCCACGCGCTGGGGCCCATGAGCACCATTGCGCTCAAGATCGATGTTGACACGTACCGGGGCACGCTCGAGGGCGTCCCGAGCCTGATGGCCGCGCTCGAGCGCGCCGGCGCCCGCGCGACCTTTCTCTTCAGCCTGGGTCCCGATCACACCGGAAGGGCGATCAAGCGGGTCTTGCGCCGCGGCTTTCTCGGGAAGGTGCGGCGGACATCGGTGGCGAGTCATTACGGTCTGCGCACGCTGCTCTACGGGGTATTGCTGCCGGGTCCGCGGATCGGGCGGCGCTGCGAGTCGGTGCTGCGCGAGGTCGCCGCCCGCGGCTTCGAGGTGGGCGTGCACACCTGGGATCACGTCAAGTGGCAGGATGGTGTCGCGCACGCGAGCGCGCCGTGGACTCGCCGCCAGCTGTGGCTCGCGCGCGAGGAGTTCGTCCGGATCTTCGGGCGGGCACCCGAGTCGCACGGCGCGGCCGGTTGGCAGATCAATCGCTTCGTGCCGCAGCTCGAGGCGGAGGCCGGCTTCCGCTACGCATCCGACACGCGCGGTGTCGGTCCATTCGTTCCGGTCGTGGACGGTCGCGAGATCCCCGTTCCACAATTGCCGACCACGCTGCCGACGCTCGATGAGCTGATCGGCCGTGCGGATCTGCGCGGCGTTGACCCGATCGACCACTTGTTGGCGTTGACCGAGACGCCCCGCGATCACGTGTTCACTCTGCACGCCGAGCTCGAAGGCGGAGCGTATCGTGCGGGTTTCGAGCGATTGCTCGCCCGGTGGCGCGCGCGCGGTGTCATGCTGACCGACCTGGCGACGTATGCCGCCGCATTGGACCGCGATCGCCTGCGGCGTTGCCCGATCGAGTCCGGCAGGGTGCCGGGGCGCGCCGGCATGCTCGCACTGCAAGGGGAGTCCAGCGCATGAGTGAATTGCCGGCAAGCATCAACGTTGTGGAAATCGTCGCGCCGGGCGGCCCGCAAGCCCTGCAACCGGCGCGCCGGCCCATGCCGCAGCCGGGACCGCGCGAGGTGTTGATCCAGGTGGCGGCGGCCGGGGTCAATCGCCCGGACGTCTTGCAGCGTCGCGGCTTGTATCCACCGCCGCCGGGTGCGAGTGATATCCCCGGCCTGGAGGTCGCGGGCAAAGTGGTGCGGGTGGGGCCGCAGGTGAGCGAGTGGTCCGCGGGCGATCGGGTGTGCGCGCTGATTGCGGGCGGCGGCTACGCCGAGTATGCCGTGGCGCCGGCTGAGCAGTGTCTGCCCGTGCCCGGCACCCTTTCATTGGAGGAGGCCGCAGTGCTTCCGGAGACGGTGTTCACCGTCTATTACAACGTTTTCCAGCGATCGCGCCTGCAGACCGGAGAGTGGCTGCTGATCCACGGAGGCTCGAGCGGCATTGGCGTTACGGCCATTGTGCTCGGCAAGGCGTACGGCGCCCGAGTCATCGCCACGGCGGGAAGCGTCGAAAAATGCGCGGCATGTTCCACGCTCGGCGCGGATGTCGCGATCAACTACAAACAGGAGGATTTCGTGGCCGCGACCTTGGACGCCACCGAAGGCAAGGGTGCCGACGTCATCCTGGACATGGTCGGCGGGGAGTACGTGTCGCGCGATATCGCCGCGGCCGCGACCGACGGGCGGATTGCAGTCATCGCCACCCTGGGCGGCCGCAAGGCCGAGATCGACCTGGCGCAGCTGATGGCCAAGCGCCTGATGATCGGCGGCTCGACGCTTCGGGCGCAGGCGGTCGCGAGCAAGGGCCGGATCGGCGCTGCGCTGCGCCGCGAGATCTGGCCGCTCATCGAATCGAAGTCGCTCCGACTGCCGATCCATGCGACCTTTCCGCTGGCCGAGGCGGCCCGCGCGCATGCGCTGATGGAATCCGGCGCCCACGTCGGCAAAATCGCGCTGCGTGTTTGAGGAATCCTCCGCGTCTGTCGTTGCGCGGCTCGGCCGTGCGGCCGCCGGCATATTGCGCGCGTGAAACCTGGCGCACCCCGCGCGCGGCGAGACGCTCCCGATGGCTCCGCTCGGCGGCGCTAACGCACCGGCAGCACGGCCGAGCGCGTGACCGTACGCATGGCGAAGCTCGACTGGATACGGACCACGCTCGGCAGGCGTGTGAGGTGCTGGCTGTGGATACGCTCGAAGTCATCGAGGTCGGCCACCACCAGGCGCAGCAGGTAGTCGTGCTCCCCGGTCATCAGGTAGCACTCCATCACCTGGGGGATCTTGCGAACCGCGGCCTCGAAGGCCTCGAGCCCAGACTGGCTCTGGCGGTCGAGCGTGATATTGACGAACACGTTCACCGGATAGCCGGCCTTGTGTTGGTCGATGAGCGTGGTGTACCCCTGGATGAGGCCGGACTCCTCGAGTGATTTGACCCGCCGCAGGCAGGCGGATTCGGACAGGCTCACTTCGCCGGCCAAGCGCGCGTTGGTGATGCGAGCATCCTGCTGCAGCCTGCGCAGGATGGCGTGATCGTAGCGATCGAGGCTCATAGTGGCAATAGTCTGCCATAAAAACTCAATAGTGAGACAGTTTATGCGGCTGAAGGGCCTTTTAGTGCGCAATTCGCAAGCTCCCGCCGACCGCGCTCCTTAAGCTCTGGACGCATTCCATCCGGGGGAGAGTCCCATGCGTATCGGGGTTCCAAGCGAGATCAAGGTTCACGAGTATCGGGTCGGGCTGGTGCCGGCAGGGGTGCGCGAGCTCACCGGCGCGGGTCACGAGGTGTTGATCCAGTCCGGCGCCGGACTCGGCATCGGGTTTTCTGACGCGGCCTATCAGGCGGTCGGCGCCCGGATCGTGCCCGGCGCCGCCGAAGTGTTTGCCGGCGCCGATCTGGTCGTGAAGGTGAAGGAGCCGCAGCCGGCCGAGTGCGCGATGCTGCGCCGGGATCAGGTGCTCTTTACGTACCTGCATCTGGCACCGGATCCGAGTCAGGCGCGCGCCCTGATGAAATCCGGCGCCACGGCCATTGCCTACGAGACCGTCACGCACAGTGGCGGGCTGCCGCTGCTGACCCCGATGAGCGAAGTGGCCGGCCGCATGTCGGTACAGGTCGGCGCCACCTGTCTGCAGAAGGCCAATGGCGGGTCCGGCGTGCTGCTCGGGGGCGTGCCGGGTGTTTTGCCGGCGAAAGTCGTCATCCTGGGCGGCGGGGTCGCCGGTACCCATGCCGCGCAGATGGCCGTCGGCATGCACGCCGACGTGACGGTGGTCGACCGCTCGCTCGGGCGGCTGCGTCAGCTCTCCGAGCAGTTCGGCGCATCGCTGCGCACCGCGTACTCGACGACCGCGACGATCGAGCAGCTGGTCGAGGAGGCGGACTTGGTGATCGGGGCGGTGTTGATCGCCGGAGCGGCGGCCCCGAAGCTGGTCACGCGCGCCATGCTCTCGAACATGCGGCCCGGCTCGGTGCTCGTCGACATCGCCATCGATCAGGGCGGCTGCTTCGAGACCAGCAAAGCGACGACTCACGCCGAACCGACGTTCGTCGTCGACGGCGTGGTGCACTATTGCGTCGCGAACATGCCCGGCGCGGTGGCGCGTACCTCGACGTTCGCGCTCGCCAATGCCACGCTGCCGTACGTGCGCCAGATTGCCGAGCTCGGCTGGGAAGAAGCGCTGCGGCGCGACGCGGGATTCGCCGCGGGGCTGAATGTGCACGCTGGCGCCATTACCCACGCGGCGGTGGCGGAGTCGCTCGGCCTGCCGCTCGCCCCGTCGCCGATCCGTACCCCCTGAGCATGTGCGCCTTAAGGACATAACCGGAAATTCTGGCGGACCGTGCGCCGCCCCGCAGCCGGCGGGGCGGCGCATTGTGTAGACTGTGGTTCGGTTTTCCAACGGATCGATCCTGTGTCCCCGATCACAGATTCCGAGCTTCTCGAGGCACTGCTGCCGGTGGCGGTGGCCGCCGGCCGGGAGGCCTATGCCGTTTACCTCCGCGGCGACGTCGCCGTCAAGTACAAGGCGGACCGTACCCCGGTCACGGAGGCGGATCACGCCGCCGAGGCGGTCATTCTCGAGGGCCTGGCCCGCATCGCTGCCGACGTTCCGGTGGTGGCCGAAGAGTCCTGTGCCGCCGGACATGTTCCGACGGTCGGGGCGACGTTCTTCCTGGTCGATCCGCTCGACGGCACTAAGGAATTCATCGGGCGCCGCGGGGACTTCACGGTCAACATCGCGCTGATCCGCTCCGGCGTGCCGGTGCTCGGCGTGGTCTACGCGCCGGTGGGGGGCACGCTCTACGCCGGCGATGCCCAGGTACGGCGGGCGTTCCGCTGCGCGCAGCCGGGCGAGCCTCGCTCCGCCGCGGCCGGACCGCGCCAGGCGCTGCGCGTGCGCGCTGCGCCTCAGGGTGGGCTGACGGCGGTGGTGTCGCGTTCACATGCCACGGCGGAAACCGAGACTTACCTGCTGGGCTACTCGGTTCGAGAGCGTGTCTCGGTCGGCTCCTCGCTGAAATTCTGTCTGGTCGCCGCGGGCGAGGCGGATCTGTATCCGCGCCTCGGGCCGACCATGGAATGGGATACCGCGGCCGGGCACGCAGTGCTCGCGGCGGCGGGCGGCCAGGTGTTGGCGCCCGATGGCGCGCCGCTGCGCTATGGCAAGCCGGGCTTCCGTAATTCCTTCTTCGTCGCCGGCGGACCAATCCCGTTGCTTCCACTGGCCGCCTGAACCCGAATGGACGACACCACCGCGAGCGCCCGCGTTCCCCGGCGCGCATCCCTCTCGCCGCACCTGCGCCGCCTCGAGTCGGAGTCGATCGGCATCATCCGCGAGGTTGCCGCGGAGTTCCGCAATCCGGTCATGCTGTACTCGATAGGCAAGGACTCGGGCGTCATGCTGCATCTGGCGCTGAAGGCCTTCTATCCCGGCAAGCCGCCATTCCAGCTGCTGCACATCGACACCACCTGGAAATTCCGCGAGATGATCCGCTTTCGGGATCAGATCGCCGCACGTCACGGCGTCAAGCTCCTCGTGCACACCAACCCCGAGGGGCTTGCCCGCGGCATCAATCCCATCAGCTCCGGATCGAAGCTGCACACGCAGGTGATGAAGACCGAGGGGCTCAAGCAGGCGCTCGACAAATGGCAATTCGATGCGGCCTTCGGCGGGGCGCGCCGGGACGAGGAGCAAAGCCGCGCCAAGGAGCGCGTTTTCTCGTTCCGTTCCCCGGGTCACGTGTGGGACCCGCGCAACCAGCGGCCGGAGCTGTGGAACCTCTACAACACCCGGATCAACGCGGGGGAGACGATCCGAGTCTTCCCGCTCTCCAACTGGACCGAGCTCGATGTCTGGCGGTACACCCGTGCCGAGGGCATCCCGGTGGTGCCGCTGTACTTCGCCGCGCCGCGTCCGGTGATCGAGCGTGACGGCCAGCTGATCATGCGCGACGATGAGCGCATGCCGCTCAAGCCCGGGGAGCGCGAGCAGGTGCGCATGGTGCGTTTTCGCTCCCTGGGGTGCTATCCGCTCACCGCCGCGATCGAGAGTCGCGCCACGACGATCGACGAGATCATCGAGGAGATGCTCCTGACGCGCACTTCGGAGCGTTCCGGGCGGCTGATCGACGCCGACGAGGCGGCATCAATGGAGAAGAAGAAACGTGACGGATACTTCTGAGACGCACGCGCCGGAGGGTGCGGAACCCTCGGCCACCGCGGCACCCGGAGCCGCCGCGGGCCGCGAGAGCGCCTCGGGCAAGGCGCTGCTGCGCTTTCTGACCTGCGGCTCGGTCGATGACGGCAAGTCGACCCTCATCGGGCGCCTCCTGTACGACACTCAGCTGATCCACGAGGACCAGTTGAGCGCCCTAGAGCGCGACAGCCGCAGGCACGGCACCACGGGCGAGGAGCTCGATTTGGCGCTGCTGGTCGACGGGTTGCAGGCCGAGCGCGAGCAGGGAATCACCATCGATGTCGCCTACCGATTCTTCGCCACAGCGCGCCGCGCCTTCATCGTGGCCGACACGCCGGGGCACGAGCAGTACACGCGCAACATGGCCACGGGCGCCTCGAACTGCCAGGCGGCGGTGATCCTGATCGATGCGCGCAAGGGAGTGCTGACGCAGACGCGCCGCCACAGCTACATCTGCGCGCTGCTCGGCATCAAGCACGTGGTGCTCGCGGTCAACAAGATAGATCTGGTCGAGTTCTCCGGGGAGCGCTTCCATCACATCGTCGCCGATTATCTCGGCTTCGCCGCAGCGCTGAAGTTCACCTCCATCACCAGCATTCCGCTGTCGGCCCGCTACGGCGACAACGTGGTGCACCGCTCCGAGCGCATCAGCTGGTACGAGGGCCCGACGCTCATCGAGCAGCTCGAGGCGCTCGATGTCGGCGAGGGGCTCGATGACAAGCCGCTGCGCTTTCCCGTGCAGTGGGTCAACCGCCCCAATGCGGAATTCCGCGGGTTTTCCGGTACCGTCGCCTCGGGTGTCGCTCGGCCCGGCGACCGCCTGGTGGTGGCCGTCTCCGGCCGCGAAAGCAAAGTGGAGCGCATCGTCACCGCTGATGGCGATCTGCCCGAGGCGCGCGCCGGTGACGCCGTCACGCTGACGCTGGCGGACGAAGTGGATATCGCGCGCGGCGATGTGCTGGCACACGCCCAGGCGCGCCCGGAAGTGGTCGATCAGTTCGCCGCGCAGGTCCTGTGGATGGTCGAGGAACCGATGCTCCCGGGTCGCTCGTACCTGTTGCGTATCGGCACGCGCTACGTGCCCGCGCGCGTGACCAGTCTGAAGCACAAGGTCGACGTCAACACGCTGGAGCACATCGCGGCCAAGACATTGGGGCTGAACGAAATCGGGTTCTGCAATCTATCCACCGCCTCGCCGGTGGCGTTGGATGCGTACGAGGACAACCGAGCCACCGGGGCCTTCGTGCTGATCGACCGCTTCACGCACGCGACCGTCGGAGCGGGCATGATCAGCTTCGGCCTGCGTCGCGCCACGAACATCCATCGCCAGGCATTGCTGATCGATAAGTCCGCGCGGGTGCGCCTCAACGGCCACCGCCCGGCTGTCCTGTGGTTCACGGGTCTGTCGGGCTCGGGCAAGAGCACCATTGCAAACATCGTGGAGCGCGAGTTGCATGCCCACGGCGCGCATACCTACATGCTCGACGGCGACAACGTGCGCCACGGGTTGAACCGCGACCTCGGCTTCACGGACGCCGACCGAGTCGAGAACATCCGGCGCGTCGGGGAAGTCGCCAAGCTGTTCGTCGATGCGGGCGCGATCGTGCTGTGCTCGTTCATCTCGCCGTTTCGCGCCGAGCGGAACATGGTGCGCGAGCTGGTCGACGCGGGCGAGTTCATCGAGATCTTCGTCGACACACCGCTCGCGGAGTGCCGCCGGCGCGATCCGAAAGGGCTGTATGCGCGCGCGCTCGAGGGCAAGATCCGCAACTTCACGGGCATCGATTCCCCGTACGAGCCGCCGGAGAGCCCCGAGCTGGTGCTGGTGCCGAGTCCGCTCGGAGCCGACGAGGAGGCGCGGCGGGTGATCGCGGAGCTCAAGACGCGGCACATCATCGTGTGAGCCGACCCGCGGCCCTGTTGGGTCGCGCACGTCTCGAATTGCGGCCTTGAGCGCGCTACCATCTGGGGATTCAGGCGCTGGGGATTGCCGTGCCGACCCATTACCGCCGCGACGGCGACGTCGCGCTGCTCGAGATCGACAACCCACCGGTCAACGCGCTCGATCTGCAGGTGCGTGCCGGACTCGAAGCGGGGCTGCGGCGCGCAGCGGACGATCCGGCCGTCAAGGCCGTCGTGCTGTGCGGCGCGCGTGCCTGCTTCCCGGCCGGCGCCGATATCAGCGAGATCGCCTCCGGGGCGGCGTTTCACAGTCCGATCCTGCTCGAGCTGCAGGCGCAGATGGAAGCGCTCGACAAACCGATCGTGGCGGCCATCGAGGGTGCCGCGCTCGGGGGCGGCTTCGAGCTGGCGCTGACCTGTCATGGGCGCATCGCCGCGCCCGAGGCTCGGGTTGGACTGCCGGAAGTCAAACTGGGCCTCATTCCCGGCAGCGGCGGTACACAGCGTTTCACGCGTCTGGCCGGCCCCGCCGCAGCGCTCGAGGCGATCACGTCCGGGGCTCAGCTTGCGGCCGAGCGTGCCCTGGCCATCGGCCTGATCGACGCGATAGTCCCGGACACGGTGCGGGCGGCCGTGCACTGGGCGCGGCGGCTTGCCGGCGGCGAGCCTCTGCCGGCGCTGGCGCGGGCGCGCGAGGACAAGCTCGCCGTACCCGAGCCGGACTTGTTTGCGGCTTTTCGCGCGGCGCACGCGCGAGCCTTTCGCGGGCAACTTGCGCCGTGGCGGATCGTCGATGCCATCGAGGCGGCGTGCACCCGTCCGGCCCTCGAGGGGTTCCAACTGGAGCGCCAATGGTATCTCGAGTGCCGTGAGAGCCCGCAGCGCAAGGCGCTGATGCACGTGTTTCACGCCGAGCGCGCGGCGCGCAGGGTTCCGCGGACCGGTGCGCAGGTCGCGCCGCTGCCGATCGAGCGGGTGGGGGTGATCGGGGCGGGGACCATGGGCGCGAGCATAGCGATGTGCTTCGCCAATGCGGGGATCGACGTAACACTGTTGGATGTGTCGCGGGAAGCCGTTGCGCTAGGGCTCGAGCGCGTCGGTGCGCTCTACGGCGAGAGCGTCGAGCGCGGCAAGCTGAGCGGGGAGCAGGCGGAGACGGCGCGCGCGCGCATCCGTGGCGCCATCGAATACTCGGCGCTCGCGGACGTCGACATGGCCGTCGAGGCGGTATTCGAGGATCCGGCGCTGAAGTGTCAGGTGTTCGAGCGGCTCGACCGGAGCACGCCGCCGCGCGCGATCCTGGCCAGCAACACCTCGGCGCTCGACATCGACCGGCTGGCCGCCTGCACCACGCGGCCGCAGCAGGTGGTCGGAACGCATTTTTTCAGCCCGGCGCACGTCATGAAGCTGATGGAGAATGTGCGCGGCCGGGCGAGCTCGCCGCAAACTCTCGCCACGGTGATGGCGCTCGCGCGGCGTCTCGGCAAGATCGCGGTGCTGGCGGGCAATTGCGCCGGCTTCATCGGCAATCGCATGCTGCAGTACTACGGCGCCGAGGCGGAGCGACTGCTCGAGGAGGGCGCAACGCCCGAGCAGATCGACGGGGTGATCGAGGCGTTCGGGTTCGCGATGGGCCCGCTGGCGATGCGCGATCTCGCCGGCAACGATGTCGGCTGGGCGATCCGGCGCAATCGCGCGTTGCCCGCCGATGAGCGCTGGTCGCCGATTCTCGAGCGCATGGCGGCACAGGGACGGCTCGGGCGCAAGAGCGGCCGCGGCTTTTATCTGTACGAAGGCCGCAAGCGGCGTCCCGATCCGCAGGTGCTGGCGCTCATCCGTGATGTGTCCGGCGAGCTCGGAATCGAGCGGCGCGAGCTCGGCGAGGCGGAAATTCTCGCGCGGCTGCTGCATCCCCTGATCAACGAGGGCGCGAAACTCCTGGCGGAGGGAATCGCCGCGCGCGCCGGCGACATCGACGTCGTGTACATACACGGGTATGGCTTCCCCGCGTACAAGGGCGGTCCGATGTACTGGGCCGAGCAAGACGGGCTCACCAAGGTCATCGACACGCTCGAGCAGCTCGCGCCGAGCCACGGGGCGCGCTGGCGACCGTGCGCGTACCTGCGCGCGGCGGCCGCGCTGGGCGGCTGGGAGTGCTTGACCCGGTGATGAAATAAATGTACGTTTAAAACGGATGTTTGAGCGATGCAGTCGATGAAATCATCTCCACGCGGCGAGCGCTGCCTGCAACCGGAGTCGCGATACTCCGGGACCGCAGCGCGCATCCTCGATGTCGCCGAAGGACTGTTCGTCGAGTTCGGCCTCAAGGCCACCTCGTTGCGGCTGATCACGCGACAGGCCGGAGTCAATCTGGCGGCGGTCAATTACCACTTTCGGTCCAAGGACGCGCTGTTCGAGGCGGTGTTCGCGCGGCGCTTCGCACCGTGGGCGCGCGAGTGCATGCTCGAGCTCGATGCGCTCGAAGCGCGCATCGTCGCAGGGAAGACCACCGCGAGCGTCGAGGAAGTGGTGATGTGCTTCGTGCGCCCGGCGCTGTCGCTGTCACGCGATCCGGAGCGTGGCGGCGCGGTATTCGCGCGGCTGTTCTCGCGGGTGCTGGTGGAGAATCACCGCCAGCTGCGCGACACGCTGTCGCGCGATTGGGGACATCTGGTCGCGCGCTACACGCGGGCTCTGGAGAGCGCCCTGCCGGAGCTTTCCGGCGAGGAGGTGGCCTGGCGGCTGCACCTTGGCTTCAGTGTCATGTTTCACGCGTTCGCGGGCAACGATATTCTCAAGGTATTCGGCCGCTCGGCGGTCTCGGCGCGCGATCCTGACCTGATCGTCAAGCATGTCGTGCCGTTCGTGGTGGCCGGCGTTCGCTCGCGGCTGAGCTGGGAGAAAATCGCGGGCGGCGCGCAGTGCCGGGAAAAGCCGGCCGCGCGCGACGGGCGCCCGGACGGAAAGAAGGCCGGCACGCGCTCCGCGGCGAGCCCGGCCGCGAAGCCGCAGGCGCCTTGCGCAGAGCGTGCGGCGAGGACCGAAGTGATGTTGGGAAGCGGTGCCCCGGTGCCCGGGAAGTCGGTGTCTCGAAAGCTCCCGGAAGGGCGCACAGCGAGCCGGCAAGGCCGCGGTTAAAGAGGAAATCATGGCTGAGACAAATTTCGCAATACGCAAGGTGGCCGTGCTCGGGGCGGGCGTGATGGGTGCGCAGATCGCCGCGCACCTGGTCAACGCGGGTGTCCCGACGGTGTTGTTCGATCTGCCCGATCCCGGGGGCGGCAACGGCATCGTCCTGAAATCGATCGCCGCGCTTGGCAAGCAGCAGCCGCTGCCGCTCGGTACACGGGATCTGACCGAGCTCATCGAGCCGGCGAACTACGGCCAGAACCTCGGGCGTCTCGCGCAGTGCGATCTGGTCATCGAGGCGATCGCCGAGCGGCTCGATTGGAAGAGCGAGTTGTATCGCAAAGTGGCCCCGGCGCTGTCGCCGCGGGCGATTTTCGCCACCAACACCTCGGGGCTGTCGATTGGCGCGCTCGCCGCCGTCTGTCCGCAGCCGCTGCGCGCGCGCTTCTGCGGCGTGCATTTCTTCAACCCGCCGCGCTACATGCATCTGGCGGAGCTGATTCCCTGCGCGGATTCCGCTCCCGGCATGCTCGATTGCCTGGAAACCTTCCTGGTCACCGCCCTGGGCAAGGGCGTGGTTCGGGCCAAGGACACGCCGAATTTCCTCGCCAACCGCGTTGGCGTCTTCTCGATGCTCGATACGGTGGCCAACGCCGCGAAGTTCGGCTTGCGCTTCGATGTGGTGGATGCCCTCACCGGGCCATTGCTCGGGCGACCGAAGTCGGCCACGTTCCGCACCGCCGACGTGGTCGGTTTGGATACCTTCGCGCACGTGGTGCGCACGATGCGCGAGGGACTGCGCGAGGATCCGTGGCACGAGCTGTACACGGCGCCCGAGTGGCTCGAGCGGCTGATCGGCGCCGGCGCCCTCGGCGCCAAGACCAAGAGCGGCATCTATCAGAAGCGGGGACGTGATCTGCTCGTGCTCGATCCGACGAGCGGCGCGCACGTGCCGGCCGGCGCGCCGGCCGACGCCAAGGTGATCGAGCTGCTGAAGACCGCCGACGTCGCCGAGCGGTTCGGCGCGCTGCGCGCAAGCGACCATCCGCAGGCGCAGTTTCTCTGGGCCTGCTTTCGCGACACCTTTCACTACATCGCCTACCATCTGGCCGACATCGCGCATTCGGCGCGCGACGTCGATCTGGCGATGCGCTGGGGTTTCGGCTGGAAGCGCGGGCCGTTCGAGCTGTGGCAGGCGGCCGGCTGGTCGCGTATCGCCGGTTGGATCGACGCGGACGTGCGCGAGCAAAAAGCACTGGCGCCGGCGCCGTTGCCGCAGTGGGTGAGCGAATCCGGCCGCACCGGCGTGCACACGCCCGAAGGCTCGTACGATGCCGCGCAAAAGCGCGTGGTCGGACGCTCGAGCCTGGCGGTGTACCGCCGGCAGCTCTCGCCGCCGGCGCTGGTCGGGGAGCGGCCGCAGCTCGGCGAGACTGTGTATGAGAACCCGGCGGTGCGCGCCTTTACCAGCGGCGACGGTGTGCTGGTCGCCTCGCTGAAGACCAAAGCGCATTCAATCACGCCCGAGGCGCTCGAGGGCCTGAATCAGGCGCTCGACCTGGCCGAGGCGCGCTTCCGCGCGCTGGTGATCTGGCAGAGCGAGGCGCCGTTCTCGGTCGGCGCGAATCTCGAGGCGCTCAAGCCGGCGGTGGCGGCGGGCGATTGGGCGAGCATCGAGGCGGTGATCGGACGCTTTCAGAGCACCTCCATGCGGCTGCGCTACAGCCTCGTGCCGACGGTGGCGGCGACGGAGGGCTATGTGTTCGGCGGCGGCTGCGAATTCGCCCTGCATTGTGATCGGGTGGTCGCGGCGCATGAGTCGTACATGGGACTGGTCGAGGCCGGCGTGGGCCTGCTGCCCGGTGGCGGCGGGTGCAAGGAACTCGCGCGGCGCGCCGCCGAGCGCAGCACGGGCGATGTGCTCGCCGCGCTCAAGGATCTCTACATGGCGGTCGCCACCGCAAAGGTGGCCGGCAGCGCGCTCGAGGCGCGTCAGATGGGTTATCTGCGCTGCGGCGACGTCGTGATCATGAATGCCGATGAGCTGTTGTACGTGGCCAAAGAGCAGGCGCTCGCGCTCGCCGGATCCGGTTATCGGCCGCCGCTGTCCGGTGCGCGTTTCGCGGTCGCCGGCCGCGTCGGAGCCGCCTCGATCAAAATGCAGCTGGTGAATCTGCTCGAAGGGCACTTCATCAGTCCATACGATTTCGAGATCGGCACGCGCATCGCGGAGGTCATGACGGGCGGGGATCTCGATCCAGGGACCCGGGTCGATGAGGCGTGGGTTCTCGCGCTCGAGCGCCGTCACTTCATCGAGCTGCTGAAGAACCCCAAGACTCAGGAGCGCATCATCCATACGCTTGCCACGGGCAAGCCGCTGCGCAATTGAGCGGCGCCGGAGGGAATTGTGATGACGAAGAACATACGAGACGCCTACATCGTGGCCGCGGTTCGCACGCCGGTCGGAAAAGCCCCGCGGGGCATGCTGCGCCATACCCGCCCGGACGACATGATGGTGCACGCGCTGCGCAGTGCGCTCGCGCAGACCCCGTCGATCGAGCCGGCGGCGGTGGAGGACGTGGTGGTCGGCTGCGCCTTTCCCGAGGCCGAGCAGGGCCTGAACATGGCGCGTATCGCGGCGCTGCTTGCGGGACTTCCCGATACGGTGCCGGGCGTCACGGTCAATCGCTATTGCTCCTCGGGGCTCAATGCCGTGCAGATCGCCGCCGACCGGATCCGTCTCGGCGAAGCGGATGTCGTGATCGCCGGCGGCGCCGAGTCGATGTCCATGGTGCCCATGATGGGCAACAAGATCGCGTTCAATCCACAGGTGTTCGCCCGCGACGAGAATTATGCGATCGCCTACGGCATGGGCATCACGGCCGAGAAGGTCGCGCGGCAGTGGCGGGTGTCGCGAGAGGATCAGGACGCCTTTGCGCTCGAGTCGCATCGTCGAGCGCTCGCGGCGCGGGCGGCGGGCGGCTTCGCCGCGGAGATCACTCCAATCGAGGTCACCTATCGTACAGCCGACCTGGCCGGCGGCGAGGTGCAGCGCAGCGTCAAGCGTCTGAGTGACGATGAAGGGCCACGCGCGGACTCCTCGCTCGAGGCGCTTGGCAAACTCAAGCCGGTCTTCGACGCCCAAGGTAGCGTCACGGCCGGCAACAGCTCGCAGACCTCCGATGGCGCGGCGGCCGTGATCCTGGTGTCCGAAGCGGCTTTGAAACGCCATGGCCTGACGCCGCTGGCCCGATATGTGACTTTCGCGGTCAAGGGCGTTCCACCGGCGATCATGGGGATCGGACCGAAGGAAGCGGTGCCGGCGGCGCTGACGCGCGCGGGTCTCGCTCAGGATGCGCTGCTGTGGATCGAGTTGAACGAGGCCTTTGCCGCGCAGTCGGTGGCGGTGATCCGCGACCTCGGGTTGGATCCCGAGCGCGTCAATCCGCACGGCGGCGCCATCGCGCTCGGCCATCCGCTGGGGGCGACCGGAGCGATTCGCACCGCGACTCTGGTGCACGGCATGCGCCACCGGCGCTTGAAGGGTTTCGGCATGGTGACGATGTGCATCGGCACCGGCATGGGCGCGGCGGGGATCTTCGAGGTGTTCTGAGCCTCACTCGGGGCGCAGGCCGGCCGCGATCGACAGCCGCGCGGCCCGGATCGCCGGCAGCAGGCCGCCGATCAATCCGAGGATGAGGGCGTAGGCCAGGCCCACGGCGATCAGGTGCGGCGTGACGGCGAAACGGAATGCGACAACGCTGAACTGGTTGTAGGTGGTTGCCCGCAATCCGTTGAACAACGCATACGCCAGCGCGCCGCCGCACACCCCCCCGACGAGGGCCAGCGCCAGCGCTTCCAGCAGCACCGACAGCAGCACCACGGTGCGTGCGAATCCGAGGGCGCGCAGCGTGGCGATCTCGCGGGTGCGCACCGCGACGGCCGTGTACAGGGTATTGACGGCGCCGAAGATCGCGCCGCCGCCCATGAGTACGGCGATCACACCGCCGACGACGTCGATGAACAGCGCCAGGTTGCGCGCCTGCGCGGCGAAGTAGCGGTTTTCGCGCTGCGCGCTGACATTGAGCCGAGGATTGCCGGTGAGGAAGCGCTTGAAGGCGCCGAAGTCGGCCGGCGCAGCGAGCCGAACGAGGACCGAGCTGAAGGAGCTGGCGCGGTCGTACGCGCCCTGCAGCGCCGGCAAGCTGGTCCAGAGCTCCGAGTTGTGCAGGCCGCCGCCGTCGTCGAACACGCCGACCACGCGCCATCGGTACGGACCCTCGCGCAACAGGTCGCCGAGCGCCAGGCCGTGGAAATCGCGCTCGGCCGCGGCGCCCACGATGATCTGATCGAGCCCTGACTTGAACATGCGCCCGGCGACGATGCGCAGGCGTGGATCAATGCGAAAGGCCGCCGGGGTGACGCCGCGGAAGGACACATCGGCCATGGCACCGGTGGCGCGCTTGGTGAGGCTGACCTGGGTGAGCAGCTGTGCGGAGATCACCGGACCGTCCGGCCCGCGCTCGATCCCCGGGGCCTGGGCGATGATGGCGCGCACCCGCTCGCCGAGCACGCTGTCGACCTCGGTGCCCGAGCCGCCGTGCAGCACGATCGCCACGTTCCGCGAGCCGGTGGCGGCCAAGGTGGCGCGAAAGCCGGCGCGGATCGACAGAACTGCGAGTATCACGAGGACCACGCCGGCGAAGCCCACAACGGCCGCCAGCGAGGAGTCGAGCCGGCGCGGCAGCGTGGCGAGGTTATGCCCGCTCACCAGCGCGAACTGACGCAGCCCGCGCATGTCAGCCTTCCCGCAGGCCCGCCGCGACCGGCAGTCTGAGCAGCGTCACGACCGGCAGGACGGCCGCCAGGGCCCCGAGCAGCACCATGAAGGCCGCGCCCGCGCCGAACGCCGTGGTCGGGACGCGCAGGCCGGGCAGAAATTCCAGCAGCGCCGCGGCGAAGTGACCGAAGCCCGCCACGAGCGCGCAGCCGATCGCCAGCCCCAGCGCGCCGCCGAGCACCGTCACGGCCAGCGACTCGAACAGGACCAGCACGCACAGGCGCGCCTGGCCGAAACCCAGCGCCATCATCAGCGCCAGTTCGCGGGTCCGCTCGCGCACCGACTGAGTCATGGTGTTGGCGGTCACGAGCAGCATGGTGAAGAACACCGCCGCGACCACCGCCGAGACGATGGCGGCGATGTCGCCGAATTGGCTGGTGAAATCCCGCAGAAACGCACCCTCGGGGGCGGTCCGCGTCTGGTTGGGAGAGTTGGTGAACAGCGCGTCGACTGCCCGGCCGATCCGGCTCGCCTGGTGCGGCACGCCGATGCGCAGCGCGAAGAAGCTCACCCAGCCATTGCCGAAGGTGCGTGTATCGTCGAGGTACTTGTAATGCAACAGCAGCAGATTGTCCTGGCGGGCCACGGGCGGGAGAATGCCGGCGACGATGACCGGCCAGGTGTTTGTTCCGTCGCGGTTGCGCCAGATGCTCGAGCGCAGCGGAACTTGTTCGCCGAGGCGCCAGCCGTAGGTGCGTGCCAGATCGGTCCCGATCAACACGGCGCGCCGATCGGCGCGCCAGGCGCGCAGCTCGGACGGAGGTGGGGCGTCGCGCGGATAGACGGAGAAGAACGTGTGGCCCTGAACGGCGATGGCGTAGACCGCATGGCGCGGGACGCGGAAGTAACCGCCGAACCACGCCTCGGCGTTGACGGCGCGTACGCCGCGCACCGCGGCGATCTTCTGCGCGTAGCCCACGGGGAGCTGATTGACCAGCGATACGGCATTGAAGGTCAGCAGGCGCCGGGAGCCGGTGAAGCGCGCGCCTGCGGTAAAGGCGTGTTGCAACGCCAGCAAGACTCCGAACAGCGTGAAGGCGAAGACGATCGACAGGACCGTGAACGCGAAGCGTGCCCGGCGGCGGGTAAGATTCGCCCAGATCAGTTGCCCGTAGCCCATGTTCTTGCGCGGTCCGATTCGGCGGCGGCGTTTGTGTCTCCAGCCGACAGTGCGCCGTCTCGCAGTGATTCACCGGGGGTCTTGTGCACGTCAATGGTAACGCTCGGTCGAGCCACCGGGAAGATGCGCCACGAGAGCGCCGAGCGCGGCGGCCGCGGCGCGTGAATGCGTCGGTCTCGTTCCCGTGCGCGGCCGCGCGTTGGCAGCTCGATCCGGCGGTGCGGCGCCGGGTCGTGATCCGCCTGCCGAGCGCACGCCTCGGGTCTTCTCTTGGACTGGGAATTCGAGGCCGGATGGGTCGTGGAGAATTGATTCATGTCAAGGGTTCGGGGAAGTGCATATGCCAGCATCCAGCCCTGAAGCGCAACGCGCATATCAGGAATCAAGTCATCGTCCGCCATGCGATTCGATAACGCGAGAGTCTGGTTACGGGGTGGTCTGCTGGCCGCGTCGGCAGCGGCGCTTGTCGTGGCGAGTGCCCCGGCTCTGGCGCAGGGGGCACATACGTCCGCGTCGCGGGCACGGGATCTGGCCGTCGGCGTCTGCGGCGCCTGTCATGGGGTCGCCGGCGTCAGCAAGAACCCGATGTTCCCAAACCTCGCAGGGCAGAAGTCCTGGTACATCGAGCAGCAGCTCAAGGAGTTCCGCAATCACTCGCGGGGCGACGCGTACGCGGTGGGCTACATGTGGGGCATGGCGAGCCGGCTTTCCAATGGAACCATCGCCGCGCTGGCGACGTACTTCGCGCAGCAGAAGCCCAGTTCCGGAACGTCACATCCGGCGGCGGAGGTCCTCGCGGGCGACCGGATCTACCATGAAGGCCTCCCGGCGCAAGGCGTGCCGGCCTGCGCGGCCTGCCACGGTCCCAACGGGCTCGGCAATGCGAGCTTCCCGCGCCTGGCGGGTCAGCATGCCGAGTACGTCCTGAAGCAGCTCAACGCGTTCAGAACCAACATGCGCTACGTCCTGATCATGCACGGAATCTGCACGACCCTGCATGCCAAAGAGGACAAGGCGCTGGCCGACTACGTGGCGTCGTTGCCGGGTCATGCTCACGACCACGTCGCGACCGTGGCCCGCCGGTCTGCGGGCCCCGCGGGGCGGGTCCAGGCATCGAGCGTATCCGGCCGGGCGCG
Source organism: Steroidobacteraceae bacterium (assembly GCA_027456605.1). Taxonomy (GTDB): domain Bacteria; phylum Pseudomonadota; class Gammaproteobacteria; order Steroidobacterales; family Steroidobacteraceae; genus 13-2-20CM-66-19. Next base: position 76,299 of record DAIDUQ010000041.1, on the reverse strand, counting down.
AGCCTCGACCGCTGGTTGACACGACCGCCGGGACATTGCGGATCTCGGACCGCTCACCGTCTCGGTGTTCCCGCCCACTCGCGAGTTCGCGAGGGACGGTGGGGAGCGGAACGGACCGTTTGCGCGCGGGCTCTGCCGCGCTTGCCGCCGCAGATCGACAGCTCATCCCGGAGCCTGCAGCGGCAGCCGGGTGGTGAACTTCTGGGTGCGCAGCACGAAGCTGGTGTTCACCGCGCGCACCCCCGCCAACTGCAGCACGTGGGCCGACAGGAACCGCTCGTAGGCCTCCATGCTCGCCGCCACGATGCGCAGCAGGTAGTCGTTGGTGCCGCTCATGGCGTGGCATTCGAGCACCTCGGGGCGCTCGCGCACCAGCCGGTCGAAGGCGGCCACGGTTTCCGCATGGTGGTTCTCGAGCGAGACCAGCGCGTATGCCTGGATGGGCAGGCCGATCGCCGAGGCCGACAACAGCGTCGCATACCCGGCGATGATCCCCTCGCTCTCCAGGCGCTTCAACCGCCGCCAGCACGGTGCGGGCGAGAGGCCCACTCGCTTGGCGAGATCTTGGTTGGTGATGCGAGCCTCGAGCTGCAGCGCTTCGAGGATCCGGCAATCGAGACGGTCGAGAGGGCGTGTCACCGGGCGGCTCCACTGGGGGCAAGAATGGCAATAATATTGCTCAACGGGCGTTTCAGCAAGCAATAATTGCAAGATAATTTCGCGGATGCGCGCATAGACTGTGTTCCAGGCAAGCTCATTCGTTCGCCTTCGGAGCGTCCATGGCGGTCTCGGCCTCTTCGACGGCGCTCTCCGGGCGCCCTCCGCGGTTCGACACACAACCCGACTGGCAGCGGGTGACGCGCCTGCTGCAGCAATCCCGGGCGCTCGATGACATCGAGGAGACACGGCTGCTGCCCTCGCGGCAGGTGCTGTACCAATTCTCGGCCCGCGGTCACGACCTGGCGCAGATTCTGCTCGGCCTGCAGCTGACAGATCCGCATGACGGCGTGAGTGTCTACTACCGCTCCCGTCCACTGATGCTTGCGGTGGGCGTGGATCTGGAGGATGCCGCGGCCGGTCCCCTGGCACGCTCCGGAGGCTTCAGCGATGGCCGTGACATCGGGGTGGTGTTCAACAAACCGGGGCGTGGCGCGGTCACCGTGCTGCCGGCTTGTGGCGGCGTTGGCGCGCAGTACACCCCGGCGGCCGGCTGGGCGCAAGGCATTGGTTACCATCACGGCACGCTCGGCGAGGCCGACTACGCGCGCAGCATCGCCGTCGTGCTCGGTGGTGACGCCTCGGTGGCCACCGCGGGTTTCTGGTCGGCGCTCACTCTGGCGACGACGCTGCGTCTGCCGATGCTCTTTTACGTAGAGGACAACGGTTTCGGCATCTCGGTGAGCTCGCAGCTGCAGACTCCGGGAGGCAATATTGCCGCCAACTTGCGGGCGTTCTCGGGCCTGTCGATCTACGAGGGCGACGGCGCCGATCCACTCGAGGCGGCCGAGCGGATCGCCTCGGCGGTGCGGTTCGTGCGCGAGCAGCGCACCCCGGCGCTGCTGCGCCTGACGGTGCCGCGGCTCTGCGGCCACTCGGGTCAGGATACCCAGGCGTACAAGTCCGCCGAGACGCTCGCGCGCGAGCGCAGCGACGATCCCCTGCGGCGGTTGTATCGCCACCTGGTTCCCCAACGGTTGTCCAACGGCGCCTGGCGGCAGATCGAGCGAGAGGCGGTGCGCGCCGTCGAGCAGGCGCTCGAGCGCGCACTCGAGCGCCCAGCGCCGGACCCGGGCCGCGTGATGCGCTACGTGTTCACCGAACAGGACGCCGATGGGCGCCTCGAGCTGCAGGAGCAGGGCGGACTGGCGCCGCTCGGGGTGGCCTTCCCGCCGGGCAGCGCACGGGTCGAGCCCGAGCCGAACCGCGTCAACATGTTGACCGCAATACGGCGCACGCTCGACGTCGAGCTGGCGTTGAATCCGCGCATGGTGGTGTTCGGCGAGGACGTCGGCCCGAAGGGCGGGGTGCACGGCGCGACCCTCGGTCTGCAGGACAGACATGGCGCGGCGCGGGTGTTCGATACCAGCCTGTCCGAGGAGGGCATCATCGGCCGCGCCGTGGGCCTTGCGCTCGCGGGACTGCTGCCGGTGCCGGAGATCCAGTTCCGCAAATACGCCGATCCGGCCACCGAGCAGCTGAATGACTGCGGCACGATGCGCTGGCGCACCGCCAATCGATTCGCGGCGCCCATGGTCGTGCGCATGCCCGTGGGTTTTCTCAAGTGCGGCGATCCGTGGCACAGCCAGACCAACGAGGTCGCCTGGGTGCACGGAATCGGCTGGCGCGTGGCCGTGCCGTCGAATGCCGAGGATGCGGTCGGGCTGCTGCGTGCGGCGCTGCGCGGCAACGAGCCGACGTTGTTTCTTGAGCACCGCATGCTCCTCGATGGCGCGTGGGCGCGCCGGCCGTACCCCGGTGATGCCTACCTGCTGCCGTTCGGCCAGGCGCATCGGGTGCGGGAGGGCTCGGAGCTGACCGTCGTGACCTGGGGAGCGATGCTCGAGCGCTGCGAGCTCGCCGCCGATGCCTCGGGCGTGCGGGTGGAGATTCTCGATCTGCGCACGCTCTCGCCGTGGGATCGCGCGGCGGTGCTGGAGTCGGTGCGCAAGACGCGGCGCTGTCTGATCGTGCACGAGGACACGCTGAGCGCCGGGTTCGGCGCGGAGGTCGCCGCGACGCTGGCCCGAGAGGCATTCTTCAGCCTGGATGCCCCGATCGAGCGGCTGACGATGCCCGACATCCCGAGCCCGCACAGCCCGGTGCTGCTGACGGCGGTGGTGCCGGGCGTCGAGTCCATCACGCGCGCCATCCGGGCGCTGGCGAGCGTGTAGCCATGTCCGAACCGTCAGTCGAGGTGCGCGCGCCGGCGGAGCAGGCGGAGGGCACCCGCTCGCAGGTGCTGCGCTGGCTGAAGGCGCTCGGGGAACCGGTGAGCGAGCACGAGCCGCTCATCGAGCTGGAAACCGATAAGGTGACCGTGGAAGTCGCCGCGCCGGCCTCGGGCGTGCTCAGCGAGATCCTCAAGACCGAGCGAGACGAGGTGGCTCCGGGGGCGCTGCTGGGCCGCATTGCGCCGGCCGACCACCAGGCGCAGCACTCGGGCGTGCCGGCGGGCGCGGCAGGGCCGAGCATGGCGGCGGGCGCGGCAAGGCCGAGCGTACCGGCCGCGGCCCCGGGTGCCGATCCGACCCGAGTGAGTCCGGCGGTGCGGCGGCTGCTAGCCGAGCGCGGCCTCACGGCCGGGCAGGTCCGCGGCACCGGTTCCGGCGGGCGGATCACGGTGGACGATGTGTTGGGACATGCGGGCTCACCGGCCGGCATGCCGGCCGAGGGCGAGGTCGCTGCGCGGGGCGAGCGGCTCGCGGCCGGTGCTGCCGACGTGCGGCGAGTGCCGCACAGCGCGGTGCGCACGCGCATCGCCGCGCGCATGGTCGAGAGTCTCCTGCGCACCGCGCCGCACGTGACGACCGTGTTCGAGGTCGATCTCGCGGCGGTGCTGGAGCATCGCCGGCGCCATCGCGAGGCGTTGGCGGAGCGCGGCATATCGCTGACTCTCACGGCGTATTTCGTGCGCGCGGCCGTGGAGGCCATCAAGGCGGTGCCGGAAGCCAACAGTCGTTGGACCGATGAGGCCCTCGAGCTTTACGAGGGCATCAATTTCGGCATAGGTACGGCGGCGCCCGACGGGCTCGTGGTGCCGGTGCTGCGGTCAGTCGAGGCGCTCGATCTGGAGCAGACCGCGCGCGGCATCGAGGAGTTGGTACGCCGCGCGCGCGCGGGCGGCCTGAGGCCCGAGGACGTGCGCGGCGGCACGTTCACACTTTCCAACCACGGCGTCAGCGGCAGCCTGTTTGCGACGCCGATCATCCTGCCGGGCGGACACGCCGCGATTCTGGGCGTCGGGAAGCTGGAGAAGCGTGCCGTGGTCATGGAAAGCCCGGACGGGGATCGCATCGACATCCGGCCGCGCTGCTATGCCACCCTGACCATCGATCATCGTGTCATGGACGGGGAGCGGGCGAACCGGTTCATGCAGGTCTTCACCGAGTGCCTGGCGCGCTGGACGGATTGAGGTCCCGCGCCTGCCGCGCGGGAACGGAGCGCAGCGGGGGGGAGGACATCTAGTGACGGGGCCGCCCTGGAGCGCTACCATTCACCGAGTGCTCCACCGGAGGACACCTGCATGAGCGAGGGCGCCACGACGATGCCCGGCGCGCCGAGCGACGACTCGGAACCGGATCTGGCCCGACGACGCATGCTCACGGCGGCGACCGCGGCAGTGGGTGCCGTCGGTGTGGCACTTGCCGCGACACCGTTCGTCGAGTCGCTCGAGCCGAATGCGACCGCACGCGCCCTCGGTGCGCCGGCCACCATCGACATCTCGAAACTGAAGCCCAGGCACATGCTGATCGCCTCCTGGCGGCGGCGGCCGATCTTCGTGCTGCGCCGCACCGAGGCGGAGCTGAAAGCCCTGCCGACGCTCAACGGGCAATTGAAGGATCCGCTCTCCCGGCAGGACCAGCAGCCGGCCAACCTGCCGGGTTGGAACCCGATTCAACGCTCCATCATTCCGGAGTACCTGGTCGTGGTGGGCATCTGCACGCACCTCGGCTGCATGCCCAAGCTGCACGCGCAGGTCGGCGATCCGCTGCTCGGGGCCAGCTGGCCGGGCGGGTATTACTGTCCCTGTCACGGCTCGCGCTACGACCTCGCCGGCCGCGTCATGGACGGATCCCCGGCGCCGCTGAATCTGCCCGTGCCGCCGCACTATTACAAGGACGCCAACACCATCGTGACCGGCGAGCTGTCCAACGGCACCGAGCAGAGCTGGGAGCCCAACACCTGGTAGCGCAGCGGACCTAGCGGATCAGTCCGCCGAATCGGGCCTGCGCCTCGGGGCCGGCCGGCGGCAGGGGACCGCGCAGCGTCGCGCCGTACTCGCTCAGGTGCTGCTCGGCCGCGGCGAACACCGCGGTATACAGCTGGGCGCACAAGGCGTAAGCCTGGATTCCGATCCAACTCTCCGGCAGCAGGGCCGGCGGCAGCAGCGGGTCGCGCAGATGGATCTTGCGGTATTCGTGAATCAATAACGTGCGCACCACGAAAGCCGATTGCGGCGAGACCGCGCGCAGGTCCCGCGCCGCTCCGATCGGCGCGAAGCTGTCGCGGAACTTGCGGTAGCGGCGCGCGATCTGGTCGAGATCCCATGCCAGGCTCACGCAGCGGCGGTCGGCCTGGGGGCTCTCCCCGCGGCTCTCGAACAGCCAGCCCGCCTCGGCCCAGCCGCGCATCGCGAGCCACGCGCGCGTTTGCTCGCAGGTGAGCGCCGGATGCGCATAGAGCCCGGAGGTGACCTGCCCGAAGCCGAGCCAGCGCAGCGCCTCGCGCAACCCGGTGCGGGCGGGGCGTCCCGGCTCCAGCGCCAGCAGCGTCCAGCGCCCGTCCCACTCGCTCGGATTCGGGGCGTAGATGCGCGCGGTCGCCTCGGAGAAAACGGCGCGCCCGGTATCGGTGAGACGGTATTCGCTGCGCCGCCCCTCCCGAACCGCGACCAGCCAATTCTCGGCCGCGAGCCGCGCCACTGCGGTGCGTACCAGCCGCTCGGCCAGCCCGAGGGGCCCGGCCAGCCGAATCAGGCTGCCCAGCGTGATGCGCCCGCCGCGCGGGGCGATCGCGTCACCGAAGATCGTCATCAGCAGCGAACCGCTGCGCAGCGGGCGCTGCGCGCGGAAGCGGCGCCGAAGCGCCTCGATGGCGGGCTGCGCGCCGTGGGTCGAGTGCATGTGCCGCCGGAGGTCAAGGAGACGGGATGCGCGCATTCTGCCACGAATCCGCTTGACACAAAAAAGAGACCGCCTATAGTTTTTTCGTATCACGTTGTGCCCGGCTTCGGCATGTACACGCAAGCATTGGATTCAGCAGGCTCCGCCGCGCCCCAGGGTGACGCCGATGAGGACGGGCGGCTGGAGAGGTTTCAGGCGCGCATCGACCGCGACGAAAAGATCGAGCCGAAGGATTGGATGCCGGAGGATTACCGGCAGACGCTTATCCGCCAGATCGCGCAGCACGCTCATTCGGAAATCGTCGGCATGCTGCCGGAGGGAAACTGGATCACCCGCGCGCCGTCGCTGCGCCGCAAAGTGGTGCTGATCGCCAAGGTGCAGGACGAGGGCGGCCACGGAATGTATCTGTACAGCGCCGCCGAGACGCTCGGCGTCTCGCGCGCAGCGCTGATCGAGCTGCTGCTCTCGGGGCGCGCGAAGTACTCGAGCATCTTCAATTATCCAACGCTCACCTGGGCGGACATCGGGGCGATCGGCTGGCTGGTGGACGGCGCGGCGATCATGAATCAGATCCCGCTGTGCCGCTGCTCGTACGGGCCGTATGCGCGCGCCATGGTGCGCATCTGCAAGGAGGAGAGTTTCCATCAGCGCCAAGGCTATGAGCTGATGCTGACGCTCGCGCGCGGCAGCGCCGCGCAGCGCGCCATGGCGCAAGACGCGCTAAAGCGCTGGTGGTGGCCGTCGCTGATGATGTTTGGGCCGAGCGACGCGCACTCGGTGCATACGGCGCAATCGATGCGCTGGAAGATCAAACGATTCAGCAACGACGAGCTGCGGCAGAAATTCATCTCCGCAACGGTGCCGCAGGCCCAGTACCTGGGGCTGACCGTACCCGATCCCGAGCTGCGCTGGGACGAGGCGGCGCAGCACTACCGCGCCGGACCGATCAACTGGAGCGAGTTTCACGCGGTGCTCAAGGGCGACGGCCCCTGCAACCGCGAGCGGCTGGCGGCGCGGCGCGAAGCGCACGAGGCCGGCCGCTGGGTGCGCGAGGCGGCGGCGGCGTATGCCGAGAAGCACGGCGCGGGCGCGGTGCCCGGGCGGACCGGACCGGCTGAGGAGGGCGGAACATGAACGAAGACTGGGTGTTGTACGAGGTGTTCATCCGTTCACGCTCCGGGCTGGAGCACAAACACGTCGGGAGCCTGCACGCCGCCGATGCGCGCATGGCGATCGAACATGCGCGCGACACCTACACCCGCCGCCAGGAGGGGGTGAGCCTGTGGGTCGTGCGCTCGAGCGAGATCGTCGCCTCCGATCCCGAGGAGGCCGATGCGCTGTTCGAACCGGCGCGCGACAAGATCTATCGGCATCCGACGTTCTACGCGATCCCGGACGAGGTCAAGAATCTATGAGCACGGCGATCGCCGCCGAGCGTCCGCAAGCCACCGCCGAGGAGCGCTGCGAGTACACGCTGCGCCTCGCCGACACCAGCCTGGTGGCCGGCCAGCGCCTCGCCGAGTGGCTGGGGCACGGGCCGGCGCTCGAGGAGGATCTGGCGCTCGGCAACATCGCGCTTGACCTGATCGGCCAGGCGCGCCTACTGCTGGCGCTGGCCGGCCGTATCGAGGGCCGCGGCCGCGACGAGGACGCGCTGGCCTTCTGGCGCGATGCCGCGCAGTTCCGCAACGTCTCGTTGGCCGAGCAGCCGAACGGGGACTTCGGCCGTACCATCGTGCGCCAATGCCTGCTCGATGCATGGCAACTCGAGACGTACGAGAGCCTGGCCGGCTCGGCCGACACCGACCTCGCCGACATCGCCAAGAAGGCCGCCAAGGAATGCCGGTACCACTGGCGCTACAGCGCGGGGTGGCTGGTGCGCCTCGGGGATGGGACCGAGGAGAGTCACCGGCGCGTCAGCGAGGCGCTGCGGAATCTGTGGCGCTTCACCGATGAGCTGCTCACGCCCGATGCGCTCGATGCGCGCATGGCCGAATGCGGCATCGCGCCGCCGGCGGCGGCGATCCGCGAGCGCTGGGAACAGCGCGTAGCGGGCGCGCTGCGGGAGGCGAAGCTGCCGCGCCCGGCGCATCAGCACTATCCTTGGCACGGCAAGCGCGGCGTGCACACCGAGGCGCTGGGTCATCTGCTCGCGACCCTGCAACATCTGCCGCGGGCCCACCCCGGAGTGTTGTGGTGAGCGCGCAGGCGGCCGATGCCGCTCCGAGGCGCGAGCGGCGCATCTGGCGCACGCTCCAGTCGGTGATGGACCCGGAGATTCCGGTGGTCAATGTCGTCGAGCTCGGCATCGTGCGGCACGTACGCACGGGTGGGGACGGCCGCATCCACGTGGGGCTCACTCCGACCTACTCGGGGTGCCCGGCCACGGAAGCCATCGAACAGGCGGTTCGCGCCGCGTTGGATCACGCGGGACTCGGGGATGTGGCGCTGGAGACGCTGCTGTGGCCAGCCTGGTCGAGCGAGTGGCTGAGCGAGTCGGGGCGGCGCAAGCTCGAGGCATTCGGCATCGCGATCGAGCCGCGAGCGGGCCGCGCGCCGGCCTGTCCGCGCTGCGCCAGCCGGAACGTCGAGCGTGTCGGGGAATTCGGCTCCACGCCCTGCAAGGCGCATTACCGCTGCCGCACGTGCCTCGAGCCGTTCGATACCTTCAAGTGCCTTTGAGATGCTGAGATTTCACAGGCTGCGCGTCATCGAGGTGCGCCCCGAAGCCGAGGATGCCGTCGCCGTCGCGCTCGAGGTGCCCGCGGAGCTGCGCGGCGAATATCGCGGGGCGCCCGGCCAACACGTCGTGCTGCGCGCGACGGACGGGGAAGGGGAGCTGCGCCGCACCTATTCGCTCACCAACGCGCCGGGATCGGAAACGCTGCAGATCCTGGTGCGCAAGCAGCCGCAGGGGCGCATGTCGCAATGGCTGGCTGGCCTGGCGGGCGGAACACTGATCGAGGCGCTGCCGCCGAACGGCAGCTTCACACCACGGTCCGACTCGCTGGATCGCGGCCTGCGCGTCGCATTCGCCGCCGGCAGCGGCATCACGCCGGTGCTGTCGGTGACGCGCGCCGTGCTGGCCGCCGGCGGCGCCATGATGGTCTTCTACGGCAACCGCGGCACCGCGCGCGCCATGGGGCTCGAGGCGCTGCAGGAACTGAAAGACCGCTACCCCCAACGGCTGGCGCTGCATTTCATCATGAGCCGCGAGCCGCAGGAAGTCGCGCTCTACAACGGTCGGCTCGACGCTGCGAAGGTCTGCGAGGTGGCCGGCGCGTTCTTCGAGCCGCGGCGGATCCTCGAGGCGTTCGTCTGCGGTCCCGGCGACATGGGTGAACGCTCGAGTGCGGCGCTGCGGACGCTCGGCACGCCGGCCGAGCGCATTCATGTGGAGCATTTTGCGGTTGCGAGCGAACGGGCGACCGAGGCCGAGCCGCCGCCGGCAGGCGTGGCACCTCAGGCGGGCATGGCCGAGGTCGGTGTGATACTCGACGGCCGGCGCCGCTCATTCCCCATGGCGCTCGATGCGGATACGGTGCTCGACGCCGCCGAGCGGGCCGGCATCGAGCTGCCCTTTTCCTGCCGCTCCGGCGTGTGCTCGACGTGCCGCACCAAGGTTGTGCGCGGCAAGGTGCGCATGGAGCAGAACTACGCGCTCGAGGCGTGGGAGCTCGAGCAGGGCTACGTACTGGCGTGTCAATCGAGGTGCCTGACGCCGCAGCTCGAGCTCGATTACGACGAAAAGTAAGTCTCCCGGCAGGGTGAGGGCCCCATGAGCTACCAGACCATCGAATACGCGGTTGCCGCGGGCATCGCCCGCCTCACGCTGAACCGGCCGGAGCGTCTCAACAGCCTCAATACGCGCATGCATCAGGAGGTGCGCCACGCGTTAGCGGCGCTCGCGGCCGACACCGAGGCGCGGGTGTTGATCCTCACCGGTGCCGGCCGCGGCTTTTGCGCCGGACAGGATCTCGGTGAGCGGGCGGTGGCGCCCGGGGGCGCCGCGGCGGACCTGGGCGAGTCGATCGAGCGCCACTACAAGCCGCTGATCCTGACACTGCGGCGGTTGCCGTTGCCGATCATCGCGTCGGTGAACGGCGTGGCGGCCGGCGCGGGCGCTAATATCGCGCTCGCCTGCGATCTGGTGCTGGCGGCGCGCTCGGCGAGTTTCGTGCAGGCGTTCGCGCGTATCGGTCTGGCGCCGGATTGTGGCGGCACGTGGTTCCCGCCGCGGCTCGTCGGGTCGGCGCGGGCGATGGGACTGGCGCTGCTCGGTGACAAGCTGCCGGCGGCGCAGGCGGCGGAGTGGGGCCTGATCTGGCGCTGCGTCGAGGACGGCGAGCTCGGCCCGGAGGTCGATTCGCTCGCCGAGCGGCTCGCCGCCGCCCCGACCCGCGCGCTGGCGCGCGCCAAGCAATTGATCTCGGAAAGCGGTGGCCGCACGCTCGAGCAACAGCTCGATGCGGAGCGGGACGCGCAGCGCGAGCTCGGCTACAGCGCCGACTATGCCGAAGGGGTCGCCGCGTTCACCGCCAAGCGTGAACCGCGATTCTCCGGGCGATGACACATCAGGGGCAGCCGATGCAATTGCAAAGTTACATTGCGGGGGAATGGGTGAGTGGAGCGGGCAACGGCGCTGCGCTGCGCGATGCGACCACCGGAGAGCTGATCGCCAGCGCCTCGAGCGAAGGACTCGACTTTGGCGCGCTGCTCGAGCATGCCCGCGCCGTCGGCGGCGTCAATCTGCGCCGCCTGAGCTTCCACGAGCGCGCCGCGCGCTTGAAGGCACTCGCCCGATTCCTTACCGAGCGCAAGGAGGAGCTGTACCGGCTCTCCTACGCCACGGGAGCGACGAAATCCGATTCCTGGATCGACATCGACGGGGGCATCGGCACGCTGTTCGTGTACGCGAGCAAGGGTATGAAGGAGCTGCCCGACGGGTATGTGTACGTCGATGGCCCGGCCGAAGCGCTTGCCCGGAGCGGCGGCTTTCTCGGCCAGCACATCTGTGTGCCGCTCGAGGGCGCCGCGGTGCACATCAATGCGTTCAACTTTCCGGTGTGGGGCATGCTGGAGAAGCTCGCTCCGGCGCTTCTGGCCGGGATGCCTGCCGTCGTCAAGCCCGCCACCGCCACCGCCTACCTCACCCAGCTCGCCTTTCGGCTGATCGTCGAGTCCGGTCAGCTGCCGGAGGGCGCGGTACAGTTGATTTGCGGGGGCGTCGGCGACCTGTTCGAGCATTTGACCTGTCAGGATACGATCGCCTTCACCGGCTCGGCGTCCACAGCGCGCAAGCTGCGCACGCATCCCCGCGTGGTCGATCGGTCGGTGCGCTTCACGGCCGAGACCGATTCGCTGAACTCGTGCATCCTCGGGCCCGATGCCGCGCCGGACAGCCCCGAGTTCGATCTGTTCGTGAAGGAAGTGGTGCGGGAGATGACCGTCAAGGCGGGACAGAAGTGCACCGCCATCCGCAAAGCCATCGTGCCGGCGGCGCGCGGCGCGGCGGTTGTCGACGCGCTGCGCGCCGCGCTCGAGAAAGTGGTCGTCGGCGACCCGCGCCGGGATTCGGTGGGCATGGGGCCGGTCGCCTCGCTCGCCCAGCGCCGCGAGGTCCTGGAGCAGCTGGCTCGCCTGAGGCGCGAGGCGCAGGTCGTGTGCGGTGGGAGCGGCGCGCCGATGCTCGTCGACGCGGACGCCGAGCGCGGCGCGTTCATCGCGCCGACGCTGCTGCACTGCCCGGATGGCGCGCGGGCGCGCGCGGTGCATGAGGTCGAGGCGTTCGGCCCGGTCAGCACGGTGGTGGCGTACAACAGCGTGGAATCGGCCATCGATTTGGCGCGCCGCGGCGCCGGGAGCCTGGTCGGCTCTGTGTTCACCGCGGATGATGCGATTGCCGCGCGGCTGGTGCTAGGGCTTGCGCCGTTTCATGGTCGGGTGCTGGTGGTCAACCGCCACTGCGCCAAGGAGTCGACCGGCCACGGCTCGCCGCTGCCGCATCTGGTACACGGTGGGCCGGGCCGTGCCGGCGGCGGCGAGGAGCTGGGCGGAATCCGCGGAGTACTCCACTACATGCAGCGCACGGCGGTGCAGGGCACGCCCGATGTGCTGACCGCCGTGACGGGGCGCTGGGTCAGAGGATCCCGGGAACTCGATCCGGGCGTACATCCGTTCCGTCAGCCGTTCGGCGCGCTGCGGATCGGCGACACGTTCCGCTCCGGCGAGCGCGAGGTGACGCTGCAGGACATCGAGCGTTTTGCGGCGATCTCGGGTGATTACTTCTACGCGCACATGGACGAGGCGGCGGCGCGGCGCAATCCTCTCTTCGGCGGCCGGGTCGCGCATGGGTATTTTCTGATCTCGGCGGCGGCCGGACTGTTTGTCGACCCGCCGCTCGGCCCGGTGCTCGCCAACTACGGCATTGACGGCTTGCGCTTCACGCAGCCGGTCAAGGCCGGTGATCGGATCAAGGTCCGCCTGACCTGCAAGGAGAAGTCGCTGCGTCTGGGGCAGGGCTACGGAGAGGTGCGCTGGGACACGCAGATCGCCAATCAGGACGACGTGACGGTCGCGCAGTACGACGTGCTGACCATGGTCAGCGAGCAGGCCGTTCCGGGCGGCTGAGGCTCCCGGAGGAGTCGCGCACGGCGTACCGCCTCGCAAGCCGAGTGGGGGCCGTCGGCCGCGGCTACCCGTAGGGCGGGGCTCACCTGACGCTCTGTAACGGCGGCGGCCGGGAGCGTTACTGCTCCGCCGTCGAGCTCACCGGGACGCCGGGACGGTGTCCGCACAGCGCCGGCGCCAGCTTTGCCGCAAGCGGCTCGGCAGTGACATCCGCCCACTGTGATCTGTGCGCATCCTTTCTGATCGCGCGGCTGCTCTTGCGGACGCAACGTTGCGTCGTTGCGCGGACGCCTTGAGTTGGCCGTTTCCGGCCTCATCTCAATCCCTACGGGAGGCCGACACCGGCTCCCGCGGCAGCGGGACGCTTTGCGTCTGGGCGGCGCATCTGCCGCGTCGGAGAGTGATGCATGAGCAGCGAGCGACAATACGGCTGGATGTGGGACGAGGCTTGCGATCTCGTGGACGCGGCTGAGCGGGCACAGAGGCGGTTCCTGCGCTATGTGGGGCCGGGGGCCGATGCTGCGGCCTGGGCCCCGCCGGTGGACATTCAGGATGTCCCCGAAGGGGTGGTGGTCGTGTTCGCGCTGCCCGGTGTCGCCCTGGAGGACATCGAGCTGCGGCTCGAGCCCGCCGCGCTCACCGTCAGGGCCGGGCGCCGGCTGAAGCTTGCGCATCCGGACGCGGTGATCCGCCGCCTGGAGATTCCGCATGGACGTTTCATCCGCCGCATTGCGCTCTCGGGCGTGCCGCTGGTCCTCTCGGCTACCCGGTACGAGCACGGTTGCCTCGAGGTCCATCTGGTGCGTGCGAAGGAGAGTGACCTATGACGGACGCGGCGAAAACTTCCTCTTCACCTGCACCCCAGATCGAGCTGCCGTCCTTGCCGGTGGACGCGGTGCCGATTGTGGCGATGCGCAACGTCGTGCTGTTTCCCGGCATCGTATTGCCGGTGACGCTCGGACGGGAGGAGAGCATCGCCGCGGCGCAGGAGGCGGTGCGCACCGGGCGCAAGGTAGGTCTGGTGCTGCAGCGGGATCCCGCGGTCGAAAAACCGACGGCGGGCGATTTGTACGGCGTGGGCGTGCTCGCCACGGTGGTTCGCTACATCACCGGCAACGATGGCGCCCATCACCTGGTCTGTCAGGGTGAAAGCCGATTCCGGCTGTTGGAGATGCTGCGCGACCAGCCGTTCCTCGCCGCGCGCGTCGAGTCGATCGCCGAGCCGGTGGCCACGGGCGCGGACATCGAGGCGCGCAGCGAATTCCTGAAAGAGCGTGCCGTCGAGGCTTTGTCGCTGCTGCCGCAGGCGCCCGCGGAGCTGGCGCGAACGGTCCGGGGCATCGAGTCCCCCGGGCAGCTCGCCGACCTCATCGTCAGCTTCATGGAAGTCAAGTCGGAAGACAAGCAGGACGCGCTCGAGACCGTCGACCTGCGGGAACGGCTCGACAAAGTCTTGAAGATGCTGGCCCATCGCCTCGAAGTGCTGAAGGTCACCCGCGAGATCTCCGAGCAGACTCAGGCGGCCCTCGGCGAGCGCCAGCGCGAGGCGGTGCTGCGCGAGCAGCTGCACCAGCTGCAGAAGGAGCTGGGCGAGGGCGAGGGCGAGGGAAGCGAGCTCGCCGAGCTCGACAAGGCGGTCGCCGCCGCCCGCATGCCGCCGGAGGTCGACGAGCAGGCGCGCAAAGAGCTGAATCGGCTGCGTCGCATGAGCGAGGCGAGCCCCGAGCACGGCATGGTGCGCACGTATCTCGACTGGCTGGTCTCACTCCCGTGGAGCACGACGGACACCGAGGACATCGACATCGAGCGCGCGCGCAAGGTGCTGGAAGAGGATCACTACGGCCTGGAGAAGATCAAGCGGCGGATCCTGGAGTATCTGGCCGTGCGCAAGCTCAATCCGCAAGGCCGCAGTCCGATCCTGTGCTTCGTCGGGCCGCCGGGTGTGGGCAAGACCTCGCTCGGACAGAGTGTGGCGCGCGCGCTGGGCGTCAAATTCGTGCGCGCCAGTCTTGGCGGCGTGCATGACGAGGCGGAGATCCGCGGTCACCGGCGCACCTACATCGGCGCGCTGCCCGGCAACGTCATTCAGGGCCTGCGCAAGGCCGGCACGGGCAACCCCGTATTCATGCTCGATGAGATCGACAAGCTCGGCGCAAGCTTTCAGGGGGACCCTGCGGCGGCGCTCCTGGAAGTGCTGGATCCCGAGCAGAACTCGACCTTCCGCGACAATTACCTGGGGCTGCCCTTCGACCTGCGGCACGTGTTGTTCATCGCCACCGCGAACGTGCTCGAGACGATCCCCGGGCCGTTGCGCGACCGCATGGAGATCATTCAACTGACCGGCTATACCGATGAGGAGAAGCTGCAGATCGCGCGGCGTTACCTGGTGGGGCGTCAGCTGCGGGCGAACGGGCTCAAGGCCGCTCAGGCGGAAGTCTCGGATGCCGCCTTGTTGAGGATCATTCACGAGTATACGCGCGAGTCGGGATGCCGAAGTCTCGAGCGGGAGATCGGCGCGCTGCTGCGCAACGCGGCCATGCGCATCGCCGAGGGCAAGGAGAGCGCGGTGCGCTTTGAGCCCGAGGACGTGCCGGAGACCCTCGGTCCGGCCCGCTTCGAGAACGAGGTCGCGCAGCGCACCTCGGTGCCGGGCGTGGCGACCGGGCTGGCCTGGACCCCGGTTGGGGGTGATATCCTGTTCATCGAAGCGGCGCGCCTGCCCGGCGCCGGCAAGCTGATCCTGACTGGCCAGCTCGGCGATGTCATGAAGGAGTCCGCACAGGCGGCGCTCAGTCTCGTCAAGGCGCAGGCCGAGGAACTCGCCATCGATGCGAAGCTGTTCGACCAGAGCGACATCCACGTGCACGTGCCGGCCGGCGCGATCCCCAAGGACGGCCCGAGCGCCGGAGTTGCAATGTATGTTGCGCTGGCCTCGCTCCTGAAGCGTCAGTCGGTGCGCCCCGATGTCGCCATGACCGGGGAAATCAGCTTGCGCGGCCTCGTATTGCCGGTTGGCGGCATCAAGGAGAAAACGATTGCGGCCGCGCGCGCCGGCATTCGCAAAGTGATCCTGCCGGCGCGCAACCGGCGCGATCTCGAGGACATCCCCGCGAGCGTGCGCGCCACGCTGGAGTTCGTGTGGGTCGAGAAGGTCTCGGAGGCGCTCGAGGTCGCGCTCGGCTCGCCCGCCGACGCCCGCAAGTCCCCGGGCCGAGGCCCGGGGGATGCGGAGCGATCCGCGGCCTGAGCGATTGCCGCCGGTCAGCCGTTGCGCGGGCCGGTGGTTTCGGTTGGATTCTGCATGCCCTGCGGCGCCGGACCTCGCTCGCCGGCGCCGTGCACCAGTCGGGCGGCGATCTCGGCCACGTGCCGGCCCTGGAAGCGTGCCCCGGCGAGTTCGTTCTCGCTCGGCTGACGGGAGCCGTCGCCGCCGGCGAGGGTCGTCGCGCCGTAGGGACTGCCCCCGCTGACCTCGTCCATGCGCGTCAGCCCCGCGAAGGCGTACGGCAGACCCACGATGATCATTCCCTGATGCAGCAGGGTATTGTGGAAGCTCGTGATCGTGGTTTCCTGGCCGCCGTGCTGGGTTGCCGTCGAGACGAACACGCTGCCAACCTTGCCGACCAGGGCGCCCTTGACCCAAAGGCCGCCGGTCTGATCGAGGAAATTGCGCATCTGCGCGGCCATGTTGCCGAAGCGCGTTGGCGTGCCGAAGATGATGGCGTCGTAGTCGGCCAGCTCATCGACGCCGGCAACGGGCGCCTTTTGCTGGGTCTTCATGCCCGCCTTGCGCGCGGTCTCCTCGGGCACCAGTTCCGGTACGCGCTTCACGCTTACCACGGTGCCGCGCACCGCGGCCGCGCCCTCGGCCACGGCATCGGCCATACGCTCCACATGACCGTACGACGAGTAATATAAAACGAGAACTTTGGCCATGCTGTGCATCTCCTGCGGTGTACCGATAGCAAAGTATACGGCCGGACAAGCGCGCGGTCATGGCTTTGGTAGACTCGCCTGGGCATGGAACCGAACCGGCAACCGAAGGATGCGGGGCGGCGCAAGAGCCCCGAGCACGGCGTCGCGCTGAAGATCACCACCATTTCCTGGGGCGATCTAGCGGACGCGCTGGTGCCCATCCTGCTCATCAGCGCCATCGCGATCTGGTTGACGGTGCATTTCACGCAGCCGGAGACGCCGCGAAACCTGACGATGAGCGGTGGACCGCCGGGCAGCACCTTCGAGATCGACGCCCAGCGCTTCAAGACGATACTGGCCCGCAGCGGCATCACGCTGCATATCCTGCCCTCGCAGGGCTCGGCCGAGAATCTGGAGCGGCTGCGCGCCGCGGACTCCGGTGTGGATATCGCGCTGGTGCAGTCGGCCGCGAGCCTCTCCGGGAAGACTGCCGGGCCCGTGGCGCGGGGCAGGCGCAACCGCTCCAACCACCTGGTCTCCCTCGGCAGTATGTTCTATCAGCCGCTGGCCATCTTCTACCGCGGCCGCCGGCTGCAGCGGCTGTCGCAGCTGCGAGGCGAGCGCATCGCCATCGGCAAGCCCGGCAGCAGCACGAGCACCCTGGCGCTGGCGCTGCTGAAAGCCAATGGCATCGTGCCCGGCGGGTCCACCCGGCTGCTCGGCCTGGAGGGGTCCGCGGCGCGCGCGGCGCTGCGCACCGGGCGAGTCGATGCGATTTTCCTCACCGGTGATTCGACCCCGCTGCGCGTCATCGTCAAGATGTTGCGCACAACCGGAATCAGGCTGTTCGCTTTCTCCCAGGCCAACGCCTACGTGCGGCGTTTTCCGTTCCTGCACAAGGTGAGTATTCCGGCCGGCACGTTCGATCTGGCGCGCAACCTGCCTCGCCGGCGGATCACCCTGCTCGCTCCCGCGGTCGAGCTCATCGCCCGCGAGGATCTGCGTCCGGCCCTGTGCGATCAGCTGATTCAGACGGCGCAACAGATCTACGGCGGGGCCACCGTGCTGCACGCGGCCGGCGAGTTTCCCAACACCTCGACCTATCGCTACCGGTTGGACCCGGAGGCGGCCCGCTATTACAAGACGGGCGACAAGAGCTTCATGTACCGTTATCTGCCGTTCTGGCTCGCGAGTCTGCTCAGCCGTATCGGAGTGGTGATGGTGCCGATCGTCGCGCTGCTCATCCCGGGACTGCTCAATCTGCCGCAGCTGTACGCGTGGCGGGTCAAGAGGCGCATCCACCGCCGCTACGCGGAACTGATGGCCCTGGAGCGAGAGTCGCTCGGGCCGCTGACGGCGCAGCGGCGGTTGGCGCTGTTGGACCGTCTGCACGCCATCGAGCGGGCGGTGATCCAGCGGCGGATGCCGGGCTCGCACGCCGAGCAGCTCTACCAGCTGCGCGCGCGGATCCGGTTCGTGCGCGAGATCCTCGCGCGTCCCGCCTCGGAGTGAATCCGCGGCGGGTCAAGCCACCATGACGCTGCGCACGTCGAGCGGCTCGTCCGCGCGGGCCGGCGGCGCGAACTGCGCCAGACCCTTCTGCGCGAGCCATTCCCGGTTGAACAGTCGCGACTGGTACTTGGCGCCGCCGTCGCACAGCACCGTCACCACGGTGTGGCCCGGACCGAGCTCGCCGGCCAGCCGCGCGGCGGCGGCCACATTGATGCCGCTGGTGCTGCCGAGGAACAGTCCCTCCTCGTACAAGAGACGGTAGACGTGGCCGACGGTCTCGCTGTCCTCGATATGCGCCGCCGCATCGATCGGCGCATCCCGGAGGTTGGCCGTGATGCGCCCGATACCGATGCCCTCGGTGACCGAGCCGGAGCCGGTCGCCTTGAGCGTGCCGCTGCGCACGTATTCATACAGGCTGCTGCCGGGTGGGTCGGCGAGCACGCAGCGCACGGATCGGCGCTTGGACTTCAGGAAATGGCTCACGCCGGCGAACGTGCCGCCGGTACCCGAGGCGCAGGTGAACGCGTCGATCCGTCCGCCGGTCTGTTCCCAGATCTCCGGGCCCGTGGTGTCGATGTGCGCCTGGCGGTTGACGGTGTTGTCGAACTGGTTGGCCCAGATCGCATTGGGCAGATGCGCCGCGAGGCGCTGCGCGACCTTCTGGTATTGGTTGGGATTGCTGTACGGGACCGCCGGCACCTTGTGCACCTCGGCGCCGAGGGTGCTCAGCAGCCGGTATTTTTCCGGCGACTGGTTGTCCGGCATCACGATGACGCAGCGGTAGCCCCGGGCATTGCACACGTGCGCCAGGCCGATCCCGGTGTTGCCCGCCGTGCCTTCGACGACCGTTCCGCCGGGGGCGAGGGCGCCGCTGCGCTCGGCGGCGAGCACGATGGCGCGGGCCGCGCGATCCTTGACCGAACCGCCGGGGTTGAGGAACTCGGCCTTGCCGAGCACTTCGCAGCCGGTCGTTTCGCTGAGGCGCCTGAGCCGGATCAGCGGTGTGCGGCCGACCATTGCGACAAACCCATCGTCAATGCTCACTAGCGTCCTCCGCGGGTACGAGCGTTGCCTCAACATGACGCGCAGAGTCCGCCGGCCCCTCGGGCGGGCGTGTCTCGGCGCCGAGGGCGGCGACTTGGCCGACCACCAGCAGGGCCGGCGCCGCGATGCGCGCCTCGCGACCGAGGGCGGCGATGCTCGCGAGCGTGCCACGCACGACCCGCTGTCCGGGCAGCGTCGCACGCTCGATCAGTGCGGCCGGCAGGGTACGCTGTGCCCCCGCGGCGCTGAGCCGTGCGCAGATATGCTCCAGATGCGCCACGCCCATATAGAAGACCACCGTCTGGTAGGGCCGCGCAAGAGCCGCCCAGTCGAGCGTTTGCTCATCGAGCGCGTGGCCGGTCACGAATGTCAGGCTCTCGGCGACGGTGCGCTGCGTGAGGGGTATGGCGGCGGCCGCGGCCGCGGCGAGCGCCGCGGTGATGCCGGGCACGATGGTGTACGGAATGCCGTGCTGCGCCAGCGCGTGCACCTCCTCGCCGCCACGCCCGAAGACGAACGGGTCGCCGCCCTTCAGGCGCGCCACACGCTGGCCGGAGGACGCCAGACGGACCATCAGCGCTTCAATCCGCGCCTGGTCGGTGTGCGACTCGCCCGTTCCCGAGCCGGGGCCCTTGCCGACGAACACCCGCCGGGCGTCGCGGCGCGCGCGCTCCAGTATCGCCTCGGGAACCAGGCGGTCATATAGGATGACATCGGCCTGCTGCAGCAGCTGCAGCGCCCGCAGGGTCAGCAGGTCCGGATCGCCGGGACCGGCGCCGATGAGATAGACCTCCCCGAGGCTGCGCGCGCCGGTGAGACGCGAGGCGGTCAGCCGCGCCGCGTGCAGCTCGCGCTCGAAGTCGTTGGATGCGCCGTGCGCATCGCCCTGCAGGATGCGCGTGCCCGCAGTGCCGCGCACGATGCGCTCCCAGAAGGCGGCTCGGGCGCCCGGTGCGAGTGCGCGCTGTACGCGCTTGCGCCGCACGCCGATGAACCGGGCGAGAGACCCGAGAGTCCCGGGCAGCAGTGCCTCGATCTGCTCACGTACCCAGCGTGCCAGCACCGGCGCCCGGCCCCCCGAGCCCACCGCCACGATCAGCGGTGCACGGTCGACGATCGCCGGGAAATAGAATGAGGAGAGTTCGGCATCATCGACGACATTCACGGGCAGGGCCCGCGAGGCCGCCGCGGCCGAAACCGCCGCGTTGACCTCTCTACGGTCCGTCGCCGCGATGACCAGCCGCATCCCCTCGAGGTGCGGCGGCGCGAAGGGCTCGGCCCGGTGCCTGATGCCGCCCGCGGCGGCTCGCGCGGCGAGCGTCTCGCACAGCCGTGGCGCGATCACCGTGACGTCGGCGCCCACTCGCAGCAGCAGCTCGATCTTGCGTTCGGCAACGCGTCCGCCGCCGACCACCGCGACCGGCGTGGCGCGCAGCTGCAGGAAGATGGGCAGATGGTCCAAGCCGCTTGCCGCGGCGCTCAGGCCTGGGCCGCCGCCGGGCGAACGCTCGGGTGTAGGCCACATTCACGGGACTCGGGTTGCTCCCACCACCAGCGGCCGGCGCGCCGGCTCTCGCCGGGCTGGATGGCGCGCGTGCACGGCGAGCAGCCGATGCTGGGGAACTGCCGATCGTGCAGCACATTGTACGGGAGCTTGCGGGCGCGGATGTACTGCCACACCTCGGCCTCGGTCCACTCGAGCAGCGGGCTCACCTTGTACAAGCCGTGCTCGCCGTCCCATTCGACCGACTGGGCACGCGAGCGCGTCCTCGACTGCTCGTGGCGCACGCCGGTCACCCAGGCGTCGTAGCCGGCAATGGCGCGGCGGAAAGGCTCGATCTTGCGCACGCGGCAGCACTCGAGGCGGGCGTCCAGGCTGTGGTAGAAGCCGTTGACCCCCTGGGCGGCGGTGAGCCGCTCGAGCGCGGCGGCATCGGGGTGGACCATTCGCAGGGTGCGCCGGTATCGCCACTGGAGCTTTTCCACGAGGTCGTAGGTTTCCTGATGGAGACGTCCCGTGTCGATGCTGAACATGTCGATTTCGGGCCAGTGCGTCCAGATGATGTCGGTGAGCACCATGGCCTCGGCGCCGAGGCTGTTGGCGTACACCAGTTTCGGGTGTGCCCGCAATGTGGCGGCGAGCCGCTCGCGTACGCTTTGCGCCTTGTGCTCGATCGGGTTCAACAGCTCAGCCATGATTCGCCGGACTATAGCCAGGGGGGGTGTGGTACAGAACGAATGATTGCTTCTGAGGCACTGCGGAGCGGTTATGGATGCTCCCGGTCCATTGCGCTACGCTTGCCCGCCATGAAACTGCACCAACTGCGCTATCTGGCCGCGATCGCCCAGAGCGGCTTGAACATCACGGCCGCCGCCCAGAAGCTGCACACGTCCCAGCCCGGGGTGAGCAAGCAGATCAAGCTGCTGGAGGACGAGCTGGGGTTTCAGATCTTCCTGCGCGAGGGCCGCACGCTCACCCGCATCACACCGGCCGGTCAGGAGGTGATCGAGCGGGCGATGGACGTGCTGCAGCAGGTGCAGAGCATCCGCGCGCTGTCGACGGAACTGCGCGATGAGGGGCGGGGGAGTTTGTCGATCGGCACGACGCACACTCAGGCGCGCTACGTGCTCCCGGCGGTGATCCAGGCGTTTCGGGCGCGCTACCCGGACGTGCGCTTGAATCTGCACCAGGGTACCTCGGAGCAGATCGCCGAGATGGTGACGCAGGACCGCATCGATTGCGCCATCGCAACCGGCTCGGAGCAACGCTTCGCCGCGATGACGCTGCTGCCCTGTTACCGTTGGAGCCGGGTGGTGATCGTGCCGCGCGCGCACGCGCTGGCGCGTCTAGAGCGGCTGACCTACCGGGCGCTCGCCGCGCACCCGCTCGTCACCTACACGTTCAGCTTCAGCGGACCGTCCTCGCTGAACGAAGCGTTCTCCAAGGCCGGCTATACCCCCAATGTCGCGATCACCGCGCAGGATGCCGACGTGATCGTCACCTACGTGCGACTCGGCCTCGGGGTCGGTATCGTGGCGCCGATGGCGGTCGCCGAGGGGGCTGATGACCTTGCGGTGCTCGATGCCTCGCACCTGCTGCCCGCGCACACGACGTGGCTCGGGTTCCGCCGCGGGGCGCTGCTGCGCCGGTATATGTATGAGTTTGCGCAGCTGCTCGCCCCGCATCTGGAGCGGCGGCTGGTCGAGCGGGCCCATCGGGCGGGCAGTCCGGCCGAGACCGCGGCGTTGTTCGCGGACGTGCCGCTGCCGCAGCGCTGAGCGGCACACCGCGGAGAATGTCCTGAGCGCTGAACGTCTGTCCGTGCTCGATCGGCGCCGCGCCGGGGTGCTGGCGCACTTGAGCTCGCTGCACTGGCCGCTCGGACGCGGCGGGCGAGCCTTCGTCGACTGGCTGGCCGCGGCGGGGTTCACCGTCTGGCAGTTCCTGCCGGTCGGGCCGACCGGCACGGACCGCTCGCCGTACTTTGCGCGCTCGGATTTTGCCGGTGCGCCCGCGCTGCTCGATCCGGCCGAGCCACCGGGCGATGCGGCCGATCGGGCCGAGTTCCTCGAGGCGACGGTGCACTGGCTCGAGGACTACGCGATGTTCGAGGCGGCGAGCGAAGCGTCCTCCGGCGCACCCTGGTGGAGCTGGCCGGAGGCGCTGCGCGAGCGCGAGCCGGCGGCCCTGCGGCGGCTGCGGCACGAGCGCGCGACGCGGATCGAGCAAGTTTATGCCGAGCAGTTCGCCTTCTTCGTTCAATGGCGCCGGCTGCAGGAGTACGCGCATGCCCACGGCGTGCGGCTATTCGGCGACCTGCCGTTCTACATCGGCCCGATGTCGGCGGAGACCTGGACGGACCGCGAGCAGTTCCAGCTGACCCCCGAGGGCCGGCCGGCTGCCGTGGCGGGTGTCCCGCCGGATTACTTCTCCGAAGGCGGCCAGGTGTGGGGCAATCCGCTGTATGACTGGCCGGCGATGCAGCGCGACGGTTTCGCGCTCTGGCGGGCACGGGTGCGCGCTCAGCTCGAGCGTGTCGACTTGCTGCGGGTGGATCACTTTCGCGCGTTCGCCGCGCATTGGGCGGTACCGGCCGGGGCGCCCGATGCGCGCGGCGGGCGCTGGTGCCCGACTCCGGGACATGAGGTGCTCGAGCGCCTGCGGCAGGAGTGGGGCGCCTTGCCGATCGCGGCCGAGGACCTCGGAGTGATCACCGAGGACGTGACGGCGCTGCGCAAGGCGTTCGCGCTGCCCGGGATGCGCGTGCTGCAATTCGCCTTCGACGGCTCGCCCGACAACCCGCATCTGCCGCAGCACTACGCCGCCGACTGCATCGCCTACACCGGCACGCACGACAACGACACCACCCTCGGCTGGTACGAGAGCCTCGATGGCGGCACGCGGCGCTATGTCGATCAGACGCTGGGACTGCGGCCGGAGTCGGTTCCGGAATCGATCGCACGCGTGGTGCTCGCCTCGGCGGCGCCCCTGGCGGTGATTCCGCTGCAGGATCTGCTCGGTCTGGGCTCCGAGGCGCGCCTCAACACGCCCGGCACCCACGGCTGGCGCAACTGGCGCTGGCGGCTGCGCGCCGGGGCGCTTACCGCCGGCCGCGCCGCGCATTGGGCCGCGCTCAACAAGGACTGTGGCCGCGACTGAGTCCGAGGGGGCTCATGCGCCGAAGCGCACGCGCTCGACAGCCGGCAGCGGCGCGCCCTTCTGGTACGCCACGCTGTAGCGCCCGAGGGCTTGCAGGGCACTCCGCGGGTCCTCGCCCTCGGCCAGCTCGAAGGCATCGCAGCCGCAGCGGGCCATGAGGAAGAGCAGGTCGCGCTTGACGCCCGCGCCCACGGCGCGCACCTCGCCGGCAAAGCCGAGCCGACGCACAACCGTGGCCTGTGTGAAGCCGCGGCCGTCACTGAAGTTGGGGAACTCGAGCGCGACGAGGCTCAGTCGCGGCAGGTCGGCGCGCAGCTGCTCGGGATCGTCCGCGGGGGCGAGCCGCACGCCGAGCACTCCGCCGCGCCGCAATCCGTGCTCGGGTGGGGCGTGCAGCTCGGCCAGCGGTACGATGCGGCCATCCGTCTCGCTCGCCGGCTCACCGGGGTAGCGCCAGGGATCGAGGATCCACTCACGCTGCCGCAAGATCCGTCGCATAGACGCGTTCCTTGAAGGGCTCGATGCCGATGCGCCGCACCGTGTCGATGAAATACTCGCCGTCGGCGCGCTCATCGCGGTAGACCTCGACGATGCGCTCGAGGGTGGCCGCGACCTGCGCCTGCGGAACCGATGGCCCGATGACTTCGCCGAGGCCGGCGCGGCCGCTGCCCGAGCCGCCGAGGGTGATCTGGTACCACTCCTCGCCGTGCTTGTCGACGCCGAGGATGCCGATGTGGCCGATGTGATGATGACCGCAGGCATTCATGCAGCCGGACATCTTCAGCTCGATCGGGCCGAGGTCGTAGAGGTAGTCCAGGTCGTCGAAACGTGCCTGGATGGCCCGCGCGACGCTCAACGTTCCGGCATTCGCGAGCGCGCAGAAATCCAGTCCCGGGCAGGCGATCATGTCGGTGAGCGTGCCGATGTTGGCCGTGGCGAGCTCGAGCTCGCGCAGCCGCGCCCACAGCCGGTACAGCTCGGTCTGCGGCACATCGGCAAGCACCAGGTTCTGATCGTGCGTGGTGCGCACCTCGCCGAAGCTCAGCTCGTCGGCCAGATCCGCCACCGCCTCCATCTGGCCCGCTGTCATGTCGCCGGGATTGCGTCCATGGGCCTTGAGGCTCACGAACACCGCGCGGTAGCCGCTGACACGGTGCGCGCGCGTGTTGTAGCGATACCAGGCCAGAAACGGCGCCTCGCGGCCGCGGGTCGGGTCCATGTCGGACCGTGTCTCATAAGGCGGGGGCTCGAAATGCGCGCGCATGCGCTCGAGCTGCTCGGGCGTCAGCCGCGGCGAGCGCTCGCGCCCGCTGCGCCATTCCTGCTCGATCATCTCGCGTATCCGCTCGACACCGAGCGTCTTGACCAGGATCTTGATGCGCGCCTTGTGGATGTTGTCGCGCCGGCCGAGGCGGTTGTAGACGCGCAGCACCGCTTCGAGATAGGCGAACAGCTCCTCGGCCGGCAGGAACTCGCGCACGCGCTGGGCCAGGATGGGCTGGCGGCCGAGGCCCCCGCCGACCCAGACCTCGAAGCCGAGCGGCTCGCCGGCGTCGCGGCGAATGCGCAGGCCGATGTCGTGCGCCTGGATCAGGGCGCGGTCTTCGCTCGAGCCGCTGACGGCGATCTTGAACTTGCGCGGCAGGTAGGTGAACTCGGGGTTCAGCGTCGCCCATTGGCGGATCAGCTCGCAGTACGGGCGGGGGTCCTCGATCTCATCGGGGGCGACGCCGGCGAGGTGGTCGGTGGTCACGTTGCGCACGCAGTTGCCGCTCGTCTGAATGGCGTGCATCTGCACTTGCGCCAGCTCGGCGAGGATGTCCGGTACCTCGGGCAGCTTCGGCCAGTTCAGCTGCAGGTTCTGCCGCGTCGTGACGTGTCCGATGCCGCGATCGTAGCGGCGGGCGATCGAGGCGAGCGCGCGGAGCTGGCGGCTGCCGAGCAGCCCGTACGGTATGGCGATGCGCAGCATCGGCGCGTGGCGCTGGATATACAGGCCATTGCGCAGGCGCAAGGCCTTGAATTCGTCTTCGGAGAGCGATCCGGCGAGGAAGCGGCGCGTCTGGTCGCGGAATTCCGCAACCCGCTGCTCGACGAACGCCTGATCGAGGGCATCGTAGCGGTACATGCGACCGCACTATAGGCGTGGCGCCGCGGCGGACTAAATACCGTGTGGTTTGGGACTCGCCCCGGCCGGTTATGAGCCGCCGGTCGCTAGTGCGATAATGGCGCCGTCGCCGAGGTGGTCACAAAGGGGCAACGATGGGACTGTACTTCGAGGAGTTCACCGTGGGGCAGCGCTTCGAGCACCAGGTTCGCCGCACGGTGACCGAGACGGACAACCTGCTGTTCTGCGCCCTGACCATGAATCCGGCGGCCATTCATCTCGATGCGGAGTATTGCCGGGATACGCCCTTCGGCGAGCGCATCGTCAATAGCGTGTTCACCCTGGGCCTGATGGTGGGACTGTCGGTCTACGACACCACCTTCGGCACGACCATCGGCAACCTCGGCTGGGATGAGGTGAAGTTCCCGCACCCGGTGCGCGTGGGCGACACGCTGCGGGCGGTGAGCACCGTGCACTCGGTGCGCGAGAGCCGTTCGCGGGGCGATTCGGGCATCGTGATATTCGACCATCGCGCCTACAACCAGCGCGACGAGGAGGTCGCCTCCTGCCGCCGCGCGGCGCTGATGTTGAAGCGGCCGCAATGAGTGCCACGCCGGTGCTGCGCTCGCTGCTGTTCGTGCCGGGCGACAGCGAGCGAAAATTGGCCCGGAGTCTGGACAGCGGAGCCGATGCGCTGATCGTGGATCTGGAGGACTCGGTCGACCCGCGCCGGCTCCCGGCCGCGCGCGCCCAAGTGCTGGAGTTCCTCCAGGCGCAGGTCGAGCGCGCGACAAGCGAGCTGTGGGTGCGCGTCAACGCGCTCTCGAGCGGCCGGCTCTACGAGGATGTCACGGCGGTTCTGCCCGGGCGGCCGGCGGGCCTGGTGCTGCCGAAAGTCGACAGCTACGCGGATATCGAGCGCATTGCGCTCACGCTCGAGGCAATCGAGGGCGGCCACGGGCTCGCGATCGGCTCGACGCGGCTGATCGTGATCGGCACCGAGACACCGGCCGGTCTGTTGGCGCTCGGTCAGTACCCGCATGCGGCCGCCACGCACCACGCCTCCGCGCGGCGACTGGCGGGATTGACCTGGGGCATGGAGGATCTGTCGGCGGCGCTCGGCGTGCGCGCCCAGCGCGGTCCCGATGGCTCGCTGCGCCCGGTATTCGAACAGGCGCGCACCACGTGCCTGCTCGCCGCCGGGGCGCTGGGCATTCAGGCGCTCGATGGGGTGTTCGGCGAATTTCGGGATGCAGAGGGCCTGCGGCGCGAGGCGGAGCAGGCGCGCGCCGACGGATTCACGGGCAAGCTCGCAATTCATCCCGACCAGGTTGCGCTGATCCATGCCGCCTTCACCCCGAGCGCGGAGGAAATCGAATGGGCGCGGCGGGTGCTCGCCGCCTTCGAGGCGGCGGGGGGGGGTGGTGTGGCGGCGCTGGACGGCCGGATGATCGACCAGCCCCATCGGGTGCTGGCGCTGCGTATTCTTTCACGGGCGGGTATCTCGCCGGGAGCGAGTGCATGAAGCTGAGAATCAAAGGTAATGCCCTGCGTCTGCGATTGACGCAGGGGGAGATCCAGACGCTGGCCAAGCGCGGGCAGGTCGAGTCGCGGACGGAATTTCCGGGCGGAGCGACGCTCGTGTACCGTCTGCGGACGGACCATACAATCCACGAAATATCAGTGAGTTACAAAGATAATCTCATTGAATTCTCCTTGCCCGTGGCACACGCCGAGCGCTGGTGTGGGACGGATCAAGTGACGGTGAGTGTGGAGCGGGACGTGCCGGGCGGGACCCTCCAGCTGGTGCTGGAGAAGGACTTCGCGTGTCTGGTGCCACGTCCCGGCGAGGACGAATCCGATCACTTTCCACATCCCGGCGCGGGGCAGGGACCGGGCCGGTGCTGAGGGCGCTCAGGGATGAGTCGCGCCGACGAGGGTGACCCCGGGGGGCAGTTGCGCCGCGACTCGGGCGTAGCGGGCGCGCTCTTCGAGTATTGAATCGGCGTCGACGGCGCACACGGCGCGCCAGCCGGCGATGCGCGGCAGCCTGGCAAATTCGCTCTCGATGGCTTCGCGTCGCGGGCACCAGACTGTATTGAAGAATTGCGCGAATGCCTGCCAGGCTGCGCGCGCCGTCTGCGGCGATTCCGCGGCGAGCGCGGCTTCGAGGCGGGTCAGGGCTTGGCGGCTGGTGCCGGCGCGGGCGGCGAGCGTGGCGAGCTCAGTGGGCAGGTTGGTCCGCTCGGCCGATTGGGCGGAGCCCGGCGCGTTGCGCTCGATCAGCTCGGCAAGCAGCTGGTCGCGCTGCTCGAAGCGGCTGAGCACCCACACGAGGTAGTCGACGCTGGCGTCGCGGAAGGGGGCATGCGCCTCGCCGGCATCCGCGGCGCCATATAAGCTCGCACAGGCGTTGGCGACCTGCGCGGCATGGACCCGCTCGGTGGCGAGCTGAGCCCGGATGATCTCGCTCTCGTTCATCTTGCGTCTATTTTAACCATTCCCACCCTGAATCCGGCATGCCGGGCGGCGCGTTTGCGCGGTCTTTCCGACGATCCATTGCGCGCTCAAGTGCGCATAAGTAGAGTCGCACGGCTCTCCCTTCAGGTGGTTTGCCATCCCATGTCGAATTCCGCGCCCTGGATCGTGCACAAGTTCGGTGGATCGAGCGTCGCCGATGCGGCTTGCTTCGAGCGCGTCGCGAACATTCTCGATGCCTCGGGGGCCGAACGGCTCGGCGTCGTGCTCTCGGCCTGCAAGGGCGTCACCGATGCCCTGTTCGAGCTGATCAGTCTCGCCGAGGCGCAGGATGAGCGCTACCGCGGCCAGATCGGGGCGCTGCGGGAGCGGCACATCACGATCGCCAAGGCACTGCTGCCGGCCGAAGCGGTGCGGCTGTACGGCGCCGGCCTCGATCGCGATTGCCGCGATCTGGAGGGCATCCTGCAGACCGTCAAGCTCACGCGAGCCGCCGCGCCGAACGTACGCGACTTGATCGCCGGGTACGGGGAAATCTGGTCGACAAAGCTCTTTCACCGCTATCTGGAGGCGCGTGCCGCGCGGCGCGGTCCGGTGCAGTGGATCGACGCGCGGCGCGTGGTGGTCGTCGAGTGGGGTCCGCTCGGACCTGCGGTGCAGTGGGACGCCTCGCGCGAGCACCTCGCGGCCCTCGTGGATGCGGACTTCAAGGGAACGCTGATCATCACCGGGTTCATCGCCGCCGACCGGCGCGGTGTCCAGACCACCCTCGGGCGCAACGGCAGCGATTTCTCCGCGTCGATCTTCGGGGCGCTGCTGCAGGCGGCGGAGATCTACATCTGGACCGACGTGGATGGGGTGTTGTCGGCGGATCCGCGCCGCGTGCCCGATGCCACGGTGATCGATTCGCTTTCCTACAGCGAGGCGATGGAACTCGCCTACTTCGGCGCAAAAGTGCTGCATCCGCAGACCATGGCGCCGGCGGTGGGCGACGGCATTCCCATTTGGATCCGCAACACCTTCGCGCCGGAGAAGCCGGGCACACTGATCTGCGCCCGACCGGAGTCGCGCCTGCCGGTCAAGGGCATCACCAGCATCGAGCAGGTCGCGCTGGTGAACCTCGAGGGTGCCGGCATGATCGGGGTCCCCGGCACGGCGCACCGGCTGTTCGGGGCGCTGCGCGAGGAAGGCATCTCGGTAATCCTGATCTCCCAGGGCAGTTCCGAGCATTCGATCTGTTGCGCTATCCCGCAGCGCGAGGGCGAACGGGCGGCAATGGTGATCCGCCGCGCATTCGAGCGCGAGCTGCTCGAGGGTCACATCCAGAGCGTCGAAATCGATCCCGGCCTGGCCATCCTCGCGGTGGTGGGCGACGGGATGGCGGGTACCCCGGGGGTGGCCGCCAAGGTGTTCAACGCGCTGGGCGCCTCCGGCGTCAACGTGCGCGCCATCGCCCAGGGTGCCTCGGAGCGCAATATCTCGGTGGTCATCGAGGGCCGCTCGACGACGCGCGCCCTGCGGGCGGCGCATGCCGGGCTGTACCTCTCGCCGCATACGCTCTCGGTCGGGATCATCGGACCGGGCACCGTGGGCCGGGTGCTGCTCGATCAGATCGCCTCCCAGAGCGCTCGCCTGCGCGAGCAGTTCAACCTCGATCTGCGAGTGCGCGGCATACTCGGCTCGCGCCGCATGGTCCTCGCCGAGACGGGCCTCTCCTTGTCCAACTGGCGGGAGCAATACGAGGACAGCGAGCAGCACGGCGATCTCGCGCGCTTCATAGAGCACGTGCACGTCGACTACCTGCCGCACACCGTGATCATCGACTGTACCGCGAGCGGCGAGATCGCCGCGCGCTACGCGGACTGGCTGCGCGCGGGCATTCACGTGATCACACCCAACAAGAAGGCCAACAGCGCCGAGTTGTCCTACTACCGCGCGCTGCAGGCGGCACGGCGCGCCGGCGGGGCGCATTTCCTCTACGAGGCGACCGTCGGAGCCGGTCTCCCGGTGGTGCACACGCTACGCGATCTGCGCGAGACCGGCGATGAGGTCACGCAAATCGAAGGGATCTTTTCCGGCACGCTCGCCTATCTGTTCAATATCTACGACGGCGGCACCGCTTTCTCGGACATCGTGCGCGATGCGCGCCAGCGCGGCTTCACCGAGCCGGATCCGCGCGACGATCTGTCGGGATTGGACGTGGCGCGCAAGCTGATCATCCTCGGACGCGAATTGGGACTCGGACTCGAGCTCGCCGACGTGCGCATCGAGAGCCTGGTGCCCGCGGGCCTGGAGAGCGGGTCGATCGAGGAATTCATGGCGCGGCTGGCGCACTCGGATGCCGCCATGCGCGAGCGATTCGCGCAGGCGAGGGGACGGGGCAAGGTGTTGCGCTACCTCGGGCGCCTGCTCGCCGACGGTCAGGCGACGGTCGGTCTGGCGGAGCTCGACGCGAGCCACCCCTTCGCGAACATCGCGCTCACGGACAACGTGGTGCGCTTCGCCACGCGCCGCTACTGCGACAATCCGCTGATCGTACAGGGACCGGGCGCCGGACCGGAGGTGACCGCCGGCGGCGTGTTCGCCGATCTGCTGCGCCTGTCGGCCTACCTCGGAGCGCGGCTGTGAGCGCGCCGCAATGGGTGAGGGCGTTCGCGCCGGCCTCGGTGGGCAACGTCGCCATCGGTTTCGACATCCTGGGTTTCGCGGTCGAGGCGCTGGGCGACACGGTGACCGTCGGCCGATCCGCGCGTCCGGGCGTCAGCATCTCGGAGGTGAGCGGCATCGCCGGCGAGCTGCCCACTGATCCGGCGGAGAATACGGCCGGACGGGCGCTGCTTGCGCTGTATGAGGCGTTGCGGCCGGACTTCGGGCTCGATATGCGCATCGAGAAGGGCATCCCGCTCGGCTCGGGACTCGGCGGCTCGGCGGCTTCGGCGGTCGGGGCCGTGGTCGCGGCGAACGCGCTGCTCGGGGAGCCCTGCGATCGGCTGCAGCTGCTGACGTTCGCCATGCAGGGCGAGGCGGTGGCGAGCGGCTCGCTGCACGTGGATAACATCTCGCCCTCGCTGTTCGGCGGGCTGGTGCTGACCGTCGGTATCGATCAGCCACGGGTCAAGCGCATTCCGGTTCCGCAAGGGGTGCGGGCGGTCATCGTGCACCCGCACAGATTTCTCGCCACGCGCCAGGCCCGGGCCATCCTCAAGCGCGACGTGACGCTGTCGGATTTCGTCTGGCAGACGGCCAACCTGGCCGGGTTCATCTCCGGTTGCTACACCAACGATCTGGACATGATCCGCGCATCGTTCCAGGACGTGGTGATCGAGCCGCAGCGCCAAGCGTTGATCCCAGGCTTCGCCACGGTACGCGCGGCGGCGATGGCCGCGGGGGCGCTCGGCTGCTCGATCTCGGGGGCGGGTCCGGCGCTGTTTGCCTGGGCGCTGGAGGCGCAGGCCCCCGCGGTGCTCACGGCGATGCGCGCGCCGCTGCGCGCGGACGGAACCGCGCTCGACGAGTGGGTGGTGGACATGCGCCCGGGGGGCGCGCGCGTAGTGGCGAGCGGCTGAGGCGCGCGGCGGGCGATGGCGGCCATGCGATTTCAAAGCACACGGGACGCGGCGATCACCGCGGGTTTCGGCGAGGCGCTGGCGCGGGGTCTGGCGCCCGATGGCGGTCTCTATGTGCCGCAGCGCTGGCCCGAGGTTGCGCCGGCGGACCTGGACGCGGCGGCGGATCTGCCGGCGCTGGCCGCCGGGCTGATCGGACCGTTCGCCGAGGGCGATGCGCTCGCGGCATCGATGGCGCCCATTTGCGCCGAAGCCTTCAGCTTTCCCGCGCCGGTGGCGGACCTCGAGCCCGGGCGGCTCGCGGTGCTCGAGCTCTTTCACGGACCGACGGCGGCCTTCAAGGATTTCGGCGCGCGCTTTCTCGCCGCGTGCCTGGCGCGGCTGCGCGAGCCCCAGTCGCGCACGCTGACCATCCTGGTGGCCACCTCGGGGGATACCGGCGGGGCGGTGGCTGCCGCATTTCACGGCCGGCCCGGCATCGAGGTGGTGGTGCTGTTCCCGAAAGGACGGGTCTCGCCCACCCAGCAGCAGCAGCTGACCTGCTGGGGCGGCAACGTGCGCGCCTTCGCGGTGCGCGGCACGTTCGACGATTGCCAGCGTCTTGCCAAGCAGGCGTTTCTCGATGAGCCGCTGCGCCAGCCGCGGGAGCTGTCATCGGCCAACAGCATCAATCTCGGACGATTGCTGCCCCAGGCCGTGTACTACGCCGCCACGGCGCGCGCGCTCGCCGGTCCGGCAGGCGAGCCGGTCTCGTTCATCATCCCGAGCGGCAACCTCGGCAACGCGATGGCGTGCATCTGGGCACGCCGGCTCGGGCTGCCGATCGGGGAGATCGTACTCGCGCACAACGCCAACCGCACGGTGCCGGAGTTCCTCGGCGGCGCCCCGTGGCGGCCGCGACCGAGCGTGGCCACGCTCGCCTCGGCGATGGACGTCGGGGAGCCGAGCAACATGGAGCGGTTGCGGGCGTTTTATCCGGACAACGAGCAGTTGCGCGCAGCGGTGAGCGCCTGCAGCGTCGATGACCATGCGATCCGCGCGCGCATCCGCGCCGACTACCGGCGACTCGGGCGGATCTGGTGTCCGCATACGGCCGTCGCAGCCGAGGCCTATGCGCGCCTGAGCGAAGCGCGCCGGCGCGCGGGCCGTTGGGTGTTGGTCGCTACGGCCCACCCGGCGAAGTTTCGCGAGATCGTCGAGCCGCTGATCGGGCGTGAGGTTCCGGTGCCCGCATCGCTCGCGGAGCTGTTCGCGCGTCCGAGCGCCTATCGGGAGATCGACGCCGATCTGGGCGCGCTACGCACGGCGCTGGCGGGCGAGGGGACGGAGGCGGAGGGATGAGCAATCAGATGCTACGGCCGTTTGTTCCCTGGGCGCTGCTTGCGCTCGTCGCGGCGCTCGTCGTCGCGCTGGTGTGGTTCATACGCTGGTTCCGGCGCAGGCGCGCGCGCAAGGCGTTGCGGCTCGCGGTCACCGCGGTCGGCGCCGATCACGTGATCGATGCGCTGGTTCCGGACGGCATGGGCGCCGGCTTCCACGTCGATTTCCTGCTTTTGAGCGTACACGGCATCCTGATCATCGACGTGCGCGAAGTGCAGGGCAACATCTTCGGCGGCGATCAGATGGCCGAGTGGACCGTGATGGACGGCGCGCACCGGTTCACTTTCGTCAATCCGCAGAGCGGGCTGTACGACCGCATCGCCGCGGTCAGGGTCATCGCCGGGGAGGTGCCGGTGGAGGGGCGTGTCGTGTTCACGCGGCAGGGAAAGTTTCCGAAGGGGCTGCCGAAGTGGACGCTGATGCTCGATACGCTGGCGGCGGAATTTCCGCCGTTGGACAACGACGTGAGGGATGGCGCGCTCGCGCAGTACCGCGAGGGCTGGGAGCGCGTGCGCGCGGCGGTGCGTCCGAGCTCGATGAAGCACATGCGCTGAAGGCTCTTTGCGGCGCGCTCACGCGCTCGGCGCGCGCGCATGATCGGCGAGCACGAGGGAGACGCCTACGGTGAGCTTCTCGGCGTAGTCGAGGTGCAGAAACTCATTTGGCCCGTGCGCGTTGGAATGCGGCCCGAGCACCCCCGTGATGAAGAACTGCGTCCGCGGAAAGCGCTCCCCCAGCATGGCCATGAAGGGAATGGTGCCTCCGCAGCCGACGTGCACGGCGCCGCGGCCGTGGATCCGCCGCGATGCGGAGTCGATCGAGTCCGCAAGCCACGGTGCGAATGAGGGGGCGTTCCAACCGGCGGCGGGCGTGCCGGGCTCGAAGCGCACGTGCGCGCCGTAGGGTGGATCGCGCTCGAGCACCTCCTTGATGGCGCGGGCCGCGCGCTGCGGGTCGCACGTTGGCGGCAGGCGCAGGGAGAGCTTGAAAGTGAGGGCGGGCAGCAGCACATTCCCGGCCGAGAGTGTCGGCGGCAGACCGTCGGCGCCGGTGACCGAGAGCGTTGCTTTCCACGTGCTGTTGATCAGCAGCTCGACCGGGTCATCGCTGACGGCGCGCACGCCTTGCGCCCAAGGCAGCTTGCCGGGGACGGCATCGCCGAGCACGCCCGCGGCGGTGCGGATCTGCGCGAGCCGGTCGGCGGGCACGTTGACGGAGAGCGCTTCCGGCCGCAGCGCCCCGTCGCGCGGATTCTCCAGCCGCTCGAGCAGTTGCTGCACGATACGGAAGGGGTTTGGCGCGATGCCGCTGGCCATGCCCGAGTGCACCCCTTCCCGCAGCACGCGCACCGAGAGCTGCCCGACCAGATTGCCGCGCAGCGAAGTGGTGCACCAGAGCTGGTCGTAATTGCCGCACTCGGCGTCCAGGCACACCACCAGCGAGGGCTCCCCGAGCGCGGGGCCGAGCGCCTCGAGGTGCGCCGGCAGATCGATGCTGCCGCTTTCCTCCGAGGCCTCGATCAGTACCACGCAGCGCGCCAGCGCGACGTTCTGCGCCTTCAGCGCCGCGATCGCGGCGAGCGAGCTGAATACGGCGTAGCCGTCGTCCGCTGCGCCACGCCCGTAGAGCTTGCCGTCACGCAGCACGGGCTCCCACGGCCCGAGGCCACTGTGCCAGCCGGTGAATTCCGGCTGCTTATCCATGTGCCCGTAGAGGAGCACGCAGCCGGGCAGCTCGCCGGGAATGTCGATCAGCAGCACGGGCGTTCGCGCGGCAAGCCGGCGCAGCTCGACCCGGATCCCGGGTATGGGCTGGGCGCGGCACCATTCGGCCAGCAGCTGTGCGGCAGCTTCCATATGGCCGTGCTGTTCCCACTGCGGATCGAACAGCGGCGACTTGTTTGGAATGCGCACGTAGGCGGTCAGGCGCTCGAGGATCGAGTCACGCCATGCGGCGGTAATGTGCGCGTGCAGCTTTTGCAGATCCATGGCCGTCTCCCGCAAGACCGTAAAGGGTGAAGCCCCGGGGCCGCACCGCAGGCAAGGCCGCGATTATGGAAAGACCGGTCCGGGCGCGCAAGGCGCGGCCCGCGCCGCGGGCAAGCGCGCCGAAAATTGATCCTATTGCAATGCGATGACGGGCGATCTAGCCTCCGCTCGGACCTGTCATGCGGATACGCGCCGATACAGACATGACATAACGATCTTTTGGGGGGATGGGAGTGGACTGTGAGTCGCCACCGCGCCGGCGGAGTCCGGCGGCGAGCGCCGGTGCGACGAGTGGTCAGAATGCGCGTGCCCGGCGTGGCCGCGCCGCGCGGGCGTCAAGCGCCCATTGCGCCGGCCGGTCGCCGGAATGATTCAGATACCGATGTCGTCGGGTGCGTCCGGCAGGGAAAACAACCGGCGCGTGGCGGCGCCGCTCGAGCGCGCGAGCGACTGCGGAGATTCGCCGCGCGCCCGGGCGACGACGCTCGCGATGTGCGGCAGGTACCGCGGCTCATTGCGCCGGGAGGCGGGTTTCGGGCTGAGGTCGCGCGGCAGCAGATAGGGACCGTCGGTTTCGAGCAGGAGACGGTCGGCGGGAATGCGCGGCACCAGCTTGAGCAGGTGCGCGCCGCGGCGCTCGTCACAGATCCACCCGGTGATGCCGATGGCAAGTCCTAGCTCGAGGTAGGCGTCGAGCTCGGTGCCGCCGGCCGTGAAGCAATGCGCGACGCCACCGACCAAGCGCGGCCAGTGCTCGCGCAGAATCGCGATGAAATCGCCGTGCGCGTCGCGCTGGTGCAGAAAGACGGGCTTGCCGAGCCCCTCGGCGAGCTCCAGTTGGCGATGGAACGCCTGTTGTTGCGCGGCGTGCGGCGAGAAATTGCGGAAGTAGTCGAGACCGCATTCGCCGACGGCGACCACCTCGGGGGCGCGTGCGGTCTCGGAAAGCTCGACGAGCCCTGTGTCGGTGAGATCGGTGGCGTGATGGGGATGGACGCCGGCCGTGGCGAACAGCCGACTCGGGTGGGCGCGGGCGAGGTCGACGGCATTGCGGCTGCTCG
This sequence comes from Steroidobacteraceae bacterium, assembly GCA_027456605.1. Classification (GTDB taxonomy): domain Bacteria; phylum Pseudomonadota; class Gammaproteobacteria; order Steroidobacterales; family Steroidobacteraceae; genus 13-2-20CM-66-19. The sequence goes on along the minus strand of DAIDUQ010000041.1, from coordinate 40,115 downwards.
CACCGCAGGCGCCGGTGACGATCATTTGCGTCACACCGGCGTCCCGCGCGCGCGCAATGACGGTGTCCCGGTCGCTGTCGTAGCTGTCGTGGGTCAGGTTGATCCCGATGTCGATCAAGGAGGGCGGCGATGACGGATGAGCCACGGCGTATCTCTAGACTTCCAGGGCGGTGGACGCTACGGCTACTTGCGCGTCCGCAATCCGTTTCAGAGTGCGGCTCACGCGCCGGGCCGCCCCGGTGCGGCGCGTCCGCTCAGACCCAGTCGGGGGCGTTCCCGGGCTTCCACTTGATGCTGCAGCCGATGCTCGCGACCTGCCGCTCGATGCGCTTTCCGGCGAGCAGCGCGTCGACCGCTGCGCGCAGCTCATCGCCCGTGACGGGCGTTTTGTTGCCGGGCGAACTGCCGTCGAAACGGCCACGGTAGAACAGGGTACGGGCCGAATCGAACAGGAACAGCTCCGGTGTGCAGATGGCCTGGTAGTCCAGCGCCACGCGTTGCGATGCATCGATCAGGTAGGGGAAGGGGAAGTCCTTCTCGGCGGCTATGCGCGCCATCTGGTGCGGCGCGTCCGCGGGGTAGGCGTTGGCGTCGTTGGGGTTGATGGCCACGATTGCGAGCCCCTTGGGGCCGTAGTCGCGGGCGAACGAAACGAACCCATCGAGCATGTGCTTCACGAATGGGCAGTGATTGCACAGAAAGGTCACCAGCAGGGCGCGGGCGGCGGAGAAATCCTCCGGGCGCCATACCCTTCCGGACGGATCCGGGAGCGAGAACGAGGGCGCCGGAGTGCCCAGCGGCAGCATGCGTGAGAGTCGCTCGACCATCGGAAACCTCGCTCGTGTGTCAGGGTTCGGACAACGCCGTGAGCGCGGCACACAGCGCCTCGACGTGTGTCTCGTCCTGGTCCCAGGCGGCCACCAGCCGGGCCGTGCCGGCGTGCTCGGCGCCCCAATCATAGAACTCGAAGCCGGCGGTGCGCAGCGAGCGCTTGCCGTCGATCCCCAGGTGCGCGAATACCTCGTTGGCCTCCACCGGCGCGACAAGGCGCGCGCCGGCGGCTCGACCGATGCGGCGGGCGAACCCGTTGGCGCGTTCGGCGTTGCGCCGCCACAGATCATCGCGCAAATAGGCCAGCAATTGCGCCGCGACGAAGCGCGACTTCGAGATGAGCTGTCCGGCTCGCTTGCGGCGCAGCTCGAAGTCGCGCACCAGGTCGGTGTCGAAGAAGACCACCGCCTCGGCGGCGAGCGCGCCGTTTTTGGTCGCACCGAAAGAGAGCACATCCACGCCGGCGCGCCAGGTCACGTCCGCCGGGTGACAGCCGAGGAAGGACACCGCGTTGGCGAAGCGGGCTCCGTCCATGTGCACCTTCAGCCCATGCGCATGGGCCACCGCGCACAGCGCGGTCAGCTCGTCGGGCCGGTAGGCCGCGCCGAGCTCGCTCGCTTGACTTACCGAGACAGCGGTCGGCTGCACGGTGTGCACCGATGTCGGGTGTGCGTCCAATGCCGCCGCGAGTGCGCCGGCCGACAGCTTCGCATGCTCGCCCTCGAGCAGCATCAGCTGCGCACCGCCGGAATAGAACACCGGCGCGCCGCATTCGTCGCAGGCGATGTGCGCCTCGTGGTGGGCGAAGATCGCACCATACGGCGGCGTGATCGTGGCGAGCGCGAGGGCATTGGCGGCTGTCCCGGTGGTTAGCGCGAAGGCGCGCACCGGCGTGTCGAAGAACTCGCCGAGCGCTCGATCCAACCGCTCAGTCCAGGGGTCGTCGCCGTAGGCGATGGCCAAGCCGCGGTTCGCCTCGGCCAGGGCCGCGAGCATTTCCGGGCACGCGGTCGCGGTATTGTCGCTCATGAATCGCATGGGTGGACTCGCCATGAGGGCCTCGTCGGCTAGATTCGCCACTTGAAAGAGGCGGCGCCGATACCGAGAAACACCAGGGTGACCACCGCCAGATAAATGAGGTTCGGCGCGATGGCGCCCAGGCCGGCCCCGTAGAGCATCACGGCGCGGGCCGCGTGCAGCAACTGTGTCAGGGGCAGCGCATCGGCGATCCATCGCAGCCAGCCGGGAGCGCCGGCGAGCGAGAACCACGCGCCCGAGAGCATCACCATCGGCCAGGTGAGCAGATTCAACAGACCGTTGACCAGCTCCTCGCTGGCCAGGCGCGCCGAGACCGTCAGGCCGAGCGCGATCATCGCAAATGCGCCGAGCACCGCGATCAGCAACAGCAGTGCGAGGCTGCCGGCGTCGTGAAAATGGATCATTGCTCCGACCACCGTGTACAGGATGGCGGTGATCAGCAGAATGATGCCCAGGCGCGAGAGTACCTGAGCGCTGAGAAATTCGAATGCCGTCAGCGGCGTGGCGTGCAGCCGCTTGAGAAACCCGCTCTGCCGGTAGCGCAGTACCACGTAGCCCACCCCGAACAGGCAGCTGAACATCATGTTCATCGCCAGGATTCCCGGGAACAGCCACTCGACGTAGCGGATCTGCCGGCCGCTGACCGGCAGCCGTACGGCACCGGGATCTGCGGCGCGCAGCAGCTGCTCCACGATGTAGCCCTTGGGCGAGTGGGTGTTGACCCAGAAGCGCAGCGGCGGTCCCGGGGCGAGCAGCAGAGCGAGGTGGTCGTGGCGCACCGCGCGCAGGCCCGCCTGCCGGCTCGCGACCGGCAGGAACCGCAGGTAGCGCGTGTGCGCAAACCGATTGTGCGCCAGGGTCGCCGGTCCGCCGAGCACGCCGACCGTGAACAGCGGCCGCGACGGACCGCCGAAGATGAAACCGATCCCGATGATGATCGACAGCGGCAGCACGAGCGTGAACAGCAGGGAGCCGCGATCCCGAAGGAACTCGAGATTGCGCGCATGCCAGACGGCGAGCAGACGGCGGATCATGCGCGCAGCTCGTGGCCGGTCAGCTCGAGGAACAGATCCTCGAGGTTCGGCGGCCGCATGCGCAGGCTCGCGAGAGGCACGCCGGCACCGATGAGCGTGCGCAGCGTCGCGTCGAGATCATCGGTGGTGATCTCGATGCGCTCGTCCGTCTCGAGAAGCTGCAGCGGCAGTGTGCGGGCGGCCGGCGGAAACGCCGCGCGCGGAAGCTCGAGCAGCACCGCGGCGAAATGCTCGCGCAGCAGCCGGCGCGGCTCGCCCTGGGCGACTATGCGTCCGTGATCGACGATGGCGATCTCGTCGCAGAGCATCTCCGCTTCGTCCATGTAATGGGTGGTAAGGATGATGGTCTTGCCTTGCGCCTTGACGGCCCGGACCAGTTCCCAGAAGTTGCGCCGAGCCTGCGGATCGAGTCCGGTGGTCGGCTCATCGAGAAACAGCATGGTCGGGTCGTTCACCAGCGCGATGGCGAGCAGCAGCCGCTGCCGCTGGCCGCCGGAGAGCTTGCGATTGTCACGTCCCGCGAGCGCCTCGAGCGAGCACAGGCGCAGCAGCTCGTCGATGTCGTGGCCGCGGGTGTACAGACCGCGGAACAGCGCGAGGCTCTGGCGCACCGTGAGGAAGTGCTGCAGCGCGGTGGCCTGAAACAGGATGCCGGCTTCCTCGCGGAAGCGCTCCCCCAGCGGCTCGCCGCGGTAGCTCACGGTCCCGGAACTCGGCGCGAGTATTCCCTCCATGATTTCCATGGTGGTGGTCTTGCCCGCGCCGTTCGGTCCGAGCAGGCCGAAACACATGCCGGGCGGCACCTGAAACGACAACCCGTCCACCGCCGTGACGGCCGGGTAGCGCTTGAGGAGGTCACGGACTTCGAGAATGGGGACGCTCAATACTGATCCACTCGGTTCACGCCAGCGCATCCTAGCCGATCGCAGGTGCACCCGTCTGCCCGATGTACGGTGCCGGCCGCTGGTATGATGCCGTATCGGGCGAGCCGAATGTGTCGGCACGTTGATGGGATCGTCGAGGGGATGAGCTCCCAATTATCGTTGTGGTCGGAGCAGGATGTGGGCTGGAGCGTGCGCGAGAGCCAACGCGCCCGGCGAATGGTGGTGCGCGTCTTTCACACCGGTCATGTCGAGGTGGTCGTGCCGTTGAGGACGCCGCCACGGCTGATCGAGGGCTTTCTCGAGCGCCATCGATTATGGATCGAGCACAAGCGCGCCGAGGCCCGCAGGACGGCTGCGCCGCCCGAGCCCTTCCCGCCGCTCGCCATCGAGTTGATCGCCTGCGCCGAGCGCTGGCGGGTGCATCTGGCCGGAGGCGGCGGCCCGGTGCGCGTGCACGCCGCGGGCGAGCTGCTCACCGTGAGCGGTGATGCCGGCAATCGTGGCGCGGTTCGCCTGGCGCTGCGCCGTTGGCTGCAGGAGCGGGCGAAGGCGGTGCTCGGGCCAGCCCTCGATGCGTGCGCCCGCGAGCTCGGCTTCCGCTACGAGCGCATGGTTATCCGCTGCCAGCGGACGCGCTGGGGAAGCTGTTCGGCGCGCGGCACCATCAGCCTCAACGGCTGCCTGTTGTTTCTGCCGCCGAATGTCGTGCGCTATCTGATGATCCACGAGCTCTCGCACACCCGGCACATGAACCACTCGGAGCGATTCTGGCAGTGCGTGGCGCGCCACTGCCCCGAGTACCGCCGGCTCGACCGGACGCTGCTGCAGGGCTGGCGGCACGTGCCGGCCTGGGTGTTTGGCGAAGGCGCGGCGTGAGCGGAAGCGGCAAGAGCGGGCGAGTCGACCTGAGGGGCGAGGCGATCCATTGGGATCTGGGCGCCGGGCTCTCGTACGGCCGGTATCTGCAGCTCGACAAGCTGCTCAGTGCGCAAAAGCCGCTGTCGCGCGAGCGCGATGAGATGATGTTCATCATCGTGCATCAGACTTCCGAGCTGTGGATGCGACTGATGCTCGATGAGCTCGCGGGCGTCCTGGAATGCGTGCGACGTGACGAGCTCGGTCCCGCATTCAAAGGCCTGATGCGCATCTCGCGCGTGCAATCGCAGCTGCTGTCGGGCTGGGAGGTGCTCGCCAGCCTGACGCCGGCGGACTATTCGGCGTTTCGCAACGCGCTCGGGCGCGCCTCGGGGTTCCAGTCTCATCAATACCGGCTGCTCGAGTTCCAGCTGGGCAACAAGAACGCCGAGATGATCGCGGTGCACCGGCGCGATCGAGCGGTGTATGCGAGGCTCGAGCGGGCATTGCGCGCGCCCTCGCTGTACGACGAGGCGCTGAGACTCCTCGGCCGGCGCGGTTACGGCGTCCCGGACAGCTGTCTCACCCGCGAATTCAGCGAGCCGTACCCCCCGAGCAAGCAGGTCGCCGGCGCCTGGCTTGCCGTCTATCACAATGCCGAGAAGGATTGGGACCTGTACGAGCTCGCCGAGCATCTGATCGATCTCGACTACAAATTCCAGCTGTGGCGCTTCCATCACCTCAAAACCGTCGAGCGCATCATCGGCCGCAAGCCCGGGACCGGCGGCACCGGCGGGGTGTCCTACCTCGCCAAGGCGCTGCAGCTGAAGTTCTTTCCGGAGCTGTGGCAGGTGCGCACGGCGATGTGAGCGGATCTCAGCGCCAGCGCTCGCAGGTCAGGCCCGTGCGGCGCGCGATGCGACGGGCGCCTCCGGTGCCGTTGACCAGTACGCCGTGCTCGACGAGGGCGAGGTGCGCGATATCCGTGGCGGAGTTGCCGTACGCGCTTGCTGCTCCCGGGACCCGCTCGCGTATTTGCCGCAGGCGGCGCACCTTTTCCGCGCCGCGGCAGTTCGCTGTGCTCAGGCGCCCATTGAGCCGATCGCCGTCCCAACGCACTTCCGTGCAGATGATCTCCTGAAAGCCGAGGGCGCGGCCGATTGCGGGCACGTACAGATCGGGGCTCGCGCTCATCAACACCAAGTGATCGCCCGCGCCGGCGTGGGCCTGGAGGGCTGCACGGGCAGAGGCGAAAATCTCATGCGCGGCCCAATGCGTGGCGAAGCGCTCCGAATAGCGGGCGAGATCGGTGCGGGCAATGCCCCCGAGCGCGGCGCGCATCAGTGCGCCCTTCAGCGCGCCACGTCCGCACAGGCCGAGGCCGAAACCCACCGCGGCGGGCAGGGCCGCCGGCAGGCGCAGCAGACGCCATGGGCGGCGCACCAGCATGCCGAGCAGGTACGGCCCAAAGGTGTTGTGCCGGGTGAGCGTTCCGTCGAGGTCGAAGACCGCAAGGCCCATGCGCAGCGCTTCCCAAGAGTGGGGCGCGGCCTCAAGGCCTCGGCCTGGACCGAGGCCTGAGGTCCGCGCGGCCGATCAGGCCTGGCCCGGGGTGGCGAGCTGGCGCAGCACGTACTGCAGAATGCCCCCGTGACGGAAGTACTCGCGCTCCTTCGGGGTGTCGATGCGCACGCGCGCCTTGAACGTGAGGGTATTGCCGCCGTCCGCCGGGCCCGCTTTGACGGTGACTTCGCCACCGCCCGCCGCCAGACCGGTGATCTCGAACACCTCTTTGCCGGTGAGACCTAGGGACTTGGCGCTCTCGCCGGGCATGAACTGCAGCGGCGCGACGCCCATACCGATCAGGTTCGAGCGATGGATGCGCTCGAAGCTCTCGGCGAGCACCGCGCGCACGCCGAGCAGCATTACGCCCTTGGCGGCCCAATCACGCGAGGATCCGGTGCCGTACTCCTTGCCGGCGAGCACGATCAGCGGTGTGCCGTCGGCTGTGTAGCGCATGGCGGCGTCGTAGATCGACGCCGGCTCGCCGCTCGGCAGATGCACGGTCACGCCGCCCTCGACGCCCGGTACCAGCTGATTGCGCAGGCGAATGTTGGCGAACGTGCCGCGCATCATCACCTCGTGATTGCCGCGGCGGGCGCCGTAGGAGTTGAAGTCCTTCGGCTGCACGCCCTGTTGTTCCAGGTAGTGGGCCGCCGGACTATTGCGGGCGATGCCGCCGGCTGGAGAGATGTGATCGGTGGTGACCGAGTCGCCGAGCACCGCCAGCGCGCGCGCGCCGCGGATGTCCTCGACCGGCGGGGGAGTGCGCCCCATGCCGGCGAAATACGGCGGGTTCTTGACGTAGGTGGACTTCTCGTCCCAGGCATAGAGCTTGCCGGCGGGAACCTTGATCGCGCGCCAATGCTCATCTCCTTGAAACACGCTGGCATAGCTGCTCTGGAACATCTTCGAGTCGATCGCCTCGGCGAGCGTCTGCTGCACCTCCTGATCGCTCGGCCAAATGTCGGCGAGGTGCACCGGCTTGCCATCGGCGCCGGTGCCGAGCGCCTCGCGGGTCAGGTCGATGTCGAGCGTGCCCGCCAGCGCGTACGCGACCACCAGCGGCGGGGAGGCGAGAAAATTCATGCGCACTTCCGGGTGTACGCGTCCCTCGAAGTTGCGGTTGCCCGAGAGGACCGAGCAGGCGGTGATGTCGCCGGCCTTCACGGCGGCCGAGATCTCGCTCTTGAGCGGCCCGGAATTGCCGATGCACGTGGTGCACCCGTAGCCGACCAGCTCGAAGCCCACCGCGGCGAGCTCCGGCAGCAGTCCCGCTTTACGATAGTAGTCCGTGACCACGCGCGAGCCGGGCGCGAGGCTCGTTTTCACCCATGGCTTGGCCGTGAGGCCGCGCCGGTGCGCGTTGCGGGCCAGGAGCCCCGCCGCGAGCATCACCGAGGGGTTGGACGTGTTGGTGCAGCTGGTGATGGCCGCGATGAGCACCGCGCCGTCTTTGAGCTCGAAGCGCTGGCCGTCGAGGTTCACCTCGGCCCGGCCCTGGGCCTGCGCGGTGCGCGCGGCACGCTCCTGCGCCGCCTTCTCGGCGTTTTGCTCGTACACGCGCTTGGCCGATTTCAGCGGCACGCGGTCCTGGGGGCGGCGCGGGCCGGCGAGGCTCGGCTCGACCGCGCCGAGATCGAGTTCGAGCACGTCGGTGTAGGCGGCCGGCGGCGCGCCGTTCTTGCGCCACAGACCCTGGTGCTGGGCGTAAGCGCGGACCAGCTCGATGCGCTCGCGCGGGCGGCCCGAGAGCTCGAGGTAGCGGACCGTCTCCTCGTCGATGGGAAAGATGCCGCACGTGCTGCCGTACTCGGGCGCCATGTTGGCGATCGTGGCCCGGTCGGCCAACGGCAGATGTGCCAGCCCGTCGCCGAAATATTCGACGAATTTGTCGACGACGCCGCGCTTGCGCAGCATCTCGGTGAGGGTCAGCACCAGATCGGTGGCCGTGGAGCCCGGGGAGAGCCGCCCGGTCAACCGCACGCCGATCACCTGGGGGATCAACATCGTGACCGGCTGACCGAGCATCGCCGCCTCGGCTTCGATGCCGCCGACGCCCCAGCCGAGAACGCCGAGACCATTGATCATGGTGGTGTGCGAATCAGTGCCGACCAGGGTGTCCGGATAAGCGCTGGATACGCCGTCGCGCTCGGTGTCGAAGACGACGCGTCCGAGGTACTCCAGGTTCACCTGGTGCACGATACCCGTGCTCGGCGGCACCACCGCGAAATTGCGCAACGCCGACTGCCCCCACCGCAGGAAGGCGTAGCGCTCGCCGTTGCGCTCGAACTCGATGCGCGTGTTGGCCGCGAGCGCGCCCGGGCTGCCGTATTGATCGACCTGCACGGAATGGTCGATGACGAGTTCGACCGGCGCCAGCGGATTGACCTTCTCGGCATCCCCGCCGAGCCGTACGATCGCCTCGCGCATGGCCGCCAGATCGACCACGCAGGGGACGCCCGTGAAGTCCTGCAGGATCACGCGCGAGGGTGTGAAGGCGATCTCGTGGGACGGTGTCGCGGAGGGGTCCCACTCCAGCAGTGCCTCGACGTCGGCGCGGGTGACGTTTACGCCGTCTTCGTAGCGCAGCAGGTTCTCGAGCAGGATCTTCAGGCAGTAGGGCAACCGGTCCACCTTGGCGCGCGGCAAGGCCGCGAGACTGTGGATCTGGTAGGAACGGGAGCCGACCTGCAGCCGGGTGCGCGCGTTGAAGCTGTTCGTCATGAGCGGGACTCTCCTCATAAAACGCGGCGCGGATTATATCGGGTCGCTCGAGCTCGCGCGCGCCGTGGCGCCCGAGGGAGCGCTCAGGCTCGGCCGTCGGCGGTCGGCTCGAGCGCCTCGATCACCGCTCCGCCGAGGCACAGCTCATCGCGGTATAGCACCGCGTATTGCCCGGGCGTCACGGCGCGCTGCGGCTGCTCGAACACGATGCGCAAGCGCCCGTCGAGCAGCGGCTCGAGCCGCGCCGGCTGGTCGGACTGGCGATAGCGGACCTTGACCGCGCAGCGCTCGAGCGCGCGCTGCGGCGGTGCCAGCCAGTGCGGCACGCCGGTGATGAGCGCCGCGCTGTACAGCAAGGGGTGTTCGCAGCCCTGCACGACGATCAATGCGTTGCGCCCGGTGTCCTTGGCGGCGACATACCAGGGCAGCTCGCGGCTGCCCGCGCGCCCGCCGATGTTGAGTCCGGCGCGCTGGCCCAGGGTGTGGAACGGCAGCCCGCGGTGCGTGCCCAACCGCTCGCCGCCGCTCGACTCGATCGGTCCGGGGCGCTCCGGTAGGAAGTGCGCGAGAAACGCGCGGAACGGGCGCTCGCCGATGAAACAGATGCCCGTGCTGTCGGGCTTGTCGAACACCGGCAGACCGGCGGCGCGCGCCTCGGCGCGCACCGCGGATTTCTCCAGCTCACCGATCGGCATCAGGGTGCGCGACAGCTCGGCGCGCCCCACGGCGTGCAGGAAGTAGCTCTGGTCCTTCGCCGCGTCACAGCCCTTGCGCAGCTGCGGACCGTCCGGTCCCGGCACCACCCGCGCATAGTGGCCGGTGGCGAACGCGTCCGCGCCGAGCCGCTCGGCATAGCGCAGCGCGACACCGAATTTGATCTCGCGATTGCACAGCACGTCAGGGTTTGGGGTGCGACCGGCGCGGTGCTCGCTGAGGAAATGCTCGAACACGCGCTGGCGGTATTCGGCCGCAAAGCTCACGCGGTGCAGCGGGATGGCGAGCTCGCGCGCCACGGCGCGAGCGTCCTGGAAGTCTTGCGCCGCCGTGCAGTAGCCGTCCTCGTCTTCCTCCCAGTTGCTCATGAACAGGCCGTGCACTTCCCATCCCTGTGCCTTGAGGCGCAGCGCGGCGACCGCGGAATCGACGCCGCCGGAGAGGCCTACGACGACGCGTCTCATAGCTCGTGGGTCGGCACGGCGCGCGCCGCCTCCAGCTCGAAGTGCCCGATCGGTTCAAGTCCGGCGGTTGCGCCGCGCAGGTAATCCTCGACGCAGCGCAGCACCAGGGGACTGCGCAGCCGCTCGCCGCCGGCGCGGATCTCCTCGCGCGTCAACCAACAGGTCGAGACGATGCCGGTGTCGAGCGGCTGCTCGGGGCGGTGGTCGTGCACGGCGCCGGTGAAGGCAAAGCGCTTGTAGAGCCGACGGGTCAGCGGCTGGCGCCACAGATAGACGCCGAGAAACTTTTCCGGCGTGAAAGCCCACGCGCTCTCTTCGCGGACCTCGCGCACCACCGCCTCGAGCAGGGTCTCGCCGCGCTCGAGGTGGCCGGCCGGCTGGTTCAGCAGCAGCCGGCCGTCGATGCGCTCCTCGACGAGCAGGAACCGTCCGCGACGCTCGGCGAGCGCGGCGACGGTGATTTCCGGATTGCAATCGCACATGGCGGCGGAATTATAGCCGCCGCCGGGGCGGGAGTCGGTCCCGGCGCCTGCCCCGCGAGTGCGGGTGGGGGGGTGACCTGCGGCCCGCTCAGGCGCGTTGCGCCAGCCGCAGGCTCTCCGGGGTCACGCACTTGTCCCAGAGGTGCTCGAACTCGTGCAGGTAAAGCCGGGCCACCGGCGGATTGTCGAGATCGGCGATGCCGTCCCAGCCGTCGGCTCGCAGCCTGTACAGGAGCGCGCGCTCATCGGCGATCACATAGGCGCAATGCGGGGCATCGCTGCGCGGCGGCAGATTGCGCACATCGATGCAGCTCGAGAGCCGTCGCGCCATCGCGACGAAGCGGTGTCCGTCCGCGCTTAGACGGCCGGGCTCGGCGAGCAGCACGCGTACCTTGGCGAACGGACGGGTCAGCACCAAGCGTTTGACGACTTCGAGAAACGCGCTTTGATCGTACAACTCGGGCTCGAGGCTGGGGGTGTAGATCGACAGCAGCCGCTCGGCGCGCGCGGCGACTTGATTGACCGCCAGGCGCGCTTCCCCCAGGGTGGCGAGCACGGTGAGCGCGTGGAAGCCGCCGGTGTCGTCGTCGGAGTCGGCTTCCGGCACGTAGCGCGCATGCGCGAACGCCGCCAGGACATTGTGCCGTTCAAGTTCGCCGTCGTGAGACACCATTCGCGCCCGCTGTTGAAGTCCGCTGTGCGGACACCGTGCGCCATACTAATTTAGGAGGACCCGCGCCGTTGCCGAGCCGGTCACAGAATCCCCGGGGCGGGACGGCGCCTGCGCGGCGCGATTTGTCATATTTCCCGGGCGAGCTGCGCGGCCCAACCGATGTAGTCGGCCGGCGTGAGCGCGCGCAAGCGATGCTTCTCCTGCGCCGGCAGGGGTAAAGCCTCGATGAATTCCCCGAGCGAGCGCGCATCGATCGCTCGACCGCGTGTGAAAGTCTTCAGCCGCTCGTAGCCGTCGGGGATGCCGGCCGCACGGAGCACGGTCTGCACCGCCTCGCCGAGCACCTCCCAAGCGCCGTCGAGATCGGCTCGCATCCGGCTCGCGTCCGGCTCGACCTTGTCCAGACCGCGAGCGAGCGCACGCCAGGCAATGAGAGTGTGCCCGAGCGCCACGCCGAGATTACGCAGCACGGTCGAGTCAGTCAGATCGCGCTGCCAGCGCGACACCGGCAGCTTCTCGGCGAAGTGTTTCAGCAGCGCGTTCGCGATCCCGAGGTTGCCCTCGCAATTCTCGAAGTCGATCGGATTGACCTTGTGCGGCATGGTCGAGGAGCCCACCTCGGCGGCGGAGGCCCGCTGCCGCAGATAGCCGAGCGAGATATAACCCCAGAAATCCCGGCTGAGATCGAGCAGCACGACGTTCATGCCGGCCACGGCGTCGCAATATTCCCCGATCCAGTCGTGCGGCTCGATCTGGGTGGTGTAGGCATTGGCGAGCAGACCGAGGGAGCCGACGAACGCGGCGCTTACGGCCCGCCAATCCACCTCGGGCAGTGCGGCGCGATGCGCGTTGAAATTGCCCACCGCGCCGTTCCATTTGCCGAGCACTTCCACCGAAGACCACCGCCGCTCGGCGCGCCGCAGCCGGCCCACGAAGTTGGCGACTTCCTTGCCGAGGGTGGTCGGGCTGGCCGGCTGGCCATGCGTGCGCGCCAGCATGGCGAGTCCCGCGGCGCGGTGGGCGAGGCCGGTCAGTTCCTCGATCAATCCGGCGAGGGTGCCGCGCAGTCGCTGGCGCGCCTCCAGCAGCAGCCGGGCGTAGCTTACGTTGTTGATGTCCTCGGACGTGCAGCCGAAGTGCACGAGTTCGAGGTTGGCGGGATCGGCGCCGGCGGTGGCCAATTCGCCGCGAACGTAGTATTCGACAGCCTTGACGTCGTGATTGATGCGCGCCTCGATGGTCTTGACGGCCGTCGCGCACGAGTCGGCCGGCGCCTCGCGGAGCCGGCGGGCGCACTCGCGCACCGCGGCGGAGATTCGCGCGCCGGGCAATTGCGGCACCGCGGAGGCGAGGTACTCGAACCACGCGGCCTCGACCCGGATCCGCTCGCGGATCAGGCCGGCCTCCGAAAGCAGCTCGCGCAGCGGCTCCGTGGCGGCACGGTAGCGCCCGTCGACCGGGGAGAGGGCGAGGACGGCGGGAAGATCGTTCTGGAGCGGGTCGTGCATGCGCTGTGCGGAAAGGCCAGGACTGAAATCGATTATGATATCCCATACCGTGACGCGTCCGCAGGCGGCCCCGGCGGCACGGTCGAGCTTACCGCGGGCCACGGAGCCATTTGTATGACGCAATCCTTTCGAACCGAGCGCGACAGCATGGGCGAGCTCCAGGTGCCGAGCGAAGCGCTCTGGGGCGCGCAGACCCAGCGGGCGCTCGAGAACTTTCCGGTCAGCGGCCGGCCCATGCCGCGCGTGTTCATCGGAGCGCTCGGCCTGGTGAAGCAGGCCGCGGCCCGCGCCAACGGCCGGCTGGGCCTGCTCGAGCCCATCCTCGCGGCGGCCATCGAGGCGGCGGCGGAGGAGGTGGCCGAGGGCCGCCACGACGCGCATTTCCCGCTCGATGTGTTTCAGACCGGGTCGGGTACCAGCACCAACATGAATGCCAACGAGGTGATCGCCGCGCTCGCGGCGCGCCGCCTCGGCACGCCGGTGCATCCGAACGATCACGTCAACATGGGCCAGAGCAGCAACGACGTGATCCCGACCACGATCCACGTGAGCGCGACGCTCGCCGTGCGGCGCGATCTGGGGCCGGCGCTCGAGCAGCTGCGCGGGACGATCGCCGCCAAGGAGCGCGAGTTGGGCGCTCAGGTCAAGACCGGCCGCACCCATCTGATGGATGCGATGCCGGTGACGTTCGCGCAGGAGCTCTCCGGCTGGCGCGCGCAGATCGAGAGCGGACTGGAGCGCCTCGCCGCCACCGCCCCGCGCCTGCAGCGGCTCGCACAGGGTGGCACGGCCGTCGGCACCGGCATCAACGCGCACCCGCGGTTCGCCGCGGGTTTTTGCGCCGCGCTCGCGGAGCTCACGGGCTGCCCGTTCGAGCCGGCGCGCAATTACTTCGAGGCGCTCTCGAGCCAGGACACGGCCGTGGAGCTCTCCGGCCAGCTGAAGGTCATCGCCGTCAGCCTGATGAAAATCGCCAACGACCTGCGCTGGATGAACAGCGGCCCGCTTGCCGGTCTTGGCGAGATCGCGCTGCCGGCGCTGCAGCCCGGCAGCAGCATCATGCCCGGCAAGGTCAATCCGGTGATCCCGGAGGCGACCGCCATGGTGTGTGCGCAGGTGATCGGCCAGGATGCAACCATTGCCGTCGCCGGGCAGTCCGGCAATTTTCAGCTCAACGTCATGCTGCCGGTGATCGCCTACAACCTGCTCGAGAGCGCGCGGCTGCTCGCCAACGTCGCGCGGCTGCTCGCGGAGCGGGCCATCGCGGGCTTCAAGGTCAATCCGGCGCGTCTCGCCGAGGCGCTCGAGCGCAACCCGATTCTGGTGACGGCTTTGAATCCAGTCATCGGCTACGAGAAGGGCGCGGCGATTGCCAAGAAAGCGTATGCCGAAGGACGGCCGATCCGCGAGGTGGCCGCGAAAATGACCGATCTGCCGCGCGAGCAGCTCGATCGCCTGCTGGATCCGCAGGCGCTCACGCGTGGCGGAATCACGGGTGGCGCCGGCGGCGGTGGCTGAGAACCCCGCCACGGGACCGGCGGCTCGGGACGGTGAGCTGACCCTCGCGCGGATCGAGGCGCGGCTCGCCGGGAGCCGACCGCGGCACGCCCGCGACCAGTGGTGGGTTCCGGGCCAGAGCCTCGAGCGTAGCCGTGAGCTTTGTCAGTACTTTCCGGACGACCCGACCCCGGCGGCCGTGTTGGTGCCCCTGGTCGATCATCCGGGTGCGCCGACCGTGCTGTTGACGGTGCGCGGGCAGGATCTGCGCCATCACGCCGGCCAGGTCAGCTTTCCGGGCGGATCGATCGAGGCCGCAGATCCCGATCCGGCGGCCGCCGCGCTGCGCGAAGCGCGCGAGGAGATCGGGCTCGATCCGCAGTTCGTGACCGTCATCGGCTACTTGCCCGATCATGTGGTTATCAGCGGCTTCCGCGTCACTCCCGTGGTTGCGCGAGTCCGTCCCGGCTTCATGCTCGAGATGGATCGGCAGGAGGTACAGGCCGTGTTCGAGGCGCCGCTCTCCCATGTATTCGATGTGCGCCACCACCGGCCCCGTCGTCACCGGCTCAGCGGCGCCGACGTGGAGGTCGAGCTCGTCGATATCCCGTACGGCGAGCACAATATCTGGGGCGCCACCGCCGGCATGCTGCTGACCCTGGAGCGCATCTGCCGCGACGAGGGCGGGCATGAGCGGGGCTGATCCGGCCGAGGCGCTCACGGGGCTGCTGGAGTTGATGGCGCGGCTGCGCGACCCGGAGCAGGGCTGTCCCTGGGATCGTGCCCAGAATTTCGCCACCATCGCTCCCTACACGATCGAAGAAGCGTACGAGGTGCGCGATGCGATCGAGCGGGCGGATGCCGGCCAGCTGCGCGATGAGCTCGGCGATCTGCTCTTCCAGGTGGTCTTCCATGCGCGCCTGGCCGAGGAGCGCGGCTGGTTCGACTTCGCCGCCGTCGCCGGAAGCATCCACGCGAAGCTCGTGCGGCGCCACCCCCACGTCTTCGGCGGCGCCCCGCTGCAAGGGGACGCGGCGGAGCAGTCCCGGCAATGGGAGGAGCATAAGGCGCGCGAGCGTGCGCAATCCACGCCAGACACGGGTGCGCTGGCGGACGTGCCCCGGAGTTTGCCGGCGCTGATGCGGGCGGCCAAGCTGGGCCGGCGGGCCGCGCGGGTGGGATTCGATTGGGAACGGGCGGATCAGGTGCGCGAGAAGGTGCGCGAGGAGCTGCAGGAACTCGACGCGGCGATCGCGGCGGCGCGCGGCGCGCCCGACCCGCACATCGCCGAGGAGCTCGGTGATGTGCTGTTCGCGCTGACCAACTGGAGCGTGCACCTGGCGATCGATCCGGAGGAGGCCCTGCGCGCGGCGAATGCCAAGTTCGAGCGGCGCTTCCGCTGCATGGAGCGCCTGGCGGCCGAGCGGGGCGCGCCGCTCACGGCGCTGACGGCCGCTGAGTGGGATACGTTGTGGTGCGAGGCGAAACGGCGAACCTGAGCGCCGCGCTCGCAGACCCGGCGGGTATTCAGCGACGATTCACGGATGGTAGGCTAGGGTTGCGAGCCTCGTGGAGCGCGTCTGGGCGGCCTTATCGGCCGATCGGTAGACCTTACGAAGTGCGAATACGATTGAAATGGGCAAGCGCCGGGGCTGTGGTGGTGCTGATCGGCGCAGCCGTGTGGGCGGCCTCGCCACCGGCATCGCCCCCGCCTACGGCTGCTGTGAGCCAGAAGGCCGCACTGCGCCATCTGACGATGGATCAGGCTGTCCGCATGGTCGAGCGGCGCTACAAGGCCCGCGTGGTTCGTGCCGAATCGATCAAGCGGGCCGGACGGACCGTGTACGTTCTGAGGCTTCTCGATCAGGCCGGTCGCGTGTTCACGGTGCGGATTGACGCCTCGAGCGGGCGGATCTTTTGAGCGCGGAAGGGGGAGGCATGCGGGTACTTGTGGTGGAGGACGAAGTCTCGCTGCGCGAGAGCCTCAAGGCACAGCTCACCGAGGCCGGTTTCACTGTCGATGTGGCGCAGGACGGCGCCGAGGGCCTGTTCGCGGGGCTCGAATACCCGCTCGATGTGGCGGTGATCGATCTCGGGCTGCCACAGCTGTCGGGACTGGAGGTGATCCGCAAGGTGCGCGCGGCGCGCAAGACCTACCCGATCCTGATTCTCACCGCACGCGACAACTGGCAGGACAAGGTGGAGGGACTGCAGGCGGGGGCGGACGACTATCTGGCCAAGCCGTTTCATTTCGAGGAGCTGCTCGCGCGGCTGCAGGCGTTGCTGCGGCGCGCCGGCGGCTGGGCGAGCGCGGAGCTGAAATGCGGCCCCGTCACGCTCGATACGCGCGCCCAGACGGTGACTGTGGAGAGCGCTGCGGTGGAGCTCACCACTTTTGAGTACCGCATCCTCGAGCATCTGATGCTGCGCGCCGGGGAGGTGATCTCCAAGGTGGAGCTGACGGAGCGGCTCTACGATCAGGACTTCGAGCGCGACAGCAACGTCATCGAGGTGCTGGTCGGCCGGTTGCGCCGCAAGCTCGATCCGCAAGATCGCCTCAAGCCGATCGAGACGCTGCGGGGCCGCGGCTACCGGTTCTCCCTCGCGCGCGAGTCCAGGTAGGCGGCGCGCGGGTCGCGAGCGTGCATTCCCTCAGCCAGCGGCTGCTGTTGTCGGTCGCGGTGCCGCTGGCACTGTTCTTCGGCTTCATGACTCTGGTGCTCGACAGCGGGTTTCGTACGCTTTCGAGCGGCCGGCTGCATGAGCTGCTCGATGCGCAGATCATCGCGCTCATCGCCGCCGCCGAGCCCGAACGGGGCGGGGGATACGGTGCGCCGATCAAGGTGCTCGATTCGCGCTTCGGCACGCCCCGTTCCGGGTGGTACGCGGCGATCCGCTCGGCGCACCACGATTGGCGCTCACCGTCCACCGCGGGTGTGACCGTCCATTTCGGACCGTTGGTGACTCAGGGGCAGCGCAAGTTCCTCTATACCGTCGCCGGGCACAAACGGCTGGCCGTCGAGAGTCGCGGCGTGACTTTCACGGATGACCCGCACAGCGTCCGGCCGGTCACGTTCAGTGTCGCGATCAGTCTGACGCCCTACGAGGAGCAGCTGTGGCAGTTTCGCCGCCGCATGGTGTTGTGGTTCAGCATCCTGATGCTGCTGCTGCTGGCGACTCTGGCGGTGCTGTTGCGGGCCGTGCTCGCTCCGGTGCGGCGGCTCGAGCGGGAGATCCACGAAGTCGAGGCCGGGCGCAAGGAAGTGCTCGGCGGCGGATATCCGCGCGAGCTCAGCGGCGTGGCGCGCCATCTCAACGCGCTGCTGATCGGCCAGCGCAAGCGCCTGGCGCGCTACCGGGATACTCTCGGCAATCTCGCGCACAGCCTGAAGACCCCGCTGGCGGTGATGCGCTCGGCGCTGTCGGGCACGGGCGAGAGCGCCCAGTCGGCCGAGGCGATCGGCGCGGAGATCGACCGCATGAGCGGCATCATCGAGCATCAGCTCAAGCGCGCCGCGGCTTCCGGCGGCGCGCTGCTCGGGCAGGCGCCGGTGGCGGTGGCGCCCATCGCGGCCGATCTGCGCGCGGCGCTGCTGAAGGTTTATGGCCGCAAGGATCTGTCCCTCGAGCTGGCGATTCAACCCGACAGTCAGTTCATCGGCGATCGGGCCGATTTGATGGAGATGCTCGGCAACCTGCTCGAGAACGCCTGCAAGTGGTGCCGCGCGCGTGTGCGGCTCGCGGTGGCGGTCGAGCCTGGCGCGGCGGCTCAGGAGAACTTGGCTCTGACGGTGGAGGATGACGGCCCGGGCATCTCGGCGGAGAATCGCGCCCGGGTCCTCGAGCGGGGGGTCCGTGCCGATGAGACCGTACCGGGCCACGGTTTGGGGCTCGCCATGGTGCGTGAGACAGTCGATCTGTACGGCGGGTCGATCGCCGTTGACACCTCGCCACTCGGGGGCGCGCGCTTCATCGTGCGGCTGCCCGGGCGGATCTGATCGGCGCCGCCGCGAAAGCAGCTTCGGGCCGCGCCGCGTGAGCTCAGCGGCGCGGCTCGGAGTGGCCGCGAAGGCGTGAGTGCGCGAAGCCCGGCTGCTCGCGCGCCTCGGGCACGAGCCGCCGTTGCAGGATCGCCAGCGCCTCCTCCGGTCGATCGGCGAATTCGAACAGAGCCAGATCCCCGGCATCGATCACTCCATGGCGGCTGAGGGCGTCAAAGTCGATGATCTCGTTCCAGTACGCCGGTCCGTAGAGGATCACGGGAATCTCGCGCGCGAGCTTGCGGGTTTGCGCCAGAGTGAGGATCTCGGTCAGCTCATCGAGTGTGCCGAAGCCGCCGGGGAAGGCGATCAGCGCGCGCGCCAAATGGGCGAACCACAGTTTGCGCATGAAGAAATAATGGAACTCGAAGGTCAGCTCATCGGAAAGATACGCGTTGGGGTGTTGCTCGCGCGGCAGGCTGATGTTCAGTCCCACCGTCTTGCCGCCGGCCTCGGCCGCTCCGCGGTTGGCCGCTTCCATGATCCCGCCGCCGCCGCCGGAGCAGACGACGTAATGGTGGGTGTGCGGCGGCAGCGAGGCGGACCAGCGAGTCAGGCCGGCGGCAAGCTCGCGAGCATCCGCGTAATAACGTCCGAGCGGACCGTCGGGGCGCAGGCGCGCCGAGCCGAAGAAGACGATGGTCGCGTGCACGCCGGCGGCCTTGAATCGCTCGAGCGGCTCGAGGTATTCCGCCAGGATGCGCAGCGGACGCGCCGCGTCGCTCTCCAGGAAGCTCGTATCCCCGTAGGCGAGCGGCGGCAGCGAGGTCCGCTCCGGTGGCAGATCGTTTGATCCCATCAGCGCACGCTCCCGAAATCGATGTAACCGCGCTCGACGTCGACGCGCAACAGCCGCACCCGCAGCGGCTGGCCGACGTCCAATCCCTCCAGGCCGCGCACCAGACGCCCTTCGATTGCCGGGCGTTCGATGCGTACCCAGGTGCCTTTGTTGGCGGCGCCCGTGACGAGGGCGTCGAACGAGTCCCCGATGCGTCCCGACAGCAGCAGCGCGGCGGCGGATTTATTCACGCGCCGCTCGACCTTGGCCGCGTTGTCTTCCTGCGTGGTGCAGTGCGCGGCGAGCTCGACCAGACGCTGCGGCGGGTAGGGGCTCGGGCGGCCCTCGAGCACCGCCTTCACCAGGCGCTGGCTGATCAGATCCGGGAAGCGCCGGTTGGGGGCGCTCGAGTGCGTGTAGTTGCTCACCGCGAGCCCGAAATGCCGGCTGGACTGTCCGGCGGCCGTCGCCACGTACTCCCCGGAGCCGAGCGATTTGACGACCCCCAGCGACAGATCGGCGAAGCCCCGTGGATCGGCTCGGCGGCGCCGGATGAGAAATGAGTTCAGCGCGAGCGCGTCGGGGCTTGCGGGCAGGTGCTCGCCGAGTGCCGCGGCGAGCGCCGCGATGCGCTCCCATCGACGGGGTGTGCGCAGCACCCGGCGCAGGGAAGGGACGCCATGGTGGTCCAGAAACCGCGCCACCGCGCCGTTGGCGGCAATCATCAGGTCCTCGATCAGCTCTTGTGCGCGATTCTTCCGGTCCGGCGCCAGGTCCCGCAGGGTTTCGCCGTCGAACACCGCGTGCGTCTGCAATGTCTCGAGCGTGAGCGCCCCATGCTCGTGCCGCAGGGCGCGCAAGGCTTGTGCGGCGGCGTCCTGAAGGTGCAGTTGGCGCTGCAGTGCCGGGTCCTCCAGCGCCGCGGGTGGCCCGGCGGTGCCCTCCAGCCAGGCCGCGATTGACGGATAGGCGAGCTTGGCTCGATTGCACACCTGCGCCCGGTAGAGATCCGAGCCGGTCACGTGTCCGTCGGCGTCGAACGTCAGCTCGGCCACCAGCGCCAACCGTTCCTGGCGCTCGCCCAGGGACGTGAGGTCGGTCGATAGTCGCTCGGGCAGCATGGGAAAGGTGCGTGCGGCCGTATAGACCGACGTCGTGTTGTGACGCGCGTGCGCGTCGATCGGGCTGTCGGGAGCGACCAGCGCATCGACGTCGGCAATCGCCACCCGGACGCGGACGTCACCGCCGCCGAGCGCTTCCGCGGCGGTGAGTTGATCCAGATCGCGCGATTCGTCGTTGTCGATCGAGACCCAGGGAAGCTCGCGCAGATCGCGCACCGCGGCCACGAGCGCGGTGCGTGGCGGGACGCTCAGGTCTGCGGCCTGGCGCATGGCGGCGGCTGGGAAATCCGGTTGCAGACCACGCTCGATCATGGCGACGCGCGCGATGTGTCTGAGGATCTGCCGGTCGCCGTGCGAGGTGCCGTGCATCGTAGCCCTCGTGCGAGAGTGCCGACATCGTACGGGCGCGGCGCGGGACGGTCAATTCGCTGATCCGCCGTGCATCTCGGGAACCGCGTATTTACAATGGGAGCGCGGCACGTTGCGATGCGCGGACGGGCAGGCGGCCCGTCACGGGAGTCGATGATGTCCAGCCAGAGCGATCGAACGGTCAGTGGTCCACTGTCGGCCGCTGCATTGCAGCGCATGGATGCGTACTGGCGCGCGGCGAATTATCTGTGCGTCGGGCAGATTTATCTGCGTGACAATCCGCTGCTGTCCGCGGCGCTGGCGCCCAGTCACATCAAGGCGATGCTGCTCGGGCACTGGGGCACGACACCGGGGCAGAATTTCCTCTACGCGCACCTGAATCGCGTGATCCGCGAGCGCGACCTGGACATGATTTACATTTCCGGTCCGGGGCACGGGGGACCGGCGCTGGTGGCCAACACCTATCTCGAGGGCACCTACAGCGAGCTGTATCCCGAGATCGCGCAGGACGAGGCGGGCCTGAAACGGCTGTTCACGCAGTTCTCCTTTCCCGGCGGCATTCCGAGTCACGTCTCGCCCGAGTGTCCCGGCTCGATTCACGAAGGCGGGGAGCTCGGCTATTCGCTCAGCCATGCTTTTGGCGCGGCGCTCGACAATCCGCAGCTGATCGTCGCGTGCGTGGTCGGCGACGGCGAGGCGGAAACCGGGCCGCTCGCCACCGGATGGCATTTGAACAAGTTTCTCAATCCGGCGCACGATGGAGCGGTGCTGCCCATTCTGCACCTGAACGGGTACAAGATCGCCAACCCCACGGTGTTGGCGCGCATCGAGCGCGAGGAGCTCGAGCAGATGCTGCAGGGCTGTGGCTGGCGCCCCTACTTCGTCAGCGGCCATGAGCCGATGGCGATGCATCAGCTGATGGCAGCGACGCTGGATACGGCGATCGATGCGATCCAGGCCGCGCAGCGCGAGGCGCGCGCGCCGGGGGCGCGCGTGGCGCGGCCGCGCTGGCCGATGATCGTGCTCGACAGTCCCAAGGGTTGGACAGGACCGAAGAGCCTCGACGGCAAACCGGTCGAGGGGAGCTTTCGCGCCCACCAGGTGCCCATCACCGATCCGGCCACGAACCCGGGGCATCTGGCGGCGCTCGAGGCGTGGCTGCGCAGCTACCGGCCGTGGGAGCTGTTCGAGTCCGGCCGCCTGCGCGCCGACCTGGCCGCGCTCGCGCCGAGCGGCGAGCGGCGCATGGGCGCCAACCCGCACGCCAACGGCGGATTGCTGTTGCGCGACCTGCGGCTGCCGGATTTCCGCCTCTACGCCCAGCAGGTCGATGCCCCGGGGGCGGCCTTCGCCTCCGATACCGGCGTGCTCGGCGGATTCCTGCGCGACGTGATCCGGCAGAACCCGAGCAGCTTCCGCCTGTTCGGTCCCGATGAGACCATTTCCAACAAGTTGCAGGCGGTGTTCGAGACCTCGGCGCGCCAGTGGGAGGCGCGCACGCTTCCGACCGACGAGTTCCTCGCCCCGAGCGGCCGGGTGCTCGAGATCCTGAGCGAGCATCAGTGCGAGGGCTGGCTCGAGGGCTATCTGCTCACCGGCCGGCACGGCCTGTTCAACTGTTATGAAGCGTTCATCCACATCATCGACTCGATGTTCAACCAGCACGCCAAGTGGCTGAAGGTCACCGCGCAGATTCCCTGGCGCCGCCGGATCGCCTCACTCAACTATCTGCTCACTTCACACGTCTGGCGTCA
This sequence comes from Steroidobacteraceae bacterium, assembly GCA_027456605.1. Classification (GTDB taxonomy): domain Bacteria; phylum Pseudomonadota; class Gammaproteobacteria; order Steroidobacterales; family Steroidobacteraceae; genus 13-2-20CM-66-19. Next base: position 17,786 of record DAIDUQ010000041.1, on the reverse strand, counting down.
GGATCACAACGGCTTCACGCATCAGGATCCGGGCTTCCTCGATCACGTGGTGAACAAGAAGGCCGGCGTGGTGCGCGTCTATCTGCCCCCGGATGCGAACTGTCTGCTCTCGGTGATGGACCACTGTCTGCGCAGCCGCCACTATGTCAATGTGGTGGTGGCCGGCAAGCACCCCGCGCCGCAATGGCTGACGATGGCCCGGGCGGTCGAGCATTGCACGGCCGGGATCGGCATCTGGGACTGGGCGAGCAACGATGCGGGCGAGGAGCCCGATCTGGTGATGGCGTGCGCCGGCGACGTGCCGACCCTCGAGACGCTGGCGGCGGTGTCGATCCTGCGGGCGGAGCTGCCCGAGTTGAAAATCCGGGTGGTCAACGTCGTCGACCTGATGCGGTTGCAGCCGGACAGCGAGCATCCGCACGGCCTGAGCGACGCGGACTTCGATACGCTGTTCACCGCCGACAGTCCGGTGATCTTCGCCTTCCACGGCTATCCGTGGCTGATCCACAGGTTGACTTACCGGCGGCACAACAGTGCCGGCATTCATGTGCGCGGCTACAAGGAGGAGGGCACGATCACGACGCCCTTCGATATGACGGTGCTCAACGAGATGGATCGCTTCCATCTGGTGCGGGACGCGATCGACCGGCTGCCGCGGCTGCGCGACCGGGGGTCGCATCTGAAGGAGCATGCGCGCAAGTTGTTGATAGAGCATTCGGCCTATATTCGCGAGCACGGGCGCGACATGCCGCTCGTGGCGGATTGGTGTTGGCCGGGGAATGCGGCCCGCCTGCCATGAGCGCCCGGGGCGGCGTCTGAGACGGTGCTGATCGTTACTGTCAACAGCGGCAGCACCTCGATCAAATTGGGTGCGTTCGAATGCGCGGCGCGCGGCGCGCGGCCGGCTGGCGCGCCGCTCGAGATCGCGGCGGTGCGCCACGAGGGCACGCACCTCGATCCGGTGGGGGAGCTCGAGGGATTCCTCAAACAGTTGCCCGATCGGCCGGCGGCGGTCGCGCATCGCGTCGTGCACGGGGCGGACCGCTATACTCATGCGGTGCGCATCGATGCGGCGGTGCGCCGCGGGATCGGCGAGCTCGCGGTCCTGGCTCCTTTGCACAATCCTCTGGCGCTTCGCTGGATCGAGGCGGGCACGGGGCTCTGCGGTCTCGAGGTGGCGCAGATTGCCGTTTTTGATACGGCCTTCTATGCGACGCTGCCCGCCGTTGCCGCCGAGTACGCGCTGCCGAGCGGGCTGGGTCGGGACGCCGGAGTGCGCCGCTACGGCTTCCACGGCTTGGCGCATGAGGCCATGTGGCGCCGCTGGTGCGAGCTGAATCCGGGCCTGCCGGAAGGCGGACGGCTGATCAGCCTGCAATTGGGCGGCGGATGCTCGATCACCGCCACCGAGGGCGGACGGGCTCGCGACACGTCCATGGGGTTCTCGCCGCTGGAAGGGCTGGTCATGGCCACCCGTTCGGGGGATATCGATGCCGCGGTCGTGCCGTATCTGACCGAGCGGCTCGGGATTGCGCCGCATCGGCTCATCGAGTCGTTCAACCGAGAGTCGGGCCTGCTCGGGGTGGGCGGGCGGAGCAACCCGGCGGAGCTGCTCGGCGAAGACAGTGAGCGGGCCCGGCTGGCGGTGGACCTCTACTGTTATCGCATCGGCAAATACATCGGCGCGTATCTGACGGTGCTCGGCGGCTGCGACGGCATCGTGTTCGGCGGCGGCGTGGGCGAGCACGTGCCGCAGGTGCGCGCCCGCGCGCTTGCGGGTCTGCGCTGGGCGGGCATCGAGGTCGATCCGGCGGCCAATGCGGCGGCATGCGGCCGGGACGCGCGCATCAGCCCGGCCGGCGGCCGGGTTGCCGTGTGGACGGTCACGGTGGCCGAGGAGCCGATCATGGTGCGCGAGACGCTGAGCGTGCTCGGCGATACTGCCCCTAAAGCTCGAACTTGATCCCCTGCGCCAGCGGCAGCGCGCCGCTCCAGTTGATGGTGTTGGTCTGCCGGCGCATGTAGGCCTTCCAGGCATCGGAACCCGATTCCCGGCCTCCACCGGTGTCCTTTTCGCCGCCGAACGCGCCGCCGATCTCGGCTCCCGAGGTGCCGATGTTGACGTTGGCGATGCCGCAATCGCTGCCGCCGGCGGAAAGAAACGTCTCCGCGGCCCGCAGGCGCTCGGTGAACAGCGCCGAGGACAGGCCGTAGTGACTGTCGTTCTGCTGGGCGATCGCCGCCTCGAGCGAGTCGACCGGAATGAGGTAGAGAATGGGCGCGAACGTCTCGTTCTGTACGATCCGCCAGTCGTTGCGCGCGCGGATCAGCGTCGGCTCCACGAAGTGCCCGGTGCCCTCGAGCACCTTGCCGCCGGCGAGCACCTCTGCCCCCGCTGCCCGAGCCGCGGCCACCGCGCAGGTGAAGCGCTCGACCGCCGCCGCATCGATCAGCGGTCCCATGAGTGTGGCCGGATCGAGTGGATCACCAATCCTGACTTGACGGTAGGCGTTGACGAGACGGCGCTCCAGGTCCGCCGCGATGGCCCGATGCGCGAACACGCGGCGGGTCGTGGTGCAACGCTGGCCAGCGGTGCCGACCGCACCGAACACGATCGCCGGCACAGCGAGCTCCAGGCTCGCGGATTCGTCGACGATGATGGCGTTGTTTCCGCCGAGCTCGAGCAGACTCTTGCCGAGGCGAGCGGCCACGCGTTCCCCGACCTTGCGGCCGACGGCGGTCGAGCCGGTGAATGAGACCAAGGCGACGTGGCGGTCCTCGACGAAGCGTGAGGCGAGTTCCGCGCCGGCGTCGATGAACATCTGGAAGATCGGCGGAAGGTCGTGAGTCTCGAGCACCCGGTTGACGAGCTTCTGCACGGCGATCGCAGTGAGTGGGGTCTTGGGCGAGGGCTTCCAGACCGACACGTTGCCGCAGATCGCCGCGAGAAAGGCGTTCCAGGACCATACCGCGACCGGGAAGTTGAATGCGGAGATGATCCCGACCACCCCGAGCGGCTGCCACTGCTCGTACATGCGATGACCCGGGCGCTCGGAGTGCATGGTCAGGCCATAGAGCATGCGCGACTGGCCGACGGCGAAGTCGGCGATGTCGATCATCTCTTGCACTTCACCGCGTCCCTCGGCCAGGATCTTGCCGTTCTCGAGGGAGACCAGCGCGCCGAGGTCGTCCTTGACCGCGCGCAGCGCCTCGCCGATCAGACGTACGGCCTCGCCTCGTTTCGGGGCGGGTACGATCCGCCAGGCCGCGGCGGTCTCGATCGCCGAGCGCATCAGCACCTCGTAATCCGCGCTCGCCGCGGTGCGAACCGCGGCGATGCGCTCGCCGGTGGCGGGATTGTGCACCTCGAGCATCGGTCCCTCGCCGCGCCACGCTCCGCGGCCCGAGCAGACCCCGGGATTGACCGCCTCGAGCTCGAGCCGCCGCAGAAGGGCGCGGATATCGATCTGTGCGCCCATCGCTCAGGCCGCCTTGTTCGTGCGCTGGCGGCCGGTCTTGCCGGCCACGATCACCTCGCCCGAGACATCCTTGTTGCCACCGCTGGCGTAGTAGCGTCCGAAGCGGTTGGCCAGGATGTCGGTGAGGCGGAATTGTTCCTGGGCGATGAATCCGCGGTAGCGCTCGGGGTGCTCCAGCACCAGGTCGACCACCGCCGTGATGCCGGCCGCGGTGGTGACCTGAATGGCCGACCAGAGCCGCTCGGCGATCAGCTGTGGATAGATCTTGTTGACGTAGTTCTCTTCGCGCAGTTGCCCATCCTGCATGCCGGTGACCGCCACGTAGACGATGATCACGTCCTGGAGCGTCTGCGGCACCGCATTTTCGAGAATGCGCTTGAGGGTGTCCCGATCCTGGTTGAGCTTCAGGTCGTTCATCAACAGGCGCATCTGCTCGCAGTGGCCCGGATAGCGGATGGTCTTGTAGTTCATCGACTCGGCGTGCACGCCGCGGGTCTCGGCCAGCGAGCCGAGTCCGCCGGAGGTGTTGAATGCCTCGTACAGTGTGCCGTCGATCTCGATCTCCTCCAGACCCTCGAGCGGGGCGACGGCCACGGTCTGGCCCTCGACGATGGCTTGACACGGGTTGCCGTATTCGTTGATCAGTCCCTCCGTCGACCACGTGAGGGAGTACTTGAGCACGTTGTTGGGATGCTGGGGCAGGGCGCCGACGCGCAGCTTCACCGCGCGCAGCGATTCGAAGTGGGTGATCAGCTCCGCCGCGGCGATGCTGATGAACCCGGGCGCCAGACCGCATTGCGGCACGAATGCCCGGTCGGCGTCCACCGCGATGGCGCGAACGGCTCGAGTGACTTCCACGTCTTCCGTGAGATCGAAGTAGTGCACGCCCGCGCGGCGCGCCGCTTCCGCAACCGCGACGTTGCAGTGGAAGGGCAGACTCGAGATCACCGCATCGACCTGGTGCCCGGCCAGATGGTGCGCGAGGGTTTCGGGATTTTTGGCATCGAGAGCATGGGCCTTCATGCCCTTGAGGCCGTGCGCCTTGACCACGGCTTCGGCTACGGATCCGTCCTGATCCGCCAAATCGACGAGGTAGGCGCCCGAGCCGGCCAGCAGTCCCGAGATGAGCGCGCCGATCTTGCCGGCGCCGAGAATCAATACGCGGTGCATGGAGCACCTCCCAATTAAGAGTAATGGCAGAATTCTCTACTGGCGGGGCGATTGACGCCAGTCCGTGCTAGCATCACACCCGCTATGCGCGCCACAGAGACCACTGCCTGGCACCCCGCCAGCTGGCATGCCAAACCGGTTCTGCAGCAGCCGGTCTACGACGATCCGGCCGCTCTCGAGCGGGTGGTGGCCGAGCTTTCACGGCTGCCGCCGATCGTCGTCTCGTGGGAAATCGAGGCGCTGCGCGAGCGTCTGGCGGCCGCCCAGCGTGGTCAGGCGTTTCTGCTGCAGGGCGGCGACTGTGCCGAGACCTTCGCCGAGTGCGAGTCGGATCTGATCGCCAAGAAGCTCAAGATCCTGCTGCAGATGAGCCTCGTGCTGCTGCATGGGCTGAAGAAGCCCATCATCCGCGTCGGGCGCATGGCCGGACAGTACGCCAAGCCCCGCTCGGCGGACACCGAGACGCGCGATGGGGTGACGCTGCCGAGCTTCCGGGGCGATCTGGTCAATCGGCCGGAATTCACGCCGGAGGCGCGCCGTGCCGATCCGCAGCTGCTGCTGCGGGGCTACGAGCGCGCGGCGTTGACGCTGAACTTCGTACGCGCCCTGGTCGATGGGGGTTTTGCGGATCTGCATCACCCGGAGTACTGGGACCTCGGGTTCGTCAAGCACGCGCCTCTGAAGGATGCCTATCAGGGGATCGTCCATTCGATCGAGGACGCGCTCGATTTCTTCGAGGGGATCAGCGGCCGCGGCGTGCACGAGGCGACGCACGTGGACTTCTACGCGTGCCACGAAGGGCTGCACCTGCTTTACGAGCAGGCGCAGACGCGCTTCATTCCGCGCCAGAACCGCTGGTACAACCTTTCGACCCACATGCCCTGGGTCGGGATGCGCACCGCGAAGCTCGATGCGGCGCACGTCGAGTACTTCCGCGGCATCGCCAACCCCATCGGGGTGAAGATCGGCCCGGCAATGGACGATGCGTGGCTGCAGGGCCTGATTACCGCGCTCAATCCCCAGGATCAGCCGGGCCGACTCACGCTGATCCATCGATTCGGCGTCAAGGACATCGAGAAATCGCTGCCCAAGATGATCGAGGCGGTGCGCCAGACCGGTCAGTCGGTGCTGTGGGTGTGCGACCCGATGCACGGCAACACCGAGACGAGCACCGGAGGCCTGAAGACCCGGCGGTTCGAGAACATCCTCCAGGAAGTCGATCTCGCCTTCCGTATCCATGCGGAGCACGGTTCGCGTCTGGGCGGCGTGCACATCGAGCTCACCGGCGATGATGTCACCGAGTGCACCGGCGGGGCACGCGGCTTGACCGACGGGGATCTGCAACGGGCCTATCGCTCCACGGTCGACCCGCGGCTGAATCACGAGCAGGCGCTGGAGCTGGCCATGCTGATCGCCGAGCGCAGTCAGAACCGTCGGCGGGCGGGCGGCGCGTAATAGGCGGACGCCGGAACGGCCCCTCGGCCCGGTAATCCTGGTTTGGGGATCGGCCGGAGCGAATGCCGGTACAATGCCCGGATGTACTACGAGCACATCACCCCTCCGGGCGCCGGCAAGAAGATTCTGATCCACCCGGATCAGACGCTCAGCGTTCCGGACGAGCCCATCATTCCGTATATCGAAGGCGACGGCATCGGCGTGGATGTCACCCCGGCGATGTTACGGGTCGTGGACGCCGCGGTGCACAAGGCATACGGCGATCGCCGGCGGATCCACTGGATGGAGGTGTTCTGCGGCGAGAAAGCGAATGCGCGCTACGGGCAATGGTTTCCCGAGGAAACGCTGCACGCGCTGCGCGATTATGTCGTCTCGATCAAGGGACCGCTCGGCACGCCCGTCGGCGGGGGCATCCGCTCGCTGAACGTGGCGATGCGCCAGAGCCTCGACCTGTATGCCTGCGTGCGCCCGATTCGTTACTTCCCGGGTGTCGCCAGCCCAATGGCGGATGCGAGCCTGACCGACATGGTCATCTTCCGGGAGAACACCGAGGATATCTACGCCGGCATCGAGTGGCCGGCGGGCTCGGCCGACGTGCACAAGCTCATCGCCTTCCTGCAGAAGGAGTTCGGCGTCACCGGTATCCGCTTCCCGGCCAGCTCCGCGATCGGCATCAAGCCGGTCTCGAAGGAGGGCAGCCAGCGCCTGATCCGCAAGGCTATCCGGTACGCGATCGACAATGATCGGGTTTCGGTGACGCTGGTGCACAAGGGAAACATCATGAAGTTCACCGAGGGGGCGTTCCGCAGCTGGGGCTATCAGCTCGCCAAGGAGGAGTTCGGCGCCACGGAGATCGACGGCGGGCCATGGCTGAGGTTCGCCAATCCCCTCACCGGCAAGGACATCGTCATCAAGGACGTGATCGCCGATAATTTTCTGCAGCAGGTGCTGTTGCGGCCGGAGGAATACGATGTCATCGCCACGCTCAACCTCAACGGCGATTACGTCTCCGACGCGCTTGCCGCACAAGTCGGGGGCATCGGCATCGCGCCGGGGGGCAATATCGGTGACGGGATGGCCGTGTTCGAGGCCACGCACGGCACGGCGCCGGGCTTCGCGGGCAAGGATCGCGTCAACCCCGGCTCGTTGATTCTGTCGGCGGAGATGATGTTGCGCTACCTCGGGTGGAGCGAAGCGGCCGATCTCATCATCAAGGGGGTCGGCGATACCATCGCCCACAAGGAGCTTACCTACGATCTGGCGCGGCTGCGCGAGGCCATCAAGATGCCCAAGCGCGAACTCGCGGCGCGGAAGAACATTGCGGAGGACCTGCAGCGACTCATTCCCGGCGCAACGCTCATGAGCTGCTCGGGCTTCGCCACCGCCATCGTCCGCCACATGGATGACTGATAGGGCGCTCTACGATCCGGACTGCGTCCGCTGTCAGCGTCTCGCCGGATTCCTGCGCGAGACGCGCGCACGCTATCCGGACTACTGGGCGCGTCCGGTGCCGTCTTTTGGGGCCGCTCAGCCGCGCATTCTGATCGTCGGACTCGCGCCGGGGATGCACGGGGCGAACCGTACCGGGCGGCCCTTCACCGGCGACTACGCGGGGATCCTGCTGTATCGCACGCTGCACGCGGCCGGGCTCGCGAACCGGCCCGTTTCGGCTGCGCGCGAGGATGGTCTGCAGCTGCGTCGGACGCGCATCGTCAATTCGGTCAAATGCGTTCCGCCGCAGAACAAGCCCACGGCCGAGGAGATCCGCACCTGCAACACCTACCTGCACGCGGAACTCGGTCGGCTCAAGCGGGTCAGGGTGGTGCTCGCGCTCGGGCGCGTCGCGCACGAGGCGTTTCTGCGGGCGAGCGGCCTGAAGCCTTCGGCCTTCCCGTTCGGACACGGACGCGAGCACGCCCTCGAGGACGGCCGCACGCTCATCGATTCGTACCATTGCAGCCGCTACAACACCTCGACCAGGCGGCTGACCGAGCCGATGTTCCGCCATGTGGTGACGCGTGCCTGCGAACTCGCGGACGCTTAAAATGCCGGTGTGAGCGCCGCATTCGATCCCAAGGCATTCGTGGCCGCGCTTCCGCGCCGGCCCGGCATTTATCGTATGTTCGATCGCGGCCACGAGCTGCTGTACGTTGGGAAGGCGAGGAGCCTGAGGGACCGTGTGGGCAGCTATTTCACGGCGAGCAACGTCAGCCCCAAGGTGCAGGCGCTGGTGCAGCAGATCGCGGACATGGAGGTGACGGTCACGCACTCGGAGACCGAGGCGCTGCTGCTGGAGTACAACCTCATCAAGGCGCACCGGCCGCGCTTCAATGTGGTTCTGCGCGACGACAAGAGCTACCCCTACATCCTGCTCGGCGTCGGCCACCCCTTCCCGCGGCTGTCGTTGTACCGCGGCGCCCGGACCTCCGGGGCGCGCTACTTCGGGCCCTTTCCGAGCAGTGCCGCCGTGCGCGAGACGCTCAATCAGCTGCAGAAGCTGTTTCGGATCCGCAACTGCCGCGACAGCTTCTTTGCCCACCGCAGCCGGCCGTGCCTGCAGCACCAGATCGGCCGCTGCTCGGCGCCGTGCGTCGGCCTGATCGGGCCAGAGGCGTATGCGCAGGACATCGAGGCGGCGGTGAAGGTGCTCGAGGGGCGCAGCGAAGAGGTCAACCAATTGCTCGCCGGACGGATGCGCCAGGCGGCTGAACGACTAGAATATGAGCGCGCCGCGCAGCTGCGCGATCAGCTCGCGGCGCTGCGCGAGATTCAAGCCCAACAGGTCGTCACCGCCGAGCGGGAGCGCGACGCCGATGTGTTCGAGATCGTCGGGGAGCCGGGCGAGTACGCCGTCAGCGCGATGCTGGTGCGCGGCGGGCGCAATCTCGGTACCACCAGCAGTTTCCCTCGCGCCGCGCTCGCGGAGCCGGAAGAAGCGCTGTCGTCGTTTCTGATGCAGTACTACGCCCAGCACGATCCGCCGGCCGAGGTGTTGGTGGGGCGGCGTCTGGAGGACGCCGAGGCGCTCGGTGAGGCGCTCGGCGCGCGCGCGGGCCACACGGTAGCGGTACGCTTTCCGGCGCGGGGCCTCACCGTCCGGTGGGTGCAGCTGGCGCGCGAGAACGCCGAGCAGGCGCTGCGCATGCGGCTGGCGCGGCGCCAGGGCATGGAGGAGATGCTGGCGGCGCTCGCCGCGGAACTCGAGCTGCCGGCGCCCCCTGCGCGCATGGAGTGCTTCGACATCAGCCACACGAGCGGTGAGGGCACGGTGGCCTCATGCGTGGTATTCGGCCCCGAGGGACCGCTGAAGAAGGAGTACCGCCGATTCAACATCACCGGCATCACGCCGGGTGATGACTATGGCGCTCTGCGCCAGACGCTCAAGCGCCGCTATACGCGGGTGCGCAACGAAGAAGTGCCGCGTCCCGATCTGCTGCTGATCGACGGTGGATTGGGGCAGATCGAGGGCGTGCACACGGAGCTCGAGGCGCTCGGTGTGGTTGGCATCACGCTGCTCGGCGTCGCCAAAGGGCCGGATCGGCGTCCGGGGCAGGAGCGGCTATACTTGTATGGGGAAGGTGTGGCGCGCATTCCGCAAGCGCATTCGCCGGCATCTCGGCTCATTCAGCGCATCCGGGACGAGGCCCATCGATTTGCCATAACGGGCCATCGCCGCAAGCGCGCGCGCCGCTACACGGAATCGGTTCTGGAGAGCATTCCGGGCCTGGGTCCGGCCAAGCGGCGGGCCGTGCTGATGCACTTCGGGGGGCTGCAGGGGGTGCTGCGAGCCGGCGTGGCGGATTTGCAGCAGGTCGAAGGAGTGGGAGCAACTCTGGCGCGTACCCTTTATGATCACCTGCATCCAGGATCTTGAGACTCGAATGCCCTGGAATGTGCCGAACACACTGACTTGGCTGCGCATCGGGGCGATCCCGCTCATCGTGCTGCTCTTCTACATGCCGTATCCCTGGGCGGATCCGGCTGCGGGACTGCTGTTTGCCGCCGCGGGCATCACGGATTCGCTGGACGGGTATTTCGCCCGGCGGCTCGGGCAGACCTCTCGCCTGGGCGCATTTCTCGACCCGGTGGCGGACAAGCTGATCGTCGCGGTGGCACTGGTACTGCTCGTGAGCCAGGATACCCGCGCTCTGATCGTGCTCACCGCCGTGGTGATCATCGGGCGTGAGATCACGATTTCGGCGCTGCGCGAGTGGATGGCCGAGATCGGCGAGCGGCGCAAGGTCGCGGTCTCCCAGCTCGGCAAGGTCAAGACAGTGCTGCAAATCGTGGGGCTGTCCATGATGCTCTACCACCACCGGCTGGCTGGGGTGCCGATCTACTCCACCGGAGTGATGCTCATCGAGCTTGCGGCCGCGGCCACACTGGTCTCCATGGTGACGTACCTGCGAGCCGCCTGGCCCGAGCTCAAGCGCTGACCACGCGGATTGACTTCGCCCCACCGTTCCCTAAAATGCCGGCTCCCCTCGCGAGCGGGAATAGCTCAGTTGGTAGAGCGCAACCTTGCCAAGGTTGAGGTCGCGAGTTCGAGCCTCGTTTCCCGCTCCATAATTTCTCTTTACGAATCCGCAGCTTACAGCGATTCTAGTCCTTCAGATCCAACGTAGTGGTGCACAATTGGTGCGGAATGTTTTTGTGCACCATCTGCACCACGTGACCGCCTCGCGACTGTACCTTCGAGCGTGAATTTGCCGCGATCGATTGGCCTGTGATACGCGCCGCCAAGGCGCTCAAGCCTGCCCGTGCGTATTCCGGCTGATGGTGATCGGGGTTTCCGGGGCGACGTGAACACCGATTCCGGCGGAGCGTGAACGGAGATTCCGGATTCAACGTGAACGGTTTCGGGGACGAGGCGGAATTGCGTTCACGATGGGCTGGCCGGTATCGCGACGGTGTTCGACGCGCCCGCCCGCCTCCGCCGACGCACCGCCCGGCTCATGCCCTTCAGAACCTTGCCGCCGCCTCATCTCTTGTAACGGCATCGAGGCCGCTCAGAGCATTGCCCCTGCGAACGACCCTGCCTCCCTCACCCCGGCAGCTCCATCCGCCGCAGCGAGCGCCAAGCGCCGTACCTGGGGTCCCCTTGATTTCAGTGCCAAAAGTGCCGGTAGCGGGAGGCCGTTTTTCGCGGGAGTTCAGGGGTGATCATTTGTAAGAGGTTGATCGGATTAGGGGTTCTGTTCGTTGCGGACGGCGTATTTCGCGGCGCGCTCTTGGCCCCTACGAGGCTGCCGCAGGTGCTGATTTCGCCGCCGAGAGTGACGGGAGCAACTGCTCGGCGTACTGCTCGATGGGAAAGCTGAAGACCCCGCGCAGATTGATCCCCTCGGTGCGCGTTGGGGCGATCCGCCCGATCAGCTCCGGGGGCACAGCCGTTGAGCGACGCGCATTCCAGCGATCGAGGATTCCCTGCATCTTCACCGTATTCCAGGCCATCACGAGGTTGGCCAGCAGGCTCAGGGCGTCTGCCACGGCCTGCATCTCATCGGGTTGCTTGGCTTGGTAGCTGGCCACCCGGCCGGCGTAGATCGCGCGCTTCAACGCATTGGCGGACTCGCCGCGATTGAGCACGCGCAGCAGCTCTCGGCGAAAGGCCTCGTTGACGAAGCAGTCGGCCAGGAACACAGTCCGCAGCAGCTGCCCGAGCTGCACGAGTGCCTCGTACAGCGGATCGCCGCGCGCCGCGGAGCCAAAGCGCGTGAGCGCATTGATCGCGCTCGTGTGGCCGCTGTGAACGGAGGCGAACAGGTGCACCATCCGGTCCCACTGTGCTTGGATCTTGGCCGGATCGAGACGGGCGTGGCAGACCGAGCTCAAGATCGCGGGGATCTCGCTCCCGCGCGGCAGGAACAGGTGTCGATCCTTCAGCGCCTTCAGGCGTGGACACAGGTCAAACCCCACACCCCGGGGCGAGAGACATGCCGGCGTCGGTGTACCCGTGGGTATCGACGGCGAGCTGAGTGGTCTCGAGGCGCTCGTCGCGCACCACGCCTTCGATGGCGGCACCGGCCTGGCGCTCGTTGAGCAAGATGGGCTGCGCATAGGAGATCCCGAAGCAATCGCGGGTGTGGGAGTAGATCCCGACCGAGGGGGTCTGGCGCCTCGGATCATTGCGCGCGAGGAACACGCGCCGGTAGGTCTCCAGGCTCATCATGTCCGAGGAAGCGAGATCCGCTCGCCCCCAGGTGGCGCAGATCGGATGGCGATGCATGAACGCCAGGATGGCGCTGCACGCCTGTGCCAAGCGCCGCTCATCGCCCGCCCACTTCATCGCCGCCCGGACCGAGGCGCTCGAGAGCTGCGGGATCATGCGCGCGGTCTCGGCGGCCGAGAGGGCCGTGCCGTGGGCGAGGATCCCGGCATAGACCATCAGCAGTTCGCTCGCCGAACGCGGTTCTCTGCCCAACATGATCCAGCTGAAGCGCACCTGCGCATCCACGCCCAGGATGATCTGCGGTAGCTGCGCCTCGCCGATGCGACGGTCGAGGGCCACGCGCAGCTTCTCGATTTTCGGGTCCTCCTGCGCCGCCAGCGGCGTCAGATGCAGCTCGTCATCGATCTTGAGCACGCCGGCAGCGGCGGCTTCGGCGACCGCCGCCACGCCCGCCTTGGCACGTTCGATCAGCGGGTCGAGGAAATTCTTCGGGTCCGTCGGCAATGACAGCCGTCGATAGTGTGTGCGGCGGCTCTGCTGCCACCGTGGCTCGGGAATAAACAGCGTCTCGCGGCTGCGGAAGCCGAGGCTGTGTTCGATCCAGACGGTGCCGTTGCGTAGCGCCCGGCGCAGGTTCAAGAGCGTTGCGACTTCGAGGGCCGCCAATGCGCGCTCGCGGTCGGGGCTCTTGAGCGCGGCGCGCCAGACCCGACCCACGGGCAAGTCGAGCGATACCGGCAGATCATGCCTGTCGCGTTCGTAGAGCCCCCGTAACACCCCGAGGGGCTCGAGCAGCGGGTGCGCCGGGACGGCCTGCCAGGGCAACCTCGCCAGCGCCTTCAGGAGCGCACGCACCGGACGCACGCCCTCGATCAACCGCTCGCGCACGATCTCGGCACGGCTGCGGGGACGGCGGGCTCGGTGGGCCTGAATGAGCGACAGGAGCTGCTCGCGCATCGTCTCGCTCGAGACTCCCGGGTCGCTGGCCAGCCGGGCAAGCTCACCGAGCAGCTCCTGATACAGCCGGGCGCAGTCGGTCAGCTTGGCATCGACTCCGGCGGCAGCGATGCGCCACAAATCCGCCACCCGTCGGCGCACCATCAGCAGCAGCCGATCGGTGCTCACCAGCAGGCAATGGCGCAGGAAACACGCCACTTCGATCGTGCGCGCAGGTTCCGCAATCCGCGCCGCCACCGCCGGAGCCCGGGCGGCCAGTCGACGGGCGTACCGGCGCACAATGGCATCAGAGAGCTCCCTCAGGTGCCGCTCGACCCCCAGCTGCCTCAACAGCTCGACCCGCTCGAGGACCTCCTCGATCTGTCGGGAGGAATGCTTCGCCGGCGCTGCCCACAGCCAGCTCTGCACCGTCGCGCCGCTTTCGCGGGGCCGCGTGAGGATCGTCCGCCACTCGCCCAGCAACGCCGGATCGACCGCCCCGACGATCGTACGGGCCAGCTGCGTCTCGTGGGCGCGGATCGCCTTGGCGATCATCGTGCGCAGCTCTCGCTCTCGCGGCACGATCAGCCGATGTTCATACAGCCAGCCCCGTGCGAATTGCAGCAGCCGCGCTCGATCGCGCGTGCGGGCGAGTTCTTCGCGCAGCACGCGCATCAGGGCACGGCGCTGTGCTTGCGAGAGCCAGTGGAAACCGAGCGTCTCGCAGGCGAGTTCTTGATGCTCAAACAGTGTCCGGCGCCGCCGATACATCGCCCGGAGCGACGCCAGGGTCGGGGCGGCGACCTCGAATTGCTGACCCAGGTGCCACCACAATGCCGGCGGGACCACGCGCACCGCTTCCATCAGTCGCCCCGTCATGCGCAGGAAACCGATCTGCAGCGCCAAAGCGATCTTGAGGGCGGAGCCACGGCGCTCCTCGATCACCCGCCGCTCATTCCCGGTAAACGTGAAGAACGCCTCGATCTCAAAGTCGCTCAGATCACGCGGCAGACATCGCCGCCCCAGCCACGTCGACTGCCAGTCGTTCATGTTCTGGACCTCCCCGCAGGGCGTCACCATAGCCCGCCAGAAAGCCGAACAGCAACCGTTTGAATCAGCTATGAAATCTCGCCTCGGCCCCTGTAATCACCGAGAAATCCTACCGGCACTTTTGGCACCGAAATCAAGGGAACCCCGATTATGGCATTCCTCAATTTTCGGTACTTGAATATTCCATCGATTTGGCGAATGATTGATTGAAAGAATCACGATGTCAAGCAGTCGACCCAAGCAGCGCATCTACGCCCATCTCGCCGAGATTGCTTCGGCGCTGGGACATCCCCATCGGCTGGAGTTGCTCGAGCTGATCGCCCAAGGCGAGCGCAGCGTCGAGGAGCTCGCCGAGCGCAGCGGCCTCTCGATCGCCAATACCTCGCGGCATCTGCAGATCCTGCGCCGCGCACGCTTGGCTGAGCCGCGGCGTGAGGGCAAGCGGATGCTCTACAGCCTGATCTCCGACTCCGACGTCATCAGTCTTCTCGGCTCACTCGGCCGGGTCGGCGAACGCAACGTCGCCGAGGTCGAGCGGATCATCAGTACCTATTTCCGCGCCCGCGATGCGCTCGAACCTGTCTCTCGCGACACACTGCTCGAGCGACTGCATGGCGAGTCGGTGACCCTCCTCGATGTCCGGCCTGCCGATGAGTTTGCGCAGGGCCATCTACCGGGCGCGATCAACGTCCCCCTCGCTGAGCTCGATGCCGCCTTGGCAAGACTGCCCAAGGATGCTGCCGTGATCGCCTACTGTCGGGGTCCCTATTGCGTTCTGTCCTACGAGGCGGTCGCCGCGCTGCGATCGAAAGGCCGTGAAGCCTACCGTCTCGAGGACGGCTATCCCGAATGGAAGGCGGCGGGGTTGCCCGTTGAAGCATAGGCCCGCGCAGCGCCCAGCCGTCTGCGCGCCAAGCAGGTGACGTGCCATGAAAATTCTATTCATCCTGAACGATCCGCCCTACGGTACGGAGCGCTGCTACAACGCGCTGCGCCTCGCCAATGCGCTCGGCAAGGCGGATCCCGCGACCGAAATCACGGTCTTCCTCATGGCTGACGCGGTCGGGTGTGCCAAGAGCGGCCAGAAGACGCCCGAGGGCTATTACAGCCTCGAGCGCATGCTGAAGCGCTTCCGGGGCGGCACCCACCAGGTGCTGCTCTGCGGCACCTGTATGGAAGCGCGCGGCCTCACCGAAGCGGAACTGGTCGAAGGCGCTCGGCGCGGGACGATGGATGAGCTGGCCGCGCTGACGCTCGCGTCCGACAAAGTGCTGGTGTTCTGAGCAATCCGGGGATAGTGCCATGACGGCGGCCAAAACCATTCTCATCCTGGGGGGCGGCATCGGCGGCATCGTGGCGGCAAGTCTGCTGCGCAAGCAATTGCCTCGTGAGCATCGGATCATTCTCGTGGAGCGGGAGACGCGACACGTTTTTCCTGCTTCGCTGCTTTGGCTCATGGTCGGAGCCCGGCGCGAAGAGCAGATTTCGCGCCCGATCGAGCGCCTTGCCCAGTCAGGCATCGAGTTCGTGCACGGCGAGGTCGAACGGATCGAGCCGCAGACACTCAGCGTACGAGCGGCCGGGCGGGAAATCGCAGCCGATTACATGGTGGTCGCGCTGGGCGCCGAGCTCGCACCGGAAGCAATTCCGGGCCTCGCCGAGGCTGGGCATAATTTCTACACACTCGCGGGAGCGCAATCGTTCAACCGGGCGCGCAGGGACCTTCGGGAGGGGCACCTGGCCGTGCTGGTTGGTGGAACGCCGTTCAAATGTCCCGCGGCACCTTACGAGGCCGCCATGCTTCTCGAGGCGGACGTTCGCAAGCGTGGCGTGCACCCGGCCGTCACTGTCGGCCTCTACACGCCCGAGCCAGGCCCGATGCCGGTGGCCGGCCCGGAGGTATCGGCGAAGGTGCGGCAATTGGTCGAGAGCACAGGGGTGCGTGTCCACACCGAGCACTTGGTCACCGAGGTCGATCCGTCGGCGCGGCTGATTCGCTTCAAGAATGGCGCGACCGCCCCCTTTGATCTGCTCGCCTACGTACCGCCGCACCGCGCCCCGACTGTGGTTCGTGCAGCCGGCCTTGCCGGCGAGTCCGGATGGGTACCCGTGGACCGGGAGACGCTCGAAACGAAATTCCCGAGCGTCTATGCGATCGGCGATGTGACTGGCATCCCGCTCGTGAGCGGCAGGCCGCTGCCGAAGGCCGGCGTGTTCGCTCGCGGCGAGGCGGAGGTGGTGGCCAGAAACATCACGTGCGCCATTACCGGCGCGGGGGCGCCGCGCTCGTTTGCGGGTCATGGGGCCTGTTTCATTGAAATCGGCGGCAACCGTGCCGGCTTCGGGAGCGGCAATTTTTTCGCCGAGCCTGCGCCCCAGCTGCGTCTGCGCAGCCCGGGATATTTGCTGCATCTGGGCAAGGTCGCCTCCGAAAAGTATTGGTTCTATCGATGGTTTTAGTGTCCGCATGTCCATTTTCGAGATCGACAACCGGCGCTCCGTTGCAATTGCGGGACCGGCATTGAGAATCTTGACTGATAGCGGAGATTGATGATGTGCGAGCTGTTCGCGATGAGTGCGAGCCAACCAACCGACGTGAACCGCTCGCTGGCCTTGCTCAGGCCCAGGGGGGGCGACGTCGGCCCACATGCCGATGGCTGGGGCATCGCTTTTTACGAAGGCCGCGCCGCACGGGTCTTCAAGGAGCCGGTACCCGCCGCCGAAAGCCGCTGCTTGGCGTTCATCGCGGAATACGACTTCCGGAGCACCATGGTTATTGGCCACATCCGCAAGGCCAATCCGGAGCGGATTGGACGCGCTTCCGCGAACACACATCCCTTCGAACGAGAATGGAACGGCCGCTCCTGGGTGTTCGCGCATAACGGCATGCTGCCCGGACTGCGCGAGAACCCGGAAAATCCTGTTCAGCGGTTCCGGCCGTTGGGAGAGACTGATTCGGAATACGCCTTCTGCGTACTGCTCGATGCCATTGCGGCGTCGCATGCCGAGGCCACCAACGGGCCTTGCGCGCAGGCCATCGTGAGAACCATCGGGCCGCTCGTCAATCGGCTGGCCGAACTCGGAGAGTTCAACTTCGTGCTGGGCAATGGCGAGAGCCTCATCGCTCATGCCCATACGAGGCTGTACGCGTTGCGCCGGAGTTGCCGCAAGGACGGCTGTAGACAGACGGTCGTCCTGCTCGCTACATCGCCGCTGACGGGGGAGCCGTGGGTGCAACTCGCTTCGGGCAGCATTCACGTATACGCCAATGGGCAGGAATGCTCTGCCGTCGCCCGATCGATGCGCGGTCGCATTGTACGGGCCGCCTCGAAGGTATCTGCCGTTCAGCGCGATCAGATGCGGTGAAGACGTTGTCTATGCCGAGCGACCCGAAGCACAGCATCGAAGGCACCTATGCTCGCCAATCGAGCGCGTGCCGTAAGTTGAGTGAGCTCTCGATGGTGCCGACGAAGTTGGACAAGGTGTTGGTATTCTGACCATGCAGCCGATCTATCTCGACTACA
>DAIDUQ010000040.1:0-20171 GCA_027456605.1 Steroidobacteraceae bacterium | reverse complement strand
AGCCGCTGCCCTCCCCGGCGGTGCTGCGCACCTTCTGGCGCGAGCTGACCCTGTTCGGCGGCGCGCTCGATCTTCCGCTGCGTCGCTGGCAGGCCCTTGCCCCCTGGCTCGCGCGCTTCGTACAGGCCGCCTTTCGCCAGAGACGCAACACGCCGGCGCTGGCCGCGCTGGTGGCACCGGCCGCGGACACTCTGCAGGCGGCGCTGCGCGAGATCGGGCGGCCGGAGCTGCTGGTGCGTCACGGACACTACGCCCTCTGGCGCGGCCCCCATGCGGCCGAACGAGCGGCGCACACGGCAGCGGGCGCCGACGCGCTCGGCGTGCGCACCGGCCCGGCGCCGCGCGAGCTGCTGCAAGCCGCGTGCACGCGCGGCGGCACCGGCGATGCGGCCGGCCTGCACTATCCGGACAGCGGACACGTCATCGATCCCCGCCAGCTTGCCGCGGCGCTCGCCGGCGCGGCGTTCCAAGCGGGGGCCGAGTTTCGGCAGGCCGAGGTCCAGGAGCTCACGCCCCTCGGCGCGCGTATCGGAGTGCGCGCCGAGGGGCGGATGGTGCCGGCCGCCGCGGCGGTGGTATGCGCCGGCGTGCAATCGCAACCGCTGCTGGCGCGCTTCGGCGTTCCTGCGCCGCTCACCGCCGAGCGCGGCTACCACCTCGAGATGCCGGACACGCCGCCGCTGATCGATGCGCCGGTGCTCCACGCCGACCACAACATCATCGTCACGCCGATGCAGGGACGGCTGCGCGCCACCAGCTACCTCGAGTTCGAGCGCCACGGCGCGCCGCCCGACCCGCGCAAGATCGCGCGGCTGCGCGCCCGATTGCATGCCTTCGGCTACCGCTGCGCGACGGCGCATGCCGGCTGGGTCGGCTCCCGCCCCACGCTGCCGGACTATCTGCCGGGTCTTGGCCGTGCGCCAGGCGAGGCGCCGCTGTACTACGCCGTCGGCCATCAACACCTGGGCCTCACGTTGGCGGTGCCCAGCGCGCACCTCATCGCCGCGCTCGTGGCGGGACGGCCGCCGCCGCTCGATGCGCGACCGTTCGACCTGATGCGCTTCGGGAAAGTGCGCCCGGCGCGCCCTTGAGGCCGCGTCGGCGACCTGAACGGGGCGTACCGCACCGCAATCCGTGCCGCTCGCCCGGCGGCGCCCAGGTCGCCGCGCCTAGGCAATCGGGTCCGCAGAGATGGGGCGCCGCAGGTCTGCGGACTCTCACTTAAGAGGCAGAGGCGTCTTGCCAAGAGCATCGGCGGGCTACACTTGCCCGATGCTCCGATGGAATGAACTGACGGCCGCCCTGCGCGAACCTTCGATGCAGATCGCGCTCATCGTCGCCAGCGCGATGTTCATGCAGAACCTCGACTCGACCATCATCGTCACGGCGCTGCCGGCCATGGCGCACAGCTTCGCCACCACCGAGAGCCGGGTGAGCGAAGGCATCACCGGGTATGCGCTCGCCGCCGCGGTCTGCATTCCCGCGAGCGCCTGGCTGGCCGACCGGATCGGGACCCGCACCCTGTTCTGCGGCGCCATCGCGCTGTTCACCCTGGCCTCGGTGGCCTGCGGCCTGTCCCATGATTTCCCGGCGTTCATCGCCGCGCGCCTGGTGCAAGGCGGCTCGGCCGCCATGATGTCGCCGATCGGGCGGCTGATCGTGCTGCGCAACACCGCCAAGCACGAATTGATGAGCACGCTCTCGACGCTGGTGTGGCCGGCGCTGCTCGCGCCGGTCATCGGGCCGGCGCTCGGTGGCTTCATCACCGAGGCGCTCAACTGGCGCTGGATCTTCTACGTCAATGTGCCGATCGGCGTGCTCGCGATGGCGCTGGTGCTCGCGCTCATTCCCAACCACAAGGAAAGCGAGCGCACCGCTTTCGATATCCGCGGCTTCCTGCTGTTGGCGCTCGCCGTCGGCTGCCTCAGCGTCGGGCTGGACCTGCTCGGCGGCAAACACATCGAGGCGTGGCTGGCGATCGGACTGCTCGCCGCGGCCGCCGTGGCCGGCTACGCCGCGCTGCGCCACCTCGAGTCGACGCCGCAGCCGCTGATCCGCCTCGATGTGATGCGCAGGCCCGCCTTCCGGGTCGCAACGCTCTCCGGCGGCGGTCTGACGCGCGCGGCGATCAGCGCCACGCCGTTCCTGCTGCCGATCATGCTCGAGGTGGTCTACGGCCTGACACCGTTGCAGGCCGGAGTGCTGCTGCTGGTATACATGCTGGCGAATCTGCTGATGAAGACGGTGACCAATCCCATCATCCGCCGCTTCGGACTGCGCTCGGTGCTGATCGTCAACGGCGCGATCACCGCCGCCGGCATCGCGGCCTGCGCGTGGATCTCGCCGCAGCTGCCGATGGCGCTGACCGTGATCATCCTGCTGTTCGCCGGCGCCAGCCGCTCGCTGCAGTTCACCGCGATCACGTTCACCACGTTCGCCGAGGTGAGCCCCGAGGAGCGCGCGCCGGCGAGCGTCCTGTCATCGCTCACCCAGCAGGTCACCATGGCCGCGGGCGTGGCGAGCTCGGCGCTGATCCTGAACTTCTCGCAGCTGCTGCGTCATGGCAGCGCGCTCGGCGCGCTCGACTTTCGCGTCGCGCTCACATTGATGGCCGCGCTCGCGGTGTTCGGCCTGATCGGCTACGCCAGTCTGCCCAAGGACACCGGCGCGGAGCTCAGCGGGCGTGACCGCCTGACGGCCTCCTGAGGCACGCCTCAGGCGGGCGCCAGCCGCCCGACCCAGCGATACAGCGCGATCACCACGGCCGCGAACGTCACGCCGCCGAGCCACAGCGCGGCGGTATGGAAACCCTTCCCCACCAGCGCGATCGGCTCGGGCCGCCCGCTGAATACCACCACGCCGGCGTAGATCACCCCGAGCAGGCTCTCCCCCACGATCAGTCCCGAGGCAAGCAGCACGCCCAGTTGTTTGATCGCTTCGCCGCGCGGCTTGTGCTCGGCGCGGCGGTTGAACCACCAACCCACGAGCGCGCCCACCGTGATCATCAACGTGGTGGACGTCGGCAGGTAGATCCCCAGCCCCACGGCCAGCGGCGGCAGCCGCACGTTCTTGAACACGCGCCTCAGACCGTCATCGAGCGCGATCAGGAGCGCGCCGATGCCGAACCCGACCATGATGGCGCTCCAGTCGATGTTGTGCTGGATCACTCCCTGGGCGAGCGCCGAAATCAGCCCGGCCTGCGGCGCGGGCAGCGCGCGCGCGGGATTGACGCCGGGCGTGCCGAGGAAGCCGTAGGCATGGTTCAGCAGGTCGAGCACCGGCGGGATGACCAGCGCCCCGGCGATGACCCCGACCACCAGCGCCCACTGCTGCTTCGCGGGCGTCGCGTCGACCAGTTGGCCGGTCTTCAGATCCTGCAGATTGTTGTTGGCGATCGAGGCCACCGCGAATACCACGGAAGTCACGAACAGCGCGAAGGCCACCAGCGCTCGGCCGGCCGTCGCCGGCAGGCCCAGCCTGATTCCCGCCACCAGCAGCAGCGCGAACACCACCACGACGAGGATGCCGATTCCGGAGAGCGGGCTGTTGGATGAGCCGATCAGGCCGGCCATGTAGCCGCACACGGTCGAGACCAGAAAGCCCATCAGGGCGATGAAGATCACGCCGCCGATGGCAAGCCCCCAGGCGTGGGCGCCGAGCCCGCTGATGCGGCTGAAGTGCCACAGCAACCACGCCACCGGCACCAGACACAGGAGCGAGATCACCGCGACGGTGCGGATCGGAATGTCGTGCTCGGTGCGCGGCAGCAGATGCGCCTGGCCGCCCCGGCGCGCCCGCGAGGACGCCATCGCGCCGGCAAGACCCTTGATCACCGGCTTGATCAGCGTGAGGAGCGTCCACACCGCGGCGACGCCGATCGCA
Organism: Steroidobacteraceae bacterium; assembly: GCA_027456605.1. Classification (GTDB taxonomy): domain Bacteria; phylum Pseudomonadota; class Gammaproteobacteria; order Steroidobacterales; family Steroidobacteraceae; genus 13-2-20CM-66-19. Next base: position 16,289 of record DAIDUQ010000040.1, on the reverse strand, counting down.
CCGGCGCCGACGAAGCGCACGTAATGATCCCAGGCACCTTGCGCGGCAGCGGCGGCCGAACCGCCCGCCGCATGGGTGAGCAGGAAATGCGGCACGGCCCAGCCCCAACCGATCAGCGCCCCGACGAGGATCGCCACGCCCACGGCCGGTCCGACCAGATGGCCGATGGCGAACAGGGCGAACGACAAGCTGAAATCGAAGCCGCTCGCGGCGCGCGAGCGGCCGATGTGGAAATAGCGGGCCAGGTCGCTGGCGAAGATCTGGGTCTGCACCATCACGTAGAACGCGGCCGATACCAGCGCACCGACCACGACAGCCTTCAGACCCGCCCCGCCGGTTTCAACCGCCTCGATGTCCGCATTCTGGGTCTGGCCCGAGCCGACCTTGAGCACCTCGGCGCAGGCCACCCCTTCCGGGTAGGGCAGGTCCGAATCGGTCACCAAGGCCCGGCGCAGCGGGATGGTGTACATCACTCCGAGAATGCCGCCGGCGGCACACACCGTGAAGCACATCCAGAACGGGAATCCGGTCCACCAGCCGACGATCACCAGCCCCGGGAGCACGAAGATGATGCTCGAGAGCGTGCCGGCCGCGGAAGCCACGGTCTGCACGATGTTGTTCTCCTGCATGGTCGCGTCCTTCAGCGCGCGCAGGATGCCCATCGAGATCACCGCCGCCGGGATCGATGTCGAGAAGGTGATGCCGGCCTTGAGGCCGAAGTAGACGTTGGCCGCGGTGAACGCCAGGGTGATCAGCACCCCGATGACCATGCCGCGGAAGGTGAACTCGCCGTGCGAACCGGCGCGCTCCGCTGCGGGTGTACTCACTTTGAATTTCTTTCGATCGCGAGACCCCGCGCCCCCGGCGCGGAGAGCCCCCAAGGGGCGGCACCTTAACCGATCCGCGCAAAGGTGTCTGCCACGGCGGCCAATGCCCCCTACAGCAGCCGGAACCGCGGCACCCGCGCGTCGAGGACCGGAACGTGAAAACCGTTGTGGAAATTACTTTAAGTATTTGTTTTTATGGGCTTTAATATTTGACGCCGCCTGTCACATAAGTGTCATATTGCGGACGTAGAGTACGCGCCGATGGCACTCTCCCCAAAGCAATCGGAGGTCACCCTTTGAGCACGAAAACTGCCGGTCACCGCCGGAGCGCTTCCCTGGTCCTGGCAGCCGTCTTGGCCCTGGGCACGATGACAGCCGGCCACGCCGCCATGGCCGAGCAACAACTGCTCGAGACCGGCTCCTCGCTGCTGTATCCGCTGTTCAACCTCTGGGTTCCGGTCTACAGCAAGACCCATCCGGGCGTACAGGTCACCACCGAATCCACCGGCAGCGGCACGGGCATCTCCGAGGCGGCTTCCGGCATTGCGCAGATCGGCGCCTCCGACGCCTATATGAGCGATTTCATGGTGCGCCAGCATCCGGGCATCTTGAACATCCCGCTCGCGATCTCCTCGCAGATGGTGAATTACAACATCCCGGGCCTGAACGGCATTCACCTGCGCTTCAGCGGTCCGGTGCTCGCGGCCATGTACTCCGGGACGATCCGTTATTGGAACGATCCGGCGATCCAGCGGCTCAATCCCGGCGTGCGCCTGCCTCATGCGCAGATCGTGCTGATCCACCGCACGGACGGCAGCGGGGACACCTTCATCTTCTCCCAGTACCTGTCCTTCAGCACGCCGTCGTGGAACAACTCGGTCGGCTACGGCACCACCATCAGCTGGCCGCCGGTCGAAGGCGGCGTGGGCGCGGAAGGCAACCCGGGAATGGTCGACGCCTGCAAGGGCACACCGTACTCCATCGCCTACATCGGCATCAGCTACAAGAAGTACACGCAAGCGGCCGGGCTCGGCGAGGCGCTGCTCGAGAACCGCAGCGGCCACTTCGTCATGCCGACCCCGCGGACGATCCAGGCCGCCGTCAATGCCACCGCGGCCCACACGCCGGCCAATGAGCGCACCAGCCTGATCTTCGCCCCGGGCACCGATTCGTACCCGATCATCAATTACGAGTACGCCATCGTGAATGCCGGGCAGCCGAACCCGGCCGCCGCGCAGGCCTTGAAGCAGTTCTTTGCGTGGGCCCTGAGCCCGGACGGCGGGAACTCGCCGCACTTCATGCAGCAAGTCGGCTTCGTGTCTCTGCCGCCGGCCATCGTGCGGCTCAGCCAGGCGCAGATCGCCAAGATCCACTGAAGCAACGGCCCCCTCGAAGCCGGTATCCACCTCAAGGATGAGGCGCGATGCCGGCTTCGTTTTCCCACGAATCCGTTGCATCGAGGCAGCCGAGCGACCATCCTTGCCCGCCATGAAGTTCAGAGCCTGGCTCGCCATCATCGCGGGCATCCTGCCCCTCGCACTCATTGCCATCGTGGCGTTCCTGGCCATCTATTCCTGGCCCGCCATGCATTTCAATGGCTTCGGGTTTGTCACGCGCGACACCTGGAGGCTCGGCAATCTCTATGTCAATCCGGTCGTGGTGCACGGCACCGTGGTCCCGCGCGGCGCGACGTACGGCATACTCTTCCTGATCGTCGGCACGCTGCTCTCGACGGCGATCGCGCTGCTGATCGCCCTGCCGCTCGGCGTGGGCGCGGCCATCTTCCTCGCCGAAGTGGTTCCCGATGCGCTGCGCACCTGGATATCGTTCTTCGTCGAGCTGCTGATGGCCATCCCGAGCGTGGTGTTCGGGCTGTGGGGCTACGTGGTGGTGATCCCTTTCCTGGGGCAGCACCTGTACCCGGTGCTGGCCCACACCGTGGGCCGTGTCATTCCCCCCTTCGGCGAGCCGAGCGGCAGCGGCTACGGTCTGCTCACCGCCGGCGTCGTGCTCTCCCTGATGATCGTGCCGATCATCGCCGCCACACTGCGCGATGCCCTGGTCAGCCAGCCGAGCTCGCTGCGCGAGGCGGCGCTCGGACTCGGCGCGACGCGCTTCGAGGCGCTGTGGAAAGTGATGCTGCCGGGTACGCGCAAGACGCTGATCGGAGCCACCTTCCTCGCGCTCGGCCGGGCGCTCGGGGAGACCATGGCGGTGCTGATGGTCAGCGGCAACGCGCTGAACATCCTGCCGCACCGCATCTACGATCCGATCTCGACGATGGCGGCGTTCATCGTCTCGCAACTCGACAGCGCGCTGCAGGATCCGACCGGACTCGCGGTGCGCTCGCTGGCGGAGATCGCCTTCGTCCTGGCGATCATCTCCATCATCGTCAACGCGCTCGCCCGGCTGCTGCTGCTGGTGTGGAACAGCAACCAGCGCTCGGTGATGGTGTAGTCGCATGAACGCCATCGCGGCGGCCCCACGGCAAATCCGCCTCTCGCGCCGCATCGTGAGCATCACCGGCTGGGCGCTGAGCGGTCTGTGCCTGGCGGTGCTGTCGGCGCTGATGGTGTGGATTCTGTCGGTCGTGTTCGTGCGCGGTGTCGGAGCGCTGAACTTCAAGGTGCTCACGACCATCACGCAGGGCAGCGGCGGCGGACTGCTCAACGCCATTGAAGGCACGCTGGTGCTCTCCGGCGGCGCGCTGCTGCTGGCGGTGCCGTTCGGCGTGGCCGCCGGAATCTATTCGGCCGAATACCGCTTCAGCTCCTGGGCCATCACCATACGATTCCTGGCCGACGTGCTGGTCGGAGTTCCCTCGATCGTCATCGGCTACTTCGGCTACGTCGCGCTGGTGCAATGGCTGGGCTGGAACTTCTCGCTGGCCGCCGGCGCGATCTCCCTCGCCATCATCAGCCTGCCCTATATCTGCCGGACCACAGAGCTGGCACTGCGGCAGGTCTCCAACGATCTGCGCGACGCGGCCTACTCCCTCGGCGCCAACGAGCGGCGGGTCATCTTCGGGGTGTGCGTGCCGGCGGCCCTGCCCTCCATTCTCACCGGTGTACTGCTCGCGCTCGCGGTGTCGGTGGGCGAGACCGCCCCGCTGCTGTATACCGCGGGCTGGTCGAACTTCATGTGGGACGGACATCTGACCCACTCGCCGATCGCCTACCTCACGTACGCGATCTGGACCTTCATCAACGAGCCGTTCGCCTCGGCCAACGCGCTCGCCTACGCCGCGGCGCTGCTGGTCACCGGGTTCGTGCTGATCATCAATATCCTCGCCCGCTTCGTGCTCGAGCGGCGGCGCATCCGCCGCTGAGCCGCTCACTGCGGCGGCAGCCGCTCACCGCCGTGGCGCAGATCCGGATCGACGGCATCCTGACGGCCGTAGGTGCGGAACTTCTCGAGAACGCGTGTCATCTCGGAAGCATCCAACAGCTCCACCGCGCCGATGGCCAGCGCCGCGCAGTACTGCGCGGCGAGATTCTCCACCTCCCCGGCGAGGCGCAAGGCGCCATCGAGGTCCGCCCCGACGGCGATGATCCCATGATGCGCGAGCAGACACGCCCGGCGATCGCGCAGCGCCGCGAGGGCCGCCTCGGACAGGGCCTGCGAGCCGAACGTGTGGTACGGCGCGCAGCGGATATCCGCTGCGCCTGCGACCGCGACCATGTAGTGAAACGCCGGGATGCCCCGGCCCGTGCAGGCAAGCGCCGTGGCGAAGCGGGGGTGGGCATGCACGATCGCGCCCACGTCGGGTCTGGCGGCGAAGATGTCGCGATGGAAACGCCACTCGCTCGAGGGCCGGCAGCGGCCATGCCACAGCCCCTCGAGGCTCACCAGCGGAACATCTTGCGGCTCGAGCGACTCATAAAGCCGTCCGCTGGGACTGACGAAAAACGAGCGTGAGTCGCGTCGCACGCTGACGTTTCCCGACGTGCCGTGCGAAAGCGCCAGACGCGACAGCTCCCGGCACCCGGCGATCACGGCACGGCGCTGTACCTCGTCCGCGTCCGCCTCGATCATGCGGCGCGCTCCGGATACAGCGCGGCGAGGCCGGCCCGGCTCGCGGCGCATACGCCGCGCTCGGTGATCAAACCCGTCACGAGGCGCGCCGGCGTGACATCGAAGGCGAGATTCAGCGCGGCGCTGCCCTCGGGTACGACGCGCACGCGCTCGAGGGCGCCCGCGGCGGTGCGCCCGCTGATGTGCGTAACCTCCTGCGGATCGCGCGCCTCGATCTCGATGTCGTGGCCGTCCTCGAGATTCCAGTCCAGGGTGCTCACCGGCAGGGCCGCGTAGAACGGCACGCCGTTGTCGCGCGCGGCGAGCGCCTTCAGGTACGTGCCCACCTTGTTGCACACATCCGCGGCGGCCGTGGTCCGATCGCTGCCGACGATCACCAGATCCACCTGTCCGTGCTGCATCAGATGTCCCCCGAGGTTATCCACGATCACGGTGTGCGCCACCCCGTGGGCCCCCAGCTCGAAGGCGGTCAGCGAGGCACCCTGGTTACGCGGCCGGGTTTCGTCGACCCACACGTGCACATCGATTCCCGCATCGTGCGCCACGTAAACCGGCGACAGCGCCGTACCCCAATCGACGCACGCCAGCCAGCCGGCGTTGCAGTGCGTAAGGACGTTGATGCGGCGGCGCGCCGCGTGCGCCATGGTGCGGATGATCTCGGCGCCGTGGACGCCGATCGCATGACACTGCGCAACGTCCTCGTCGCAAATGCGTCCCGCCTCGGCGAACGCCGCCGCCATGCGCTGCGCCGGCGGCAGATGCGCGATGCGCGCGCGCACTCTCTCGAGCGCCCAAGCCAGATTCACGGCGGTGGGCCGCGTCGCGCGCAGCGCCTGCACCGCCTCCGCAATTCTCGCCTCCGAGGCGTCCTGACGCAGCGCCAGCGCCAGCCCGTAGGCCGCCGTGGCGCCAATCAGCGGCGCGCCACGCACGATCATGGTCTGGATGGCCCGCGCCGCATCCTCGAGTGTCGCCAAATCGACGGTCTCGAACTCGAACGGCAGCCGGGATTGATCGATGACCCGCACGGTCCCGGAGGCGAGCGGCCAGATGGTGCGGTAGGGAGTGCCGGAGATTTTCATCGCCGTATTGTAAACCCGCCGGCGCGAGCGGCGCGGTCGATCCGCTGCGCCGCCGGATCGACGGATTCGCGGCGTCCGGACGGCATCCGCGCCCACTCGGCGCTCGAGGGGCTCGAGACTTGGGCGTGAGTGTGCGGGCGTGACAAGTGTCACTCGCGAGTGTTGACAGGACGCACTGCACACGCGGACGGCGGCGGACCATTCTGGCGCCACTGCCGGCCAACCGATGACACGCCCATGTCCGCACCCGCCCACGACCTGCTCGCCGCCTCATCCAGCCGCTCCATCGCCGCGCTGCAAGACGTCAGCAAGCGGTTCGGGAACCGCGTGGCGCTCGAGCAGTTCTCGCTGCAGCTGCACAGCGGCGAAGTGACCGCCCTGCTCGGCCCGAACGGAGCCGGCAAGACCACCGCCGTGCGGCTGCTGCTCGGGCTGCTCGCACCCGATGACGGGCGTGTCGAGGTGCTCGGCCGCGACCCCCGCAACAGCACGGCGCGCGCCGCCATCGGCGTGATGCTGCAGGACGCGCGGGCGCCGGACATGCTGACGGTACGCGAGCACATCGAGCTGTTCCGCAGCTACTACCCACGGCCCGTGCCGACCGCCGAGGTCCTGCAGCGCTCGAGACTGGCGCCGCTCGAGCACCGGCGCTTCGGCACGCTCTCGGGCGGCCAGAAACAGCGGCTGCTGTTCGCCCTGGCGACCTGCGGCGATCCGCAGCTGGTCTGCCTGGATGAGCCGACGGTGGGACTGGACGTGCAGGCGCGCCGGCAAGTCTGGGAGCACATCCGCTCGCTCGCGGCGGCCGGCAAGGCGGTGCTGCTCACCACCCATTATCTCGAGGAAGCCGACGCGCTGGCCCATCGGATCGCGCTCATCGAGCACGGCCGCCTCGCGCGACTCGGGACGCCGGCGCAGATCAAGCGATCGGTCGCGGCGCGACGCATCCGCTGCCGCACGCGGGTTGCCGACGAGGTGTTGCGCAGGCTGCCGACCGTCACCTCGCTCGAGCGTCACGGCGAGGACGCCGTGATCTTCGCCCATGACCCGCAGGCGGTGCTGCGCCAGTTGCTGCCGCTCGACGCGACACTGAGCGATCTGGAGATCGGCGCCGCAAGCCTCGAGGACGCCTTCCTGGCTCTCACCCACGCCGCCTGAACCGGACGCAACCCCGGGAAAACGTTCATGACCGAAGCCGTCCTGCCGCTCGAGCCGCGCGCGTCCGCAATCGGCCGGCTGCGCCCCGTGCTGATGGAGATCGGCTACGAGTTCATCCGCCTGGCGCGCACCCCCGCCTACTCGCTCTCAGTCATCGGGTTTCCGCTGATGTTCTATCTGCTGTTCGGCACCGGTCACCGGCACAGCCCGATCGCGCAGTACCTGATCGCAAGCTACAGCTGCCTGGGGCTGGGCTCGGCCTGTCTGTTCGGCATCGGACTCGGCATCTCCCTCGAGCGGGCTCGGGGCTGGCTCGAGCTCAAATGGGCAAGTCCCATGCCCCGCCTGGCCTACCTCCTGGCCAAGATGCTCAGCAGCGCCGCCTTCGCGCTCATCGTCATGGTCGCGCTCATCTGGCTCGGCATCGCCGTGGGCGGCGTGACGGTCAGCCTGGGGCAGGCCGCGCGCCTGGCCCTCATCGTGCTGCTCGGCTCCATCCCCTTCACCGCCCTGGGCCTGCTGATCGGGCTGATCATGCCGGCGAACGCCGGTCCCGGCCTGATCAATCTCGTCTATCTGCCGCTGTCGTTCGCCTCGGGGTTCTTCATGCCGCTGCGCATGCTGCCGCACTGGGTGCGGGTGATCGCCCCGGTCCTGCCGACGTATCATCTCGCGCAGCTGGCGCTGGCGGTGTTCGGGTTCGCGCCGCGCGCCGGCGCGCTCCTGCACTGGCTGGTGCTCGCCGGCTGCAGCGTGTTGATGTTTGGCACCGCCTGGATTACGTTCTCCCGCAGAGAAGTCCGAGCGCCATGAGCCGACCCGTATCGCCCCGCGAGCCCTGTGACCTGCCGCGCCCCCCGGAGCGCGTACGGACATTCGATCTCATCTGGCTCTGTTACTCGATCTTCTTCTTCGCCGCACCCGCGCAACAGCCCAGTTTCTCCGCCTGGCTGGCCGTCGCGCTGCTCTATCCGTGCTTCCTGGCGCTGTATGTCGCGCTGATATTCACCCGCCGCATGCGCACCCGGCGGCTGCTCATGGCCGCGCTCGCCCTGTTCGGCCTCGCCTACTATCCGTTCAACGCCGGTTCCGGCGTGGTTTTCATTTACTGCGCGGCGTTCGCGCCCTTCGTCGCGGACTCCCTCCCCGTCGTCATCATGCTGATTGTCGGGGCGGCCGTCACGTGCGCCGGCGAGGGATTGGCGCTTCACTTCAGTGCTTGGACCTGGGGCATCTTCGCCTTCTTCTCGCTCCCGGCCGGCTTCGCCAACCTCATCTGGGCGCTGCGTGTGCGCAGCCAGACCCGCCTGGGCCTGGCGCAGGAACAGATCGAGCATCTTGCCCAGGTGGCCGAGCGCGAGCGCATCGCGCGCGACCTGCACGATGTACTCGGCCATACCCTCTCGCTCATCGTGCTCAAATCCGAGCTCGCCGGGCGCCTGCTGCCCACCAATCCGGAGGGCGCACGGCGCGAGATCGGCGAGGTGGAGCGCACCGCCCGCAAGGCGCTCGGCGAGGTGCGCGAAACGATCCGCGGCTACCGGTCGGAGGGCCTGGCCGCCGAGCTCTCGCGCGCGCGTGAGACCCTGTCGCTCGCCGGGGTGTCACTGGAGTGCGCCGAGCCGCTGCCGCGCGTCGATCCGGTGGCCGAGTCGGTGCTGGCACTGGTGCTGCGCGAGTCGGTCACCAACATCGTGCGGCACGCGCGCGCCAAGTGTTGCCGGTTGAGCCTCTCGGTCGATCCCGGGGGCACCGCGCTGCGCATCGAGGACGACGGTCGCGGCGGCATCGAGCACGAGGGCAACGGGCTGCGCGGCATGCGCGAGCGGCTGGCCACCCTCGGGGGCCGTCTGGCCATCGACTCGCGCAGCGGGACGCGGCTTACGGTGGAGATTCCGGCGCAAGTCGCCGCCGCGCAGGCGCAGCCGGCATGAGCTCGATCCGCGTGTTGATCGCGGAGGATCAAGCCATGATACTGGGCGCCCTGGCGGCGCTGCTGGCCGGCGAGCCCGACCTGACGGTGTGTGCGCGCGCCGCCAACGGCCGCGAGGCGCTGCGCACCCTGACCGCCGAGCGGCCCGACGTGTTGGTCACCGACATCGAGATGCCGGAGATGACCGGGTTGACACTGGCCGCGGAGACGCGCGCGCGCTTTCCCGCCACGCAGGTCATCATCCTCACCACCTTCGCGCGCCCCGGCTATCTGCGCCGGGCGCTCGAGGCCGGCGCCAAGGGTTATCTGCTGAAGGACCGGCCGGCCGCCGAGCTCGCCGAGGCAGTGCGGCGCGTGCATCGCGGCGAGCGGGTGATCGACCCGGAGCTGGCCGCCGAGGCCTGGGCGAGCGATCCGGATCCGCTCACCGAGCGTGAGCGGCAGATTCTCTGGCGCGCGGGCGAGGGCCGCTCGAGCGCCGAGATCGCCGTTGAGGTGCATCTCTCGGAGGGCACGGTGCGCAACTACCTGTCCGAGGCCATCAGCAAGCTCGGCGCCGCCAACCGCATCGAGGCGGCGCGCATTGCGCGCCAGAAGGGCTGGCTTTAGGACAACCGCGCCGCCTGGGCCGCCACCATCCCCGAGCTCGGTCCACGCCGCGCCGAGCGGCGGTGCGCCGCGCTGTTGGCGGCCCGCGCGCTCCCGTTCCGGCCCTCGGGCGCCCCATGGTATTCTGCCGCAGCCCGGCGGCGAGCGTCCCGGGTCGAGCGGAGACCCCTACATGATCGTCGTGCAGAATTTGACCCGCAAATTCGGCGAGTTCGTCGCCGTGCACGACATTTCCTTCAGCGTCGAGCCCGGGGAGATCTTCGCCTTCCTCGGACCGAACGGCGCCGGCAAGACAACCACCATCAAAATCCTCACGACGCTGCTGCCGCCGACCTCCGGAACGGTGCGCATCGACGGACTGGATCCGACCCGCGAGCCCAACGAGGTCCGCAAGCGCTTCGGCATCGTGTTTCAGGATCCGAGCCTGGATCAGAACCTCTCGGCGTGGGAGAACCTCGAGCTGCACGGCGTGCTCTATCACGTTCCACGCAAGGTTCGCCGCGAGCGCATCCACGCCTTGCTCGAGCTGTTCGGTCTGTGGGAGCGGCGCGACGAGCTCGTCAAGCAATACTCCGGCGGCATGATGCGCCGCCTGGAGATCGCCCGCGGCCTGCTGCACACCCCGCGGATCCTGTTCCTCGACGAGCCGACTCTGGGCCTCGACCCGCAAAGCCGCAACCAGCTGTGGACGCACGTGCGCCAGCTCAACAAGGACGAAGGTGTCACGGTGTTCCTCACCACCCACTACATGGACGAGGCCGATCGGGTGGCCGGGCGTATCGCCGTCATCGATCACGGGCGCATCGTCGCCCTCGGCAGCTCGGCGGAGCTGAAGGCGCGCACCGGCACCGGTACGCTGGAGGAGGCGTTCCTGGCGCTCACCGGCACCGAGATCCGCGAAGAGGCCGCCGACGCGTCGGATCGCATGCGCCGCATGGCGCGCGCCTGGCGCCCGAATTGATTCCCCGGCGCGACGCCGTCGCCGCTACGATCGCGCCCCGAGCGCGACCCCGGCGCGCATGACCAGTTGAATCAGCTGCGCGGTGCTCTGTGCGCCGAGCTTCTTCTTGATGGTCATGCGGCACGATTTGACCGTGCTCTCGGCGATCCCGAGCCTCGCGGCGGTCTGCTTGATGCGTTCGGATCCCAACAGCGCATCGAGCACCTCCTGCTCGCGGGGCGTCAGCAGCGTGACGGCGCGCGCCAGCGCACCGTCGTGCCGCGCGCCGCCCTCGCCGCTCAGCGCCGCCCCCGCGTTCTGCACCGCGGCCAGGAGCTCCGCCTCCCGGATCGGTTTCTCCAGAAACAACACCGAGCCGGCGCGCAGCACCTTCGCCCGATCGGCATGCTCGGCGAGCACGATCACGGGCCAGCGGTACCCGGCCGCCGCAAGCTCGCGCATGACCTCGACACCGCCCGGCCCCGGCAACGCCAGATCCAGGATCACGCAGCCGGCGGGCAGGCGCGCGCAGGCCTGAAGGAATGCGATCCCGGAGGCAAAGCTGCGCGTCAGGTAACCGGTCGATATGAACGTCCGCCGCAGTTCCCTGCGTATCCCCGGATCCCCATCGACGATGTACACCCTCGTCTGCATCATGCGCAGTCCCACATTCCGGACACGCACCGTGCCCGGCCTCCCATGATCCCCCTCTGGCGCGCTCCGGCGCCCGCAGCGCCCGGCAGGATCCCGAGCCGATCCCGGCGCGGGCTGCGCCGCCCCGACAACGCCTGTCATGCCGGGTTGGAGCCGACCGCGCCCGAGTTATCCAGCCGCGCCGTAAAACTCCGGCCTTCAGGCCGGAGATATTAAGGCGCTTCCGGCTTGATAGCTGTATAAATCAGCAGCTATACTGGTGGAAATGACTCGCAAACGCGCAGAGTGTCCGGAAGATGAGTGCGAACGCACGCTGCGCGTGCGCGTTCCCTGGAGATTTCAGTTCAGGCCCTCGGCGAGCTGTCTGATTCGCTCGTATTCGTAGGTGGCTGTGCGACTGGCTTGCTCGTCACTCGAATACGCGCCAACCAAATTCGAGCCACCGAGGATGTGGCCGTCGTCGCGGAGGTCGCAACCATAGCCGAGTATCAATCCGTTGAAGCCAAACTGACATCGCAGCGCTGCAAGCATGATACTTCGCCAGACGCGCCAATCTGTCGCTGGGTTGGCGCGGGAGTCACGCCTGATCTGATGCCCTCACAGCCTGGCGTGCTGCGTTTCCACAACCGCCGGTTTCCACTTACCGTCAGCACGGCATCACGAGTCTTGCTTCCGAGCGGCCGTAGGATAAAACTCATCGCGGCCCCACTCTTCATCGCAACGAAGCTCGAAGCGTTCAAAGACCGAGGCCACGGAGATTATCTGGTAAGCCATGACCTCGAAGACTAATGGCACTGAATTAGGCCCGAGCGGTATTCACGCGGGGGCGTAAGAGGTTGAAGCAGAAGAGGAAAGGCTGACCGGAGTTGATAGGATGTAGTTGTCACACATCCACCCCACCAACCCCGGAGGCTGCAGCCTTGCGTGATCGTAATGGCGCTTTCCATTCTCAGCAACGTCGAAATGGCATCCGCGGGCGGATCGATCGAGCCGGCGCGGTGGATTTCTTCAACCTGCTCACAGGCCCTGAGCTGCTGGAGATGACCGAGGCACTGCTGCCCGAGCATCGTGAGCGGCTGTACCCGCCGACTCAGGTTTTGGCGATGTTCATCAAGCAGGCGCTGGAGGAAGATCGTTCCTGCCAAAGAGCGGTCAATGCCTGGGCGGGGCAGCGCGTGGCCGGGGGGCTGAGCGTGCACAGCGTGAGCACCGGGGCATACTGTCATGCTCGAGCACGCCTGCCGCTGGAGATGGTCAGCGGGCTGGCGCGCCAAAGCGCCCGACTGCTTTCCGAGCGTGCCCACCGCAGCTGGCACTGGCACGGTCGGCGCGTGAAGCTGGCCGACGGTACCGGCATCTCGATGCCCGACACCCCAGCGAACCAGGCCTGCTATCCGCAACCGAGCAGCCAAGCCAAGGGGGTGGGCTTTCCGTTGGCGCGGCTGGTGGGCATCATCTGCTTGTCCACTGGGGCGGTGCTGGAGGCGGCGATCGGACCTTACGCCGGCAAAGGACACAGCGAGCTGGGTCTGTTTCGTAGTCTGCTGCACACCCTCTCGGCCGGAGAGCTGCTGCTGGCCGATGCGCTGTACTGCAATTACTTCCTGATCGCGACGCTGCAGGCCGCCGGGGTGGACGTGCTGTTCGAGCAGCACGGATCGCGCATCACCGATTTTCGCCGCGGCGAGGCGCTGGGCAAGCGTGATCATCGGGTGAAGTGGCCCAAGCCCAAGGCGCGCCCCGCCTGGATGAGTCGCGAACAGTATCGGGCCTTTCCCGAGACATTGGCCGTGCGCGAACTGCGGGTCGGTGGACGGGTCCTGGTGACCACGCTGCTCGAGCCGCGCGAGGCATCCAAGGCAGAGTTGGCCAAGCTGTACGAGCGTCGCTGGAACATCGAGCTGGACCTGCGCTGCATCAAGACGACGCTGCGCATGGAGACGCTCAGCTGCAAGAGCCCCGCGATGATCCACAAGGAGCTTTGGGTATATCTGCTCGCCTACAACCTCATCCGCCTGTTGATGGCGCAGGCGGCGCGCAATGCTGGAATTCAGCCGCGCCAGGTGAGCTTCAAACATACGGTACAGATGTGGACGACGTGGACCTCGCAGAACTTGCCTGCCCTGGACCCTATCGGGCACGCGGAGCTGTTCCGGCTGATCGGTCAGCGTAGAGTCGGCAACCGACCCCGGCGCGTCGAACCACGGGCACGCAAAAGGCGACCCAAACCATTTCCGTGGCTCAAAATACCTCGGGCTCGAGCCCGCCGACAGATACGCAGACATCGTCATCAGCTATATGCCTAATTCAGTGCCATTACCTCGAAGACATCGTGACCGTCGTCGACGGCAGGCCGGCCCTCGTTGATGAATTGCGCAGTGCGCCAGATGACCTGCGTGTCTACGTGACGAAAGAGATTTCGTCACTCCTCGATACACCGGGGTTTCTCGATGCTCTTCCGGGCCACCTGCCGGGCGACTCCGCCAGCCAGTCCCGCGTTCCCGTTCTGACCAGACTATTTGAACGACTTGCACAGTTGTAACCGATCGCACACGCGTTTGTCTGCGTAAGCTCAGGGCGATCTCCCGCACTCCGGAACCTCCGGCCGGGGGTGTCATCCGCTAGTGGCTGAAAATACTGATGGAAAGGGAGGGACTCGAACCCTCGACCCCGGCACTATGAGCCGGCTGCTCCGCTCAAGGTAGCTTTTAAATTCAACACCGTGCCAAGGGGCGCCCGTTCCGATTGGCACGACGAAGCACGACCGAGCACGACCGATTCCCGCAGATCTCCCGCACCGCACCCGAGTCGTCGCTCAGCCGAATAGCGCACGCCGACAAGAGCGCTCCAACTTCCCTACTCGATCAGGCCAGGAAGCAGCCTCTCCTGATGGACGATGTGCCGCTCGCGATCGAACGTCCGACGCAGCGCCAGATCCCAGGGCGTCGGCCCGGACAGATTAGGGGTCCCACGGCAGTACCGCGCCTTGATCATCGGCCGCGGCGAGTGCCGCAAGGTAGTCGGCCGCAGTCATCCGCCAAGGCACCAGGCCGCGCCTCATGGGTTCACTTGGAAGCGTCGCTTGCGACAGAGATGCTGGGGAGCGCAACTTGGCAAGCGTAACCGTAGCGATACCTATTCCTGCATGAGTAATCATGCATTGTCCCCTTAACGATCGATTTCAGATTCCATTCCCTTGACTTGACAGGTGATAGCGACGAGAATTCACAGTCGATTATTCGCGCAATAAACTTATACCGAGTGATTTAACGAGTATGAAAATCACCCAATCCAAAGTCTTATCCCCAAGCCTGGCTTCTGAGGCAAAAAGGCTGGGGACGGCGCTCGCACGCCTGCGCATCGCTCGGGGCATCAAGCAAGACCAGGCAGCGCTTCGCGCCGGGCTCTCGCGTAATACTGCATATCGGATGGAGAAAGGGGATCCTGGAGTCGCATTGGGCCAGGTGCTGCGCTATCTCGATGCCATCGTACCGGGCAAAACACTGCTCGAGTTGCTGGCTGAAACGGATCCCGCTCTGGCCGCACTTGGTGCTCGAGAACAGCGCCGGCGTGCCAGGGATCTCTCCACGCGTGAATTGGACGAAATCGACTTCTAGCACGTCGTGAAAGAAGAGAAGCTGTTCGTCTTCGCGTACCTCGATGCCGAGTGGATGCCCTGCGGTCAACTCACTGTGACCGAAGACGGGGCGCGGCTACTCGCCTCGACTTTCGCCTACGGATTGCGCTACTTGGACCGCCCGGGCGCTCTGGAGATCGACCCGGTGAGCCTGAGCATTCGCGACAAGAGCGCCGTCCGCGGCAAGGCTCTCTTTCCGCCGAACAATCTCCCATTCTTCGGCGGGATTCGCGATACCGCACCAGATGCCTGGGGACGGCGGGTAATCGAGTCTCGCCTCAAGGTACCCGCAAACAGCCTCCCGGAATCCGTATATCTACTCCACGCGGGCAGTCAGCGCGTGGGTGCGCTCGACATTCGTCCTTCGCGAGAATCCGAACCAACGTTGGGCTACGGCAGTTGGGATAATCTGCAGTACTTGTTGGACGCCGCGCAACGTATTGACGAAGGGATGCCCATCCCTGCAAATCTAGAGGAAATTCTCGCAGAGGGAAGCCTTCTGGGCGGAGCCCGCCCCAAGGCGACGGTTCGTGACAACGAACAGGTGTTATGGCTGGCCAAGTTCCCGAGTCAACAGGATACGATGAATATTCCCGTCCTCGAAACCGCCACGCTGCGATTGGCAGCGACCGCAGATCTCACCGTTCCGCCAGTCAGGCTAATCAGCCTCGGCGCCCGGACTGTGATGCTGATCCGGCGATTCGACCGATACTGGGTCAAACCGGGCCGGGACGCTCAATTGCCTGAAGATCTATTGAGCGCAGCGCCTGCGGCGGGACAGGTGGAGAAGCGTTTGGGGTTCGTCAGCGGTCTGACGCTCCTCGCGTGTACCGCCATGGAGTCACCCAGCAAGTCCTATGGCGAGTTGGCGCGAGCCATCCGACGGTACTGTCACCCCAATGTCATCCGGGGAGACAACCGCGAACTCTTCGAGCGCATGGTCTTCAACATCTTCGTCAGCAATGACGACGATCACCTCCGCAACCACGGCTTTGTCTGGGACCCTCGCCTTCCAGGATGGAGACTGAGTCCGCTCTATGATGTCATGCCACGGGCAACCTTGGCATCGGAACGACGCCTGCATCTGGGAATTGGACCAGAGGGCAGGACCGCCACATTGGACAACGCTTTCGCCGGGCGCGAGATGTTTACGTTATCAGCGGATTTGGCCTCCCAGAGCATTGCAAGAATCTGGCACACCGTGCGCGAGTGGAAGGTCCATTTCGAGCAATACAACGTGCCTGCGGATCAGATTGAGAGGATCGCACCCGCCTTTCGACACATTGACGATATCTCCACCCCGGAGCTGCGCAAGCTCATCCCGTGATCCACAAAACAGACAACCTGTGCGACCGGCGATGAGCCGACGAAAGCAGCGGGAATGTCTTTGCGAAACAATGCGGAGAAACCTGCG
>DAIDUQ010000039.1:0-10399 GCA_027456605.1 Steroidobacteraceae bacterium | reverse complement strand
GCTATCTGCTGCTGCCGGTGTCGACGCTGCCGGAGGTCGACTATCCGACCATCGTGGTCTCGACGTTCCTGCCCGGTGCGATCCCGGAGGTGATGAGCTCGACGGTCACCGGGCCGCTCGAGCGGGATTTCGGGCAGATGTCCGGCCTGGACCAGATGTCGTCGAAGACCTCGGCCGGCGCCTCGCAGATCACGCTGCAGTTCGATCTCAGCCTGAGCCTCGATGTGGCCGAGGCGGAGGTGCAGGCCGCGATCAACGCCGCGCAGATGCTGCTGCCCCAGAGCCTGCCGGCCCCGCCGATCTACGCCAAGGTCAATCCGGCCGACGCGCCCATTCTCACCCTGGCGCTCACCTCGCGCGCCATGCCCATCACCGAGGTGCAGAACCTCGCCGATACGCGTGTCGCGGAGAAGATCTCCCAGGTCTCGGGTGTGGGCCTGGTGAGTCTCAACGGGGCGCCGAAGCGCGCGGTGCGCATCGAGGCGAACCTGCCGCAGCTGGCCGCCTACGGACTGAACCTCGATGATCTGCGCACCACCATCGCGAACGCCAATTCGAACGCGCCGAAGGGCAGCTTCGACGGCGCGACGCATGCCTACACCATCGATGCGAACGACCAGATCGACAGCGCCGAGCAGTACGCGAACATCGTGGTCGCGTACCGCAACGGCGCACCGGTCTACCTGAAGAACGTCGCGCGCGTGGTGATGGGCTCGGAGAACAATCAGCTCGCCAGCTGGCTGAACGATACCCCCGCGGTACTGATCAACGTCCAGCGCCAGCCGGGCGCGAACGTCATCGAGACCGTCAACAACATCCGCGCGCTGCTGCCGCAGCTGCGCGCCTCGCTGCCCGCGAACGTCAGCCTGCGCGTGGTGACCGACCGGACCGAGACCATCCGCGCCTCGGTGAACGACGTGGAGTTCGAGCTGACTCTCGCCGTCGCCCTCGTGGTGCTGGTGATGTTCCTGTTCCTGCGCAGCATCCCGGCTACCCTCATTCCGAGTCTCTCGGTGCCGGTCTCACTGATCGGCACGTTCGCCGTGATGTACCTGGCGGGGTTCAGCCTCGACAACCTCTCGCTGATGGCGCTCACCATCGCCTCGGGGTTCGTGGTGGACGATGCCATCGTCATGATCGAGAACATCTCGCGCCATCTCGAGCAGGGCAAACGGCCGTTGCAGGCCGCGCTCGACGGGGCGGGCGAGATCGCGTTTACCATCGTGTCACTGACCATCTCGCTGATCGCAGTGCTGATCCCGCTGTTGTTCATGCGCGAGGTGGTGGGGCGATTGTTTCGCGAGTTCGCCATCACGCTCGCGATCGCCATCCTGATCTCCGCGGCGGTCTCCCTGACGCTGGTACCGATGCTGTGCGCGAAGCTCTTGCGCCCGCATGCCGATACGCTCTCACATCAGGGCCGCTGGGCGCATCGCGCCGAGGCCTGGTTCAACGGGCTGATCGAGCGCTACGGGCGCGGCCTCACCTGGGCGCTCGAGCGCGAGCGGCTGGTGCTGTGGATCGCCGCCGGCACGCTGGTGCTGACGGTGCTCCTCTATATCGTGATTCCGAAAGGGTTCTTCCCGCTGCAGGACACCGGGCTGCTGCAGGCGACCACGGTCGGGCCACCCTCGATCTCCTTCAAGGCCATGGCCGAGCGCCAGGAAGCACTCGCTGCCGCGCTGCGCCGCAACCCGAACGTGGTCAGTCTCACCTCGTACATCGGTGTGGGCAGCAACAACATGACCGTCAACGACGGGCAGATGCTGATCAACCTGAAGCCCAAGGACGAGCGCGCCGCCAGCATCACCACCGTGATGGACCAGCTGCTCGCCGCGGCGCGCACCGTGCCCGGCATCCAGCTGTCGCTGCAGCCGATGCAGGACCTGACCATCAGCTCGATCAGCGGCCGGGCCCGCTACCAGTTCATCCTCGGGGCGGCGAGTCGCGCCATTCTCAAGCCCTGGGTCCCGCGGCTGCTCGCGGCCCTGCGCGGCTCACCGGAACTCGCGCACGTCTCGAGCAGCTTCACCGAAGAGGGGCGCACCGTGCAGATCGACGTCGATCACAGCACGGCGGCGCGCTTCGGCATTACGGATGCGACCATCGACAATGCGCTCTACGACGCTTTCGGTCAGCGCATCATCTCCACCATCTACACCCAGTCGAATGACTACCGGGTGATCCTCACGGCCGATCCGGACATCTCGAACACCGTCCAGGCGCTCAACACGTTCTACATTCCCTCCGGCGGCGGTGGTCAGGTGCCGCTCGGCTCCATCGCCCACATCAGCGTGAAGGATGCGCCCCTGACGCTCGATCATCTGGGGCAGTTCCCCGCGGCCATGTTCTCGTTCGACACCGCGCCGGGCGCCTCGCTCGGGGCCGCGGTGAGCGCGATCCGCGCCGCCGAGCACCACATCGACCTGCCGGTGAGCATCAGCACCACCTTCGAGGGCGAGGCGCTCGCGTTCGAGTCCAGCCTCACCAGCGAGGTGCTGCTGCTGCTGGCGGCGATCGCCACGGTGTACATCGTGCTCGGGGTGCTCTACGAGAGCTACATCCATCCGCTCACCATTCTCTCGACGCTGCCCTCGGCGGGCATCGGCGCGCTGCTCGCACTGATGGCGGCCGGGGAGAGTCTGGACATCATCTCCATCATCGGCATCGTGCTGCTGATCGGCATCGTGAAGAAGAACGCGATCATGATGATCGACTTTGCGCTCAATGCCGAGCGCACCGAGGGCAAGAGTCCGCACGAGGCGATCTACGAGGCGGCGCTGCTGCGCTTTCGGCCCATCCTCATGACCACGGTGGCGGCGCTGTTCGCCGCGCTGCCGCTGATCCTCGGGACCGGAACGGGCTCGGAGCTGCGCCGTCCGCTCGGTCTGTCGATCGCCGGCGGGCTGCTGCTGAGTCAGCTGTTGACGCTGTTCACGACGCCCGTGGTGTATCTGTTCTTCGACCGGCTGGCGCGCCGGGCGAAGGCGTGGGCGGGCGTGCCGGTGCGCCCCTCGGGCCCGCTGCCGATCGACTCGCCGTGAACCTCTCGCGCCTGTTCATCACCCGTCCGGTGGCGACCACGCTGCTGTCCTGCGGGCTCGCGCTCGCCGGCCTCGTGGCGTATTTTCTGCTGCCGGTCGCGCCGATGCCGCAGGTCGACTTTCCGGCCATCGTCGTGTACGCGAACCTGCCGGGGGCGAGCCCCGAGACGGTTGCCACCAGCCTCACCACGCCGCTCGAGCGGCGCCTGAGCTCGATCGCCGGCATCGACCAGATGACCTCGCAGAGCACCGAGGGACGCTCGCAGATCGTGCTCATCTTCAGCCTCAGCCGCGACATCCACGGCGCCGAAAGCGACGTCGAGGCGGCCATCCAGGCGGCCCGCCAGGACATGCCGGCTGCGCTGCGCTCCAACCCCGGCTACTGGGCCTACAACCCCTCCGAGGCGCCGATCCTGATTCTGGCGCTGACCTCCAGGACCCGGCCCATCGGCCAGGTCTACGATGCCGCCTCGACCATCATCCAACAGAAGATCCTGCAGGTTCCCGGGGTCGGCAACATCGACATCGGGGGCAGCTCGCTGCCGGCGATCCGCATCGACCTGAACCCGCGTCAGCTGTTCCAGTACGGCATCGGACTCGAGGACGTGCGCGCGGCGATCGCGGCGAGCAACGCCAACAGCCCCAAGGGCGCGCTGAGTTTCAATGCACGGCGCTACCAGATCTACGTCAACGACACCTCGAGTGAGGTCGGGCAGTACCGCCGGCTGATCATCGCGTACCGCAACGGGGCGCCGGTGCGCCTCGGGGACGTGGCCACCATCACCAACGGGGTGGAGAACGTGCGCACGCTCGGACTGCTCGACGGCGAGCGCGCCGTGCTCATGATCATCCGCAAGCAGCCCGATGCGAACGTGATCCAGACGGTCGATCGCATCAAGGCGCTATTGCCGGAGATTCGGGCCTCGATCCCGAGCGGCATTCATCTGGTGGTCACGCACGATCGGACCGGTTCGATCCGCACCTCGCTGCATGATGTGGAGATCACGCTGCTGCTGGCCGTGCTGCTGGTGGTGAGCGTGGTGCTGGTGATGCTGCGCAACCCGCGCGCCGCGCTCGTGCCGGCGGTGGTGGTGCCGCTGGCGCTGATCGGCACACTCGCGGTGATCTATCTGCTCGGCTTCAGTCTGAACAACTTCTCCATGATGGCGCTCACCGTCTCGACCGGGTTCGTGGTCGATGATGCCATCGTGGTGATCGAGAACATCACCCGGCACATCGAGGCCGGCGAGCCGCGCCTGCGGGCCGCCCTCGTGGGGGCGAGCGAGGTGGGCTTCACGGTGCTCGCCATGAGCCTCGCGCTGATCGCGGTGTTCACGCCCATCATTCTGATGGGCGGGCTCGTTGGACGGATCTTCCGCCAGTTCGCCCTGACGCTCGCGGTCACGGTGGCGCTCTCCCTCATCATCTCCCTCACCACCACGCCGATGCTCTGCGGACGGCTGCTGCGGCCGCACCCGAAGCAAGGCCGCCTGTTCCGCGCGGTCGAGCGTGCGTTCAACCATACGCGCGAGTTCTACGATCACACCCTGACGCTCGCTCTGCGCCATCCGCGCGCCGTGATGCTGACCCTGCTCGCCGTGGTGGGGCTCAACTTCTATCTGTTTGCGATCGTGCCGAAGAGCTTCTTCCCGCAGCAAAGCTCGGGCAACCTCAGCGGCTTTCTGGTCGCCGGGCAGAGCAGCTCCTTCCAGGCCATGCAGCAGAAACTGCGCTACGTGGTCAACGTGATCAAGAGCGATCCGAACGTCGAGCACGTGGTCGGCTTCACCGGCGGGGGCTTCTTCGGCGGCAGCAATACCGCGCACATGTTCATCACGCTGAAGCCGCTCGATGAGCGTCGGCTGACCGACGTGCAGGTCATCGCCGAGCTGCGCCGCAAGCTCATCGGGTTCACCGGCGCGCGGCTGTACCTGCAGACCGCGAGCGACATCCACTCCGGGGGGCGGCAGAGTTACGCCGAGTACCAGTACACGCTGCTCTCGGACAACCTGCACGTGCTCGATACCTGGGCGCCACGCATCGAGAAGGCGCTGAAGAGCTCCCCGCTGCTGCGCGATGTGAATTCCGACCAGCAGGCCGGCGGCCTCGATGTGCAGTTGCAGATCAACCGCGCGCTCGCCGCGCGCTACGGCCTGAATCTCTCGCAGATCGACAACACCCTGTATGACGCCTTCGGGCAGCGCCTGGTCTCGACGATCTACCAGGACATGAACCAGTATCACGTGGTGATGGAGGTCGACCCCAAGTTCTGGAACAGTCCCTCGACACTGAAGGACCTGTACGTGAGCACCTCGGGTGGGGCGCTCTCGGGCACCGAGGCGACCATGGGCGCGGCCAACAACTTCCAGTTTGCCGGGGTGACCCGCAGCAACGCCGCGCAGAACTACGCGCTCAACCAGATCGCCACCAGCACCGGCGGGGTGTCGACCGGCAGCGCATTGTCCACCGCGGCCGAGACCATGGTGCCGCTCGCCAACTTCGCCCGCTACGGCCCCGGGCTGACGCCGCTCTCGGTCAATCACCAGGGTCCGTTCGTCGCCACCACGTTCTCGTTCAACCTGCCGGTGGGCGAGCCGCTCGGGGTGGCCACCGCGGCGATCGAGCGCACCCTGCGCGATCTTGACGTGCCGGTGGCGGTGCACGGGGAGTTCGCCGGCAACGCGCGCGTGTTCCGCCAGACCGTCGAGGAGGAGCCGCTGCTCATCCTGGCCGCGCTCGCCGCGGTGTACATCGTGCTCGGCATGCTCTATGAGAGCCTGGCGCAGCCGATCACCATTCTCTCCACGCTGCCCTCGAGCGGCGTCGGGGCGGTGCTCGCGCTGCTGCTGTTCGGTGAGCCGTTCAGCCTGATCGCCCTCATTGGCGTGATTCTGCTGATCGGGGTGGTATTGAAGAACGCCATCATGATGGTCGACGTGGCGCTCGTGGCGCAGCGCGAAGCAAAGGTCGACGCCGCGCGCGCCATCCACGAAGCCTGCCTGCTGCGCTTCCGGCCCATCATGATGACGACCATCGCCGCGATGCTCGGGGCGCTGCCGCTGGCGCTGATGAGCGGGCAGGGCTCGGAGATGCGTCGCCCGCTCGGCATCGCGGTGGTCGGCGGGCTCGCCATCAGCCAGATCCTGACCCTCTACACCACCCCCATTGTGTACGTGTATCTCGACCGGTTCCGCCGCTGGTTCGTGCGGACCTTTACCCGGCGCGGCGCTCTGGCCCTCGCCGCAGGGAGACCCATCCTATGATCCGTCGCATCTCGCCGCTGCTGGCCCTCGGTCTGTGCGCGGGGCTCGCCGGCTGCGCGATCGGCCCGAACTATCGCCGGCCTGCCGCCCCGAGCGCACCGGTGTTCAAGGCCGAGCGCGGCTGGCAGCCGGCGCAGCCGGCGCGCATCGTGCCGAGCGCCTGGTGGAGCGTGTATCACGACCCGGTGCTCGCCCGGCTCGAGCGCCAGGTCGAGGTGTCGAACCAGAACCTCAAGGCCGCGGTGGCGGCCTACTACGTCGCGCACGAGGCGGCTGCGGTCACCCGCGGCACGCTGTTTCCGTCGATCGGACTCTCCGGCAGCCAGACCCGCAGCGGCGGCGGGGCGGCGACGCAGTTCACCTTCGGCGGCGCGCGCACGGCCAACCAGGCCGGCGCGAGCCTCGGCTGGGACCTCGATCTGTGGGGCAAGTTGCGCCGTGAACTGGAAAGCGCCAACGCCACGGCGCAGGCGAGCGCGGCCCAGGTGGCCGCCGCGCGCCTCTCGGCCCAGACCACTCTGGCCCAGGATTACTTCCAACTGCGTGCCGCCGAGCAGCAGTTGCGACTGCTGAAGACACTGGTGGCCGATGATCGGGTCTCGCTGCGCATCGCCGAGAACCGGGTCAAAGCCGGCGTGACCACACTGGCGGACGTGTATGCGGCCCGCACCCAGCTCGAGAGCACTCAGGCTCAGGAGGACACGGCGCTCCTGAACCGCGCAACGCTCGAGCACGCCATTGCGGTGCTCATCGGGCGGGCGCCGGCCGAACTGGCCCTCGCGCAGGGTCACCTGGCGGCCGAGGTCCCCGTGGTGCCCGCGGGCGTGCCTTCGCAGCTGCTGCTGCGCCGGCCGGACATCGCCGCCGCCGAGCGGACCGTGGCGAGCGCCAATGCCAACATCGGGGTGGCTGAGGCGGCCTGGTTTCCGAGCCTCACGCTCACCGGCTCGTACGCTTTTGACTCCTCGGCGCTCTCGGGCCTGATCAGCGCCAGCAACGCGGTCTGGTCGTACGGGCCGCAGCTCGCACTCAACCTGTTCAATGGCGGGGCGACGCTGGCGCAGACCCGCCAAGCGCGCGCCTCGTTCGATGAGGCCGTGGCCAACTACCGCCAGACGGTGCTCGGGGCGTTCCAGCAGGTCGAGAATGATCTGGCGAGCCTGCATTTCCTGCAGAACGAGTACGCCGAAGAGCTGCAGGCCGTGGCCGATGCCAAGCGCTCCGAGGCGCTGACGCTGAACCAGTACAAGGCAGGGGTCGCCGACTACGCCAGCGTGCTGACCGCGCAGACTGCGCGGCTCAACGCGGAAATCACCGCGGTCAACCTGCAGAGCCAGCGCCTGACGGCGAGCGCCGGGCTGATCGATGCGCTGGGCGGCGGCTGGCACAGCGCCTCGCTGCGAGGACCCAATGATGGAGTGGCCGAGTCGCTGCGCAGTACGGTGAAATCGCCGTAGCGCCAGGCGGCCCGATCGGGTGTCAGGTCTCGTCTGGGCCGCAGCGCAACTGCGCGGTGCCGGTACGGGAGGGAGCGGAGTCGGACGGGATACCTCGTTCGGGCTCGCTCGCTAACGCCGGGCGGGGGGCGTCGCCAGCAGTTGCGCAGTCATGCTGTTTCTGATGCGCGAGACCTCCAGGAGTCCATCCCAGCCAATGTCCTGGGGAGTGTGGTAGAGCGCATGGAGCAACGCCCGATCCCAGCGGGTCAGTCCCGCGACGGGAGGCGCATGGGGTGCGAACAAGGTCAGGATGCTGGGCGCCGCGGGCAGTGACGTCAGCCGGATCTGCGCGAGTCCCAGCATCGAGACGTAGGCGGCCAGGGGTCCGATCTTAAGGCTCGCCACCTGCGACAGATCGATGACGACGATGACCTGCGAGAGCCCCTGTCGGCCATCGCCCGAGGTGATGCAGCCCTGAGTGGGCCCCAGGTTAACCCCGACGGACGGGGCATCGAGGCTCGCCGCCGGCCGGCGCTGCCCGTTCGCATCCTGCGGAACGACGTTGTACCAGACACGGACCGGCCGCTTGGAATGCAGGAAGCGCTCGATGCCGCCGAGCCCGTTGCACTCGTTGTACATCAGGGGATCTCGCGTCCACCACTTCTCGAGCAGCAGATGCGGATGTGGGGTCTCAACGATGTATAGGTTCGGCCTGCAGTGCTCACCCGCAACCGGCGCGCCGGCCGCGGATGCGATCTGCGTCACGCATGCGAGGATGTACTCGCCGTCGGCGCGAGGCAATCCGGCGACCAGCGGGCACATCGGCTCGTTCCAGCGCGGCAGCGAATCGTGCAGATAGGTGACGGTCACCGATGAGAGAAATCGGCTCGCGCGCCGATGCACTTGGCGTTTGATGCGTGAGGCCTCGATGAGTACCGTGTTCAGGCCGGAGCGGCCGCTTGGCTGCGGCACGATGCGCGGCGGCGGCGTTCCCGCTGGATGACTCGCCTGCGCACGCACCGGTACCGAAGCGGCGAGGATCGCAACCAGAGCGGCCGCGGAATACCAGATACCCCACCTCGATGGCAGGGGCTGTGCCGTTCGTCTTCGCTCGTCGCCGGATGCGCGAAGCATGGTCCCCGGGGTGCTCTCAGTGCCGAGCGGTGCGTTCGCTCTTCAACACCGATGATAGCAGCGATGCAGGAGCGGGCTTTACCCGCGGATTCCCCGCAAGGTTCTAGGCGTGGCCGAAGCGCATACGAGGTCCAAGACGGACTGCATAGCCGACCCGGACGGGCCCCTTGAGCGCGCTCAATCGGTGAGCGGTGGTGATGGTGCGCGCACCCGGAGCGTTAGACGGCGTAACGGTTGACACGGCAGTTTCCGACAGCACGCAGTCAATCGTCCCCAGCACCAAGGGCGTCGCGACATACAGGCCCAAGGACGCGAAGAACATCTGCCTTCCGGGGGGGCAGAATGAGGGATGAGCTAAAGGGATAGGCACAAGGCGCGGGTCGACTCAGAGGATGCCCCAGAATGCCCGAGCGCCACACCAACACCGAGTTTCTCGGAGACTTGAGCGCCAGGAACACGGGTCAAATTATCCGCGTCGAGCGCTTTGTCGAGGCGGGCGCCCAGACTATCGGGGGCGTTCTCGAAACCACAGAGCCAAGGAGCGGCCACCCATGTGGGATTTACAGGGCCTGGTGGCCACACAACCGTCGCTCAGGGCTGGTCTGTGCGAAAGCCGGGTCTCCTGCACTGATACCGTAAACGTCCATCGTGCGTGATTGGATAACTCGCAAGGTTCATTAATGCAGGTCATTTGGCATGATGACCCTGGGGTGTAACAGTACATGGTAACGCATCGTATCTTTCACGTGTCGGCGGCAACAGCGGCGCATTTCTTTGTAGCTTGCGGCCAGCGCTGTGGTTTATCACGGCATTGACGGTCACCGTACGAGGGGCTTCAACCGGGGACATCAACCTCATTCGGCGGGGCCGACGCCGGCGGACTTTGGGTCGCCCACGCGACGGGTCGAGCCGGAGAATCTCGGGGAACCTCCGGCGGGAAGCAGGGCGTCGCCGCCGATGGGACCGCCACAGCGCTGCCGGAATTCAGGCGAGCGCCCTGGCTCGCGTCGCAATCCAATCGCGTACGGCGAAGAGGAAGTCGCTGTGCGGGAGTTCTTCGAGGGGATCGAGACGACGGGCGGCCAGGAGTGCGCCCACCTCCGTCTGAAACAGGCGATAGTCGCCAATCATGGCGACTGAGCCAGGAAGGGGAGGCTCGGCCGGCGTACGATGTTCCGATAGCCAATTGCGCACCAGGCGGATCGCTTCGTTCGGGTCGTTGCCATGGATCTCGATGTCCTGGCCGCTGATGTCCGACAGCGCCACATCATAGCGATGCGATTTCGCTTCCAGGATCAGAGCGCGCTTGCGCCTGTGACGGCTGCTGCCGAAGAGGCGGGCTCCGAGGTGAAGGCCCAGCTCCATTGGCATATTGAATCGCGGTACCCCCGCCGGACCGACCTCGACCCTCGAAAGATCGTGGATGCCCCAGTCGCATTCACCGATCATTCGGGCGATCTTGCTGACCCTGATCTCGGCGCCGTCGGTCTCATCGAGTGCGCACCGGGGGTGATAGCCC
>DAIDUQ010000038.1:0-5675 GCA_027456605.1 Steroidobacteraceae bacterium | reverse complement strand
CACCGACACGTGCGGCCACATCGGCACTTGCCAGGGAATACCGCAACCCGGAACATAGCGGCGTACTGGGATTGGGGCGGCCGGCCGTGCCGGGCGCGTGGAGGCGAAACTCGGCATGTGGAAATCGATTGTGGCCGTCGGCGTCGGGGCGGCGTTCGGCGCACTTCTGCGCTGGTGGCTGGGCAACCGGCTGAATGCGCTCTTCCCCACGCTGCCGCCGGGAACACTGGCGGCGAATATTATCGGGGCCTATGTGATCGGCTGTGCGATCGCGTTCTTTGCGCGCTATCCGGCCCTGCCGCCGGAGTGGCGGTTGATGATCATCACGGGATTCTGCGGGGGGCTGACCACCTTCTCGACGTTCTCCGCGGAGGTCGTGGCGGACCTGCGGGGCGCGCGTATCGGTTGGGCGCTGACCGAGATTTCCGTGCACGTCATCGCCTCGCTGATCATGACCTTCGCAGGACTCGCGACGGTGACGTGGCTCACCGGCTGAGCGCTGTCAGCGGCGCAGGAGGCCAGCCGCCGCGTCCCTCAGGTCTCCTGATACACGAGCAGCATCGAGGCATTCTTCGAGAGAATGCGCCCGTTCGCGACCATCAACGAGGCGGACAGCACATCGCGATAATGGCGCGCCACGCTGTAGGGCGAGTCATTCTTGTACCCGAGGATCCCGGCGATCTGCAGCGCGTCGTGCACGATGCGCGGCGCCGCTTCCGAGGCGGCGACCTTGAGGTGATTGAGCTTCAGCGCCCAGCCGATGGTGGTGAGCGCGCGCCGCCCGCCGGCTCCAGGGGCCTCCAGCCCGTCGAAATCGCTGGCCACCCCCGTCCAGTGATGGCGCAGGGTCTGCAGCTGCGCGGACGCCTGCGCCAGCGGCACCGCGTTGCCCGGCAGGCTGCCGGGATGGCGCTTGGCCAGCTCGCGCACGAACTGGCCGGCGCGGCCGAGGGCATCGGCGGCGATGCCCCACCAGAGACTGGACCACAGGATGTGCGAGTACGGGACCATGGTCTGAACGGCAATGTCCGCGAACGGCTCGGGAAGGATCTGCGCCTGTGCGCCGCGCGAATACAGTCGAAAGCCCGGGCTGCACGTCCCGCGCATGCCCATCGCGTCCCACACGCCGGTCGGCTCGAGCCGATAGTCCGCCCGCCTGACGCAGACCAACACCTGGTCGGTCTCCGGAACGTCGCGCTCACGCCGCGCGGTCACCAGGATAGCGTCGGCCTGCTGACAGTACGATCCGGTGGTGGACTCCTTGTCGAGGGTGAAACCCTCCCCCTCGCGCCGCAGCGCGCACAGGCTGGCGCGCATCTCCCCGAAGGTCCCGTTCTCGGAAGTCATGGAGGCGATCAGGTATTGCCGCTCGGCGAGCTCGCCGAGAAAGGCGCGCCAGTACGGCTCCCCCAGCCCGTGCCGCGCGATGCACGCCACCTGCACATAGTGCATGGCGAGAATCATGGCGCTCGAGCCGCACGACTTGGCGAGGGTCGAGCAGATCTCGGCGAGCTGACGCACGTCGCATCCATCACCCCCCAGGACCGTCGGAACCGGCGCGGCCAGCAACCGCGCCTCGCGCAGGGCCGCCAGTGTCTCGCTGGGGAAGCGGCTGCGCGCATCGACGTCCGCGGCATGCGTCGCGGCCACGTCCGCCGCGATGTGCCGCAGCGCGGTGAGCCGGTTGGCGAAATTCTCGCTTTGCGCGGTCATTGAATTCGGCGCCTCACTCCGGATGCGCCGGCGCGAGCAGTGTCGGGGGCCCCGGATCGGAATCGAGAATGATGGCGTGCAAGGCGCGCTTGAGCAAATGGGTCTCGGCCGAGCCGAGACTGCGCTCGGCATGCTCTTCGGCGGCCTTCGCGGCCGCCACCAACTCGATGACCGCCGCACGGCCGCCATCGGTGAGGGTCACGCGCGCCTGGGAATCGTAGCTGCCGTGCAGATCGGCGAACCCGGCGGCCGTGAGGCTGGCGAGCAGCTCGTACGTCACGCGCTTGCCGGTGTACCAGAGCAGCCGGTCGAGCTCCGCCACGGTGCGGTTCTCCGAGACGCCCAGGATGCTCAGCACAAACCACTGGTCCTCACTCAACCCGTGCTGCTCGAGCTCGCGGCGCAGCAGCAGAAAGAGCTGAAAGTGCGCGCGACCGAGCAGGTAGATCAGGAAATCCTGGCTGAAGCTGCTGCTCGGCTCGGCCTCATCCGCCGCGAGCGGGCCTTCCTTGGGGACCGCGAGCGCATAGCCGCCGCCGTGGTAGACCAAGGGCGGCCGGTCGGAGTGATCGAACGTCTCGACCCTCCCGACGAAGATCATGTGATCGCCGCCTTCGTAACGGAAGGCGGTGCGGCACTGGAAGCGGGCCGAACAGCCCGAGAGCAGCGCGATCCCCTCCACGCCGCGCTCGAGAGCCAGACCGGTGAACTTCTGCGCGCCCCGCACCGCGAATCTGAGCGAGAGGTCCTCCTGATCGGAGGCCAGCACATGCACGGCGAAGTGCGTCGCGTTCATGAAGATCCCGAGGCTCGCGGCGCTCTTGGCCAGGCTCCAGAGCACCATCGGCGGATCCAGCGACACGGAGTTGAAGCTATTGGCGGTGAGCCCCACGTCGCGTCCCTCGCTGTCGAGAGTGGTGACAATGGTGACGCCAGTGGCGAATGCGCCCAGCGCGTTGCGGAATCCGTGGCCTGGCCTGTTGACCTCTGCACTCATCCGGGTCAAGCGTACACCGTCACCGAAGCACCCACCAGCGCACGCGCCGGCGCGCTCGGTTTGATGTCACCCGCGCGCGCTCCGCGACGGCACCGCCCCTCAGCGGCGCTTGTCGAAAAACGCGCGGGCCGCGGCCTGGAATTCCTCGCCCCGCAAACATGCCGCCAACTCGCTGACCTCGACGCCCATGCGCTCGTACACCTGGCCCTCCGGATCGAGCCGCAGCAGCCGCTTGGCGCGCTTGAGCGCCTCGGGAGGCTGCTGTGCGAGCGCTTCGGCGACCTCGCGCGCTTCCTGCATCAGGTCGTCATCATCGACCACCCGGTTCACCAGCCCCCAGGCCTCGGCGGTGCGCGCATCGAGCGGCTCCCCGAGCAGCAACAGCGCCGCGGCGCGCTGTTGACCGAGCAGACGCGGCAACAGCAATGTGCTGGCCGCCTCGGGCACCAGACCCAGGGATACGAAGGACAGCATCAGGCGGGTGCTGCGCTGCGCGGCGAGCACCAGATCACAGTGCAGCAGCAGCGTCACGCCAATACCCACGGTCGCGCCATGCACGGCGCACACCAGCGGTTTGCTGAACGCCGGCAGAGCATGCACGAACCGCACGGTCGGATGACCGGGATCGTCGAAGGCCGGGCCCGCCAGAAAGTCCTGCAGGTCATTGCCCGCCGTAAAGCACGCGCCCTCGCCCGAGAGCAGCACCGCCCGGACCTGCGGGTCGACCTGCGCCGACTGCAGCGCGTCGCCGAGCACCCGGTACATCTCCAACGTCAGCGCATTGCGCTTGTCAGGTCGATTCAGCCGCAGCTCGCAAACCGCGCCGCGGCGAGTGATGTCGACGTGCTGGCTCATTCCACCGCTTCCTTCCTTGTCCGCCCCGGAGGGAAAGCCGTATTATAAGACTAAGCGCCGCCTCCGTTCCGGCGCGACGGGGGAATCCGCATTTCCATGAGCGCTCGTCGCCACCGTCCCGGCGCCCCGTGATGGCCGCACAGCCGCTGCCGCGCTTAAGTCGCCTCACCCTGGAGCGGGCCAAATCCAGTCACGATCAGATCGCCGCCACACTGGCGATGGAGCTGCTCCAGGGGCTGTATCCGCCGGGGGAGAACATGCCGCCCGAGCCGCAGCTGATCCAGCGCTTCCGGGTCTCACGCACCGTGATCCGCGAGGTCATGAAGACCCTTGCGGCCAAGGGGTTCGTCGTTTCCAAGACCCGCATCGGCACACGCGTTCGGGAGCCGGTGTACTGGAACTACTTCGACGCCGACGTACTGGCGTGGCGCGTAAGACTGGGATTCGACGACACATTCATGCACTACGTGGTCGAAGTGCGCCGCGCCATCGAGCCGGCCGCCGCGGCGCTTGCCGCCGTACGACGCTCGAGCGCGCACGTGACGCGCCTGCGCGACTGCGTCCGGCAAATGGGCCGCAGCAACCATAACCGCCAGAGCTTCGCCGAATCGGATCTGGACTTTCATCTGGTGATCGGCGACGCCAGCGGCAATCCCATGATGCGCTCGGTGGCCGGCGTCATCGAGACGGCCCTCATCGCCTCGTTCCTGCACAGCTCGCCGATCGACGATCCCGCGGATCACCAGATGACGGTCAACGCCCATGCCGCGGTGGTAGACGCCATCGAGGCCGGTGATGGACGCGCCGCGTTCTCGACCATGCTGCAGGTCATCGACATCGGTATCGACCGCATCGACCTCAGGCGCCGCCGGCAAAGCCAGCGCCCATAGACACCAGTCGGGGCACGCGCGAGCGCTACCTTGCATCCGCTCTCACGGCACGACGCGCGATCCGCGCGCGACGCCCGCCGCCGAGGCGGCGGGCGCTTCCCTATGGGGTCACGCCGCGCTCAAGCCGCGTGCGCCTGACCCTGTTCGGTGGCGTGATGCTCGTCGTTGGGACTGTGCTGTTCCTTGCCGAAGACGATGATCCCGCTCGCCGAGACCAGCGCCGCCAACAGCGCCGTGACCAGCCCGATGTAGCCGCCGATCACCTGGAAGAACCCGAGCCCGGTCCACAGGTTGAGCGCGATGGCCAGAAGCATCAGCGTCAGGCCGAGCAGAAACAGTTGGCGCGGAAGCGTGGCATGGAACGAGCCCAGCCAGACGTAGCCGAAGAACACCATCCACACCGCCCAATACCAACCGACGTAGCGGGCCGGCTCGCCCGCGGCGCCCCCGGCCGCGTGCGCGGTCCAGAACAACAGCGCACCGCCGAAAAACACGACTGAATCCAGGCTGCGCGCGCGCAAGTGCGCCAGAATCCCCATGATTCCCAGGATCACGGCCATCGGTGTCAACATCGCAATGCCGTGGGCGTACATGCGGCTGAACCAGCCGGCCAGGGTCATCGAGGCCATCCACAGCGTCAAGGCCAGACACATGTAGCCGACGGTGGATGTCGTAACGCAACGATTTTCCGTAGTGTCAATCCTGATCGTCATGGCAGATACCCCCATGTGACGTGGATGATCGTCGCGAACTATACGCCTGCTGTTTGTGTTTGGAGACAGTCGTTCCGATCGCGGTTCCGGCGTTGCCCCATGGCAACGCTCGCGCCGGAGCTAAATCAACCGCTTGGCCGGACTGGTCGCGTCAGCGCCAACGGGCGCGCCGCCGCGCGGCGCACTCGGCGGTAGATACCGGGCGGTCGGGGGTCGGGGGCTGTGATCCCGGCGCGGCGACTCGACTCCCGGCACGTCCCCGAGCGGCGCCCGGGTGGACTCGAACACGATTCAAACGACGACCGGGGCTCGAGCGCGTCGAATGCGAGGATTCAGGATAGGCGGCCTGGCCCGCACAGACAAAAAGGTCCCGCCGGAGGCCTCCGGCGGGACCGACCAGGGTCGCTGCTCAAAACCAACGCAGTCTAGGGGCCGAGGAGCACCGTCACGCCACCGTCGCGACGGGCGCCCACGCAGTCCGTGGCCCCGTGGGTACACGTATCGTGT
>DAIDUQ010000037.1:0-10173 GCA_027456605.1 Steroidobacteraceae bacterium | reverse complement strand
AGTGTGGCGCGGTTCATCACCGTGACATCAACTCGGCGCGGAACATTCTCGCGGCGGGACGTCGCCGTCTTGCAGAAGGAATCCTCGCCCTTTCCGCTAAAGCGGCAGCCTGAGAAGGCTGAGGACGAGGAGGACGTCAATGTCAAGTCACACAGTGTCCGCCGCATCGGGCTCTGGTTGCCCACGCGTCGCCGGTCCAACCACGGCGACGAATTACTCCTGCGGCGGCGGACTGTCAAGGCGTCAAAAGACGGTGCGCGCGACGCGTGAATCCGCCGGCGGACTGCGCCACTCTACCGCTGGGCGTCGCCGTCCCCCGCCGGGGAAACATGCGCGGGAGTCCTGACTTTGACGCCCACGCGATGGCGGGGAGAACACCACGGCGTGTCGGTATCCCATGGATCACATCGAGCTGCTCCAGTCCTTCCTCGAGCGCTGCCAGAGCGAGCCAGGCTCACTCGCGGGGATCGGCGCGGCGTTCCGCACGGCGATCGAGAGGCTCGGCTTCCGCTACTTCGCCTGCTGTTCGCACAGCGATCCCCGCGATCCGTCCAGCGCGGCGATCCTGCTGCACAACTACCCGGCCGCGTGGGCGCAGCGCTTCCGCGCTGCGGGTCACTTTCGCATCGATCCGGTGCTGCGGCTCGCCGAGCGCACGCCCATGCCGTTCTTCTGGGATGCGGCCTTCGCGGCGCGGCCGATCACCCCGCCGCAGCGACTCGTGCTGGAGGAAGCGGCCGGTTACGGCATCGAGCACGGGTACACGATGCCGCTGCATGCCTTCGCCCCGCCCGACTCGCCCCGGGCCTCATGCTCGGTGGTTCCCGCAGACGCTGCGCTCGATCCGCGCAGCTACACCACCGTGCAGCTGCTGGCCCTGTGTCTGTATGCCTTCGCGGACCGCGCCCGCTTTCAACTCGGTGACGCGCCGTCCGCGCAGCTGACGCCACGCGAGCGGGAGTGCCTGGCGCTCGCGGCGCGAGGCAAGACCGACTGGGAGATCGCCCGCCTATTGGGGTTGAGTCAATTCACGGTCCACTATCACATCGAGCGCGCCAAGCAACGTTTCGACGTGATCACGCGGATCCAGGCGGTGGTTCAGGCACTCAGGAGCGGACAGATCTCCTGCGCCGACGGGGCGCCGAAGTAGGGGCAGGCGGCTACAGCGCGGGCGTGACGAGCCTGCGCCGCCGGCGAATGCAACAGACGTGCCCGCGGGCGGTCGGCCCGCCCGCCGCCCCCTCCCCTGATCAGAGGATTGGCGCGCGCCGCGCCATCGCGCAGGGTTGCTCCACGGTACGAAAGCCCGGAGCGCGCCATGATCTTCCTCGTCAACGCCGACAACCGCTCGCAGTTCGCCGCCGACCTCGCGGTCATGCATCGCCAGCGAAAAATCATCTTCGTCGACGGTGCCGGCTGGAACGTTCCCGTGACCGGGGATCGGGAGATCGACCGCTACGATTGCGACGCTACGGTCTATCTGCTCGCCAAGGACGAGCCGTCCGGCCCCATTCTCGCCTCGGTGCGGCTGCTGCCGACGGAACGTCCGCACCTGATGGGCGAGCTGTTCCCGGCCGCATGCCTGGCCGCCATCCCGCGGGGACCGACGGTCTGGGAGGCCTCGCGGTTCTGCGTGGCGCCGGGCCTGCGCGGCGGGCGCCGCGCGCACGCGCTGATCTGGGAGACGGTGTGCGGTGTGCTCGAGACCGGACTCCTGTACGGCATCGAGGAAGTTATCTTCGCGGTGAACCGCGCTCTGCTGCGTCTCGTGCTGCACTGCGGTTGGGAGGCGCGGTCCCTCGGCCCGCGCCTCGGCACCGGCGACCAGGAGATTGCGGCGGCCGCCGCGACGATCACGACGGCGGGACTGCGCTGCGTGCGGCGGCTGCACCGCATACCGATCCCCGCCACGCGTCTGCACGCCCTCGCCCCCCCGCCGTCCGCCGCGCTTGCCGCGGACCCGTCCATCCCCCGACGGGCGCGGTCATGATCGAAACCCTGGTGTCGATTCGGGCGAACGAGCCGCGCGGGGGTGCCCGGGTCCATGCATCCCCGACGCCGCTCGACCTTCTACGCGCCAGCGGCTACGTCATTTTCGATCGGCTGCTGCCCGATGACAGCGTGACCCGGCTGAACGCGCAGCTCGATCCGTGGTTCGCGGCGACGCCGCGCTGCCAGGGCGATTTCTACGGCTGGAACACCACCCGCTTCGGTTCCGTGCCGCTGAAGTCGCCGGTCTCGCACGAACTGGTCCTTCACCCGGTGATACTGAGCCTCCTTGACGCGGTGCTCAAACCGCACTGCGACTGGTATCAACTCAACCTCACCCAGGCGGTTCGGCTGCACCCCGGCGAGCGGCGGCAGGTGCCGCATCGGGACGAGGAGATGTGGCCGTGCCCGAAGGGCGGCGTCGAGTACCTGGTCAATGTCATGTGGGCGCTGTCGGATTTCACCGCCGACAACGGCGCCACCCTCCTCTGGCCCCGCAGCCAGTTCACGCGCCTGTCGCGCGAGCTCGATCTCGCACAGGCCACGGTCGCCGCCATGCCGCGCGGGTCGGCGCTGGTGTACCTCGGCTCGCTGACACACTGCGCGGGCGCGAATCGCAGTGACCGGCCGCGGACCGGGTTGATCCTGAGCTACTGCCTCGGCTGGCTGAAGCAGTACGAGAACGCCTTCCTGTCCTATCCGCCGGCGGTGGCCAAACAGTTCCCGCCGGCCCTGCGCGATCTGCTCGGCTATCGCATCCACCGTCCCAACCTGGGCGGGTACGAAGGACAGGATCCGGCGGTCCTGTTCGAGACCGCTTCGCATAGTCTGCCCGCCGTCGATGCCATACCCGCGAGCACCGAGCGCGAGCTGCGCGAGTTCTACGCCCGCGAATCCCGAGAGGACGGAGATGCGCCGTGAGCGGGCGTCCCATCCGCGACGTCGGGCCGCTCGCGAACGCCGATCCGTTCCGGTGTCGCATCTGGTCGCTCAATGAGCGGATCGAAGATGACGTGACCGAGGCGTCGTGCCGGGCCGAGCTCGACAGCATGGCGCACAACGGGCAGCTGGTTCCGGTGATCGGCCGGACCCTCGCCGGCGACCCGGACTTCGATATCGAGATCATCTGCGGCACGCGCCGGCTGTTCATCGCGCGGCAGCTGAAGATACCGCTGCGTGTCGAGCTGCGCGAGCTCACCGACCGGCAGGCGGCCGCGGCCGTCGAAGCCGAGAACACCCTGCGCAAGCCGGCCAGCGCATACGAGCGGGGTCTGTGGCTCGCGAAGCTGCTGCGCCGGAATCTGTTCGGCTCGCAGGAGGAGATGGCGCGCGAGCTGGGGATCACACCCACGCAAGTAACCCGGCTGCTGAAATTCGCTGAGCTTCCGGCGGCGATCCTCGGCGCTTTCGCCTCGCCACACGACATCCTGGAATCCTGGGCCGTCGAGCTGCACAAGGCCTGGAGTGACGATCGCCGCCGTGTGCTCGTCGAGCGGGCCCGGACCCTCCAGAAGCGCATGCCACGCCCGCCGGCGGTATCGGTCTACGAGCTGCTGCTCGCCGACCGGGGCTCCGGCGGGCGCATCAGCCGGCGGAACACGAGCCGGGTGGTCAAGGGCCCCGGCGGCGAGCCGCTGTTGCGCTTCGAGCGCCAGCGCCGGGACGTGGTGCTCAGAATTCCCAACGCGCGGGTCGACGCCCGACTCGAGCAGGTCCTCACCCAAGCCGTGATCGCGGTCCTGACTCGCCGCGACTGCGACGAGCGGGCGCCAAGCGCGGCGTGAGGCGATCGAATGCGTTGGAGAGCCCCCCATGGCAAGACCCCCGCGCCGTGAGTTCCCAGGCGCCCTGCACCTGGTGAGCGCCGGCGGTCCGCCCGGCGCTCACGTGTTTTACGATCCGGATCTGTTCACGCGCTTCCCGGAAAACCCGCGCGCCCACGCGCCGCACGTGGAAGTCTTCGAGCGCTTGCTGTGGGACGCATGCGAGCAATACGACGCCTGGGTTCACGCCTATGTCACGGAGCCGAACGCCGCGCTGATCGTCCTGCAGAGCGGCG
The DNA here is from genome assembly GCA_027456605.1 of Steroidobacteraceae bacterium. GTDB lineage: Bacteria > Pseudomonadota > Gammaproteobacteria > Steroidobacterales > Steroidobacteraceae > 13-2-20CM-66-19. Next base: position 6,125 of record DAIDUQ010000037.1, on the reverse strand, counting down.
GCGCGCCGCTGTCCTGGCTGATGCACGACCTGCTCTCGCGCTATGCACGGCACCTTGCCGAGGAACATCCGACGCCCAGGGGCGCGAAGCTCTTTCCCCGCCGATACAAGGCGCAGCTCGTCCAGCCCGCGAAACTGCCCTACGCGGTGCGCTACGTGCAGCGCCGGGAAATGCCGGCCGCGCGGCGGCGCGCCGTCAACCATCCGTTCAGTTCCAGCCTGATCTACTGCGGCCGAAGAGCGCGACCGGCGCGCTTTTGCGTGAGCGCCCTGCGCGCGGCGCTGGAGCCTCTGGGTTATGTCGGTCCCGGCGCCTACTTCGAATTCATGGCGCGCAGCGACAGTCCCGCCATCGCGGACCTGCTCGCGCGGCCGGTCATCGGGGAGCGAGGCTACCGGCAGGCCGTGCGCGAGCGGTGCCGCACGCCGGTCCCGGCGCCCTCCCCCGAAGACCTCCTGCGGGAGGTGACGTGCACGGTGCTGCATACCCAGCCGGGCGTCGCCTGCGCCTCCACCCATCGCGGCGCACTCGCCCGGGCGCTCGTCGCCTGGTATGCGATGCGGACCGGGGCGGCGCGGATTGGGACGGTGAGCGGATGGTTCGGCGTCACGAGCTCGGACCTGCGCTACCTGATCCACCAGCACCGGCGCACGCATCCACAGTACTTCGCCCTCGCCACACCGGACTTGTTCCCGGATCTGCCCGTCTCGGCGCCCGATCCCGCACTGCGGGCGGGAGAGCCGAGCGCCCCATACGCGGCGCCGTAGATGTCGGCGCGCGGCACGAGCGTTGCGCAGGTGCTCGAGATCCTCTATCGGGAAGCCACACCCTTCGTCCGCCGCCGACTCGCCCTCGTCCTGGGGCTGGTGATCTGCGCCGCCGTGCTGACGGCCCTCGGTCCCATCGCCCTGAAGCGGATCATCGACGGCTTCACGGGAGCGGCGCGGGGCGCGGCGGTCCTGCTGGTCGCGCTGTACGCGCTCAGCCAGTGGCTCGCCCGGGCGGCCGGCGAGTTGCGGGGCATGGTGTACGGACGCATCGAGCGGCGGCTGTTTCGCACCCTGAGCGAGCGGCTGTTCGCCCATGTGCTGCACCTGCCGCTGCGCTTCCATCTGGACCGCCAGACCGGCGCCGTCACCGAGACGCTCACCAACGGCCTGGAAGGCTTGCAGACGATCCTGCACCACCTGGTGTTCACGCTCGTGCCGGTCACCGTGGAGCTGGCGACGGTCATCGTGGTCCTGTGGCGCCTGGCGCCCCCGCTGTTCCTCGGCCTCTTCTGCGCCGCGCTGTTGTGTTATGCCGCGGTCTTCGGCTATTCGGCGGTGACTCTTGCCGAGACCGCGCGCGCGGCGGCGGATGCCCGAGTGCAAGCCGGCGCGGCCCTCACCGACGGCCTGCTCAACTATGAGACCGTGAAGTACTTCGCCGCGGAATCGGCGCTACAGGAGCGGGTCGGACGGGCCATGGCGCGCAGCGAGCGCGAATGGATCGCGTTCTATCGCCGTTTTGCCCGCAACGGCCTGCTCGTGGCGAGCATCTTCGCGGCGTTTCTCGCCGCAACCACCTGGTACGCCACGGTCGATGTGCGCAACGGCCGCATGAGCATCGGCGACTTCGTCCTCGTCAACACCTACATGCTCCAGCTGGCGCGGCCCGTCGAGACGCTCGGCTACGCCGCGCAGGGTTTCTCCCAGGGCCTGGCCCTGCTGGAGAAGATGCTGGGGCTGTTTCGCGAGACGCCCGAACCGGCCACCCAAAGCCGCTCCGGCGCCGCCGCCGGACCCGGCGCACTGGCCTTCGACCAGGTGAGCCTGTCGTATCGCAGCGGCTGTCCCGTGCTCCGCGACATCAGCTTCAGGCTCGAGGCCCGGCGCACGCTCGCGGTCGTGGGATCGAGCGGATCGGGCAAATCGACCCTCGTGCGGCTTCTGGTCCGCTTGGTCGAGCCGGACGAGGGGCGGATCCTGCTCGATGACGTACCGATAGCCCATCTGTCCCTGGCGCAATTGCGCCGGGCGATCGCCGTGGTGCCCCAGGACAGCGTGCTCTTCAACGACTCGCTGGCCTACAACATTGCGCTCGGCCGCCCGGGGGCGACCCTCGCCGACATTCAGCGGGCCGCCCGCATCGCCCACCTGCACGACTTCATCATGAGCCTCCCGGACGGCTACGAGACCCGGGTCGGAGAACGAGGCGTGAAGCTCTCCGGCGGAGAGCGCCAGCGCGTCTCGATCGCCCGGGCGGTTCTGACGTCCCCGATCCTCTATGTCTTCGATGAGGCCACCGCCTCGCTCGACAGCCGGACCGAACAGGACATCCTGGCGAGCCTGCGCGAGATCTCCGAGCACCGCTCCACCGTGGTGATCGCGCATCGGCTCTCGACCGTCGTGCACGCCGATGAGATCGTGGTGCTCGACGGTGGGCGCATCGTCGAGCGTGGGACGCATCCCAGCCTACTGCGGCAGAACGGCGCCTATGCCGCCGCATGGCGCGCACAGCAGCAGGGCGCGGCCGCCACATGAGACCCGCCGTTCCCGGTCTGTTATCAACCTCGAGCGTGACCGTCACCTGGGGGAGATGTCCGCGGTGCGGCGCGCCGGGCCCGCTCATCGCGCCGCGCGCCGGCGTTCCCCAGGTCATCGTGCCCCAGTGCTGCGGCGGGACCGGTCAATTCCCGCTCCGCGTCCGCACCGGGCCCGGGATCGCGCGGGCCCGCGCCGCTCACGACTCGCCCGGGGAGCGGTGAATCGCGCAACAACCCCTCGGCCCCGCTACGGCGGACACGCGACAAAGGGTACAATCGGCTCACCCGACCGATACCATGGCAAAAAACGGCGCAGGGTCATGACCACCACCGAGACCAACAAGATCTTCCGGTTCAATATCGAAGGCCAGGAAGTTGTCTGTTATCAGATGGGCAACGACCGTCTCTGGGTCTGCAAGTGCGAATACTTCCAGGAACGGCTTCGCCTGCGCAAGCAGGGATATTGTCCCCATATGGCGGCGGCCATCATTCAAGCCATGGACGAAGGGACGATCGAATTCATATTCTGAGGCGGGGCGAACGGCGCATCGCCCCCAGCGCGGCCCGGGCGCCGCACCGCCAGGCAGCTCAGAACGCTTCCTCGATCAACGGCTTGCGCGCTAAATCATCGCAAGCGGCGGACGTCTCACGCCGCTTCCCCGCCGGCGCGCAACACCTCACGCCTCACCCGCATGAGGAATTTCACGAAGCGCTTCAGGTGCCGGCGGGCATCGTATTGCGCGCCCTCGCGGATCCCGAATTTATCCGCGATCGCGCCTCTGACATACCCCGAAAAGAGCCCCGTCAGCTCCCCTGAGCGAACCCTCGGCCCCGCGACCCCGCCGGCGACCTGCCATTCCAGCAGCGCCGACTCGAGCTCCCCGAGCACCAACTCGAGATAATCGAACAGACTGGTCAGCAGCTTGACCGACACCAGCTGGTACAACGGGTAGCCCCACGTCTCGTACGTCGCGAACCACTCACCGGCACCCGGCAACTCCTCCGCTGCCAGACCCTTCGCGCGCCGCAACGCCCAATCAACCGTCAGACCCTCGAAGTCCCGGTAATAGAAGCAGCCGAGCGGAACTTCGTCCGGCGACAGCGCAAGTAGCAGATTCTGGGCATGCGCCTCCAGGATCAGGCCGAAGTCGAACACCAGATCCACCCACAGCCGCGCGAACCGCGCGAGCAGCGCCCCCTCGAGGGCGTCCCGGGCGCCGCAGCCCATCCGCTCCATGAGCTCGCGCAGCAGCGGCGGATGGCCCCCGCTGCCGCCCATGAGCGCGAACAACGGCGCCGGAATGACCCGCCCCTCCAGGACCTCCTGCGGAATCGCGCGAAAAATGACCCCGCCGTCCGGGAGCGCCCGCGGCACCAGGCCGCCCCACTCCGGGAAGAACTCAATCGACTCCGGAAGCCGCTCGCGCTCCCGTCCCACGAGCCCCGACAGTCCTACGCTGCGCGCCACCCGAGTGCGCGTCAGCGCACGGTCGCCCAGCTCGCGGCAGGTCAGCGACAATTTGACGAAGCTCATCGCCTGCGGCCGATCCTCCGGCCACATCACGAGTGTCCGCGTGCTCGAAGTCGGGGTCGCCCACAACCGCGGACCCTCCGCCGCCAAATCCTCCGCCCCCACACCGGCCAACGCCGCCGCGTACCGGGCGCGCTCCACCGGATGCACCGGCAACACCACCTCGCCGGTCCCGCCCCGACCGCCCTCACCGGCGCGTCCCAACGCCCTTGCCGCCGATTGTCCATAGCGCACCACGGACGCGCCTCTGAGGCGAAAACAGGGCAAGCGGAACACCCTCCCGCGCTCCGGAAAGTACGACCTCACCGCCCCGGACGGCGCGCTCAGATCCCGCAGGCGCTCCGGTCTCCACAGCCCGCGCTGCTCGAAGCGCAGGAATGCGCCAACACCGCCCCGCGGAAGGTCCGCCGCGTCCGCCGGCCCATCGCCGTCTATATTGTCCCCGCGCTCCACGATCGGCCTCGGATCATACGCCCCGAGCACAGCGTGTTCCCGGCCTGCGTCGCCGTCAACACAGTCCGGTAAGCGCTGCAGACTCCCGCGTCACAGCGCCAAACCCGCGATCAACAGCCAGAAACACCCGCGAAAATCTCGCAGACGTGTCACCCCACGCACGCGGCATTTCTTCAGTCACCCTACCGACCCGCCCGCTCTCGGCAACACGGCGGCGCCCTGCGATCACGGCCAATACGCCGGCATCGACAAGAAAACCCCTGATAATTCCACTGTTTCCGGGCCTCCGTATCCCTCACGCGGCTCTCTCGCGCCGGGAATGGCGGCGACACGGATCCGCCGCCAAACCCTCCTGAGGCCACACTCGGCCGTTCATTGACGGTACGCCGCCAAACATGAACCATGGTCACGCCGCGACATACGCGGTAAACGACATCACTCAGCAACGGAGAATCGTCATGATCACACTCGGCAAAGTTTCGACGGAGACGAAGAGCGCAAAGAGCGGCACCGTTCCGGAGACCGTGTTCCCGCAGCAGTACCAGACTCTCTAGCAGGATTCACCTGCTTTCGATGACGTCGCGAGGCGTCATGGCGGGCATGCAGCCCCTTCGGCCTGCGTGCCCGCCTTTTCCAACGACGGATGAAAACCCCACGCCGTGACGGCCTACCACTTCCCCGGCCACGTGCACTACGCGTTCGTCCAAGACGCGGTGATCTTCTTGGATCTGCGGGCCGATGAGTACAGCCTGCTCACAGGCGAGAACGCCTGGCTCTTCGCCACGCTGTTTTCCCCCGCTCCGCACGCCCTCGAACGAGAACTGCTCATCGACTGGACGGCACCTGAGAAGAACGCGAGAGCGCGCTACGCGCTCGTGACAGAGCTTCTGAACCGCGACCTGTTGAGTCCAGGCGCAGAAGCGGCACCGATGAATCCCGCAGACATTCCGCCGCCCCGCGAGGACTTCCTGGCCGCCAGCGGTGATTATCCCTCGCGCAGCCGCCTACGCGACGTTGGGCGGTTCTTCGCCGCGTGCCTCGCCTCCACGGGGCGCCTCCGATTCATGACCCTCGAACGCACGATACGCGCCGTCGAGCGCCGCCGCGAAGCCCGTACATCCGATCGCCCGCTCGAACTGTCAGAACTCCACCGGCTCGTGGCGCTCTTTCGTCGCATGCGTCCGCTGTACCCCAAGGACGCCCTGTGCCTGTTCGATTCGCTCGCCCTATTGGAGTTTCTGGCGCCGTACGGCTGCTTCCCCCACTGGGTGTTTGCTGTGACGCTGACTCCCTGGTCCGCCCACTGCTGGGTGCAATATGCGGACCTCTGTCTGAACGAGGACGCCGAGAGAGCGCGTCAGTACACCGTCATTCTCGTCGCGTGACGGTCCGATGCACCGCTACCTCGCCTTTCTCTGGAATCCCGCGGATCACGAGAGCGCCGCTCGCGTAGGGCGCGTGGCGCACCGCGTCTGCGCCGAACCACCGTGGGAACTCGCGTACCGGCATCCCGGCGTTCTGGTCGGACATCGGGCGGCGGGCCCCAGATCTCCGTCTGTTCACTATCTCGCTCGTGCGCAAGGGGTGGTTCTCGGGTCCCTTTTCCACCGATCA
>DAIDUQ010000036.1:0-1654 GCA_027456605.1 Steroidobacteraceae bacterium | reverse complement strand
CGATCTCCGTCCAGTAGGCGAAGAGGCGCTGCGCCCGCGGCGGCAAGGGCGCCACCTTGCCATCCGGCAGCAGGAAATGGCGCAGATCGACCACCCAGGATTTGATCATGCGCCCCATCAGTGCACGACCCGGTCGCCGGACGCCGGAGCTCCGCAGCAGCGTTTGTACTTCTTTCCGCTGCCGCAGGGACAGGGATCATTGCGCCCGACCTTGGGAGCGGCGCGTTCGTACGGCTCGGGCGGTGCGCGCCGGGCGGCCGCCTGCGCATACGCGAGCCGGTCCTCCTTGAAGTACCGATACATGCGCACCGCGTCGGCGAGCATGTTCCGCAGCAGCTCGTCGGACTTCTCCGCGGTCAGCGGTTCCTTCGGCCACTCCGGATCGATCTCGCCCGCCGCGATCGGAATGCTGAGGGCCAGGGCCTCGTGGTCATCGTGAAAAATCCGGCTCCATCCCGCGGGGGCGAGGCGCGTACCCCGCATGTAGCCGCGCGCCCAGGCGCGTCCCGTGATGCCATCGATCCCGGGCTCCTCGATGTAGGCCAGGTGCGCGCCGTCGTGCTCGAAGTCCTGCGCGATGGCATTCCACAGGCGCATCAGCAGCCCCATCATCTCCTGCACCCCCGCGAGGTCGCCGAGCAGACCTCCCTCGCCGAGGGTCCCGCCCAGGATCACCGGCAGGTACTCGTGCGGCATGACCAAAGCGGGGCTCGCGATCAACGCGCAGAAGAGGCCGTCGACCGCCTCGAGCGAGAGTGCGCCGGGATTGCGATTCGCGGCGAGGAGCGCCTTCAGGCGCTCGATTTCGGCCTCGGAGAACGCCGCCGACACGGTGCCGCTCATGACTCGCGCGGCAGGAGGTCGTAGCGCTCGAGCCAGCGATGCAGATCGCGATCGCCGTTCGTCAGGTGCTTGTGGACCTCGTGCTTGCCCAGGCGGTCGTAGTTCAGGTAATCGAGACACGCATTGGCGAGCTCGGTGTCGAGCGCCCGCAGTTCCCCGAGGTCGAACGGATGGTCCTCGCCGTTGTAGACCACCCCCGCCGGGAACTTCACCAGGCGGCGCGCCTGCCCGGCGCCGGGATGCGCTTCGATCGCCGCCTCGATCCGCCGCAGAACGGCCATGGCGCGGCTGACGATCTCGCCCTCATCCCGCGCCAGAGTGTCCATCCGCGGCCGCTCGCCGGCGACGAGCGCCGTGATGGCGCGGTCGAATTCGTCGAGCTGGATCGCCGGGATGTCGGCTTCGACATGGACCTTCTTTCCGGAAGGGGGGAGGCGGGTGACATTGCTCATGGGGGTACCGTCGTCCGAGGGAAGCAAAAAACCGGCACTAATTATGAAATCGACTTATGAAACACGCAACCCCTTGATTCGAGCGGGGCAGGGCGGTGTTTCACAACTTACCCTTGATGGGGTGGCTAGTAACCTAAGCGTGCTTCGGTTATTATCCAGCCGCGCCGTAAAACTCCGGCCTTCAGGCCGGAGATATAAGGCGCTTCCGGCTTGATAGCTGTATAAATCAGCAGCTATACTGGTGGAAATGACCCGCAAACGCGCAGAGTGTCCGGAAGATGAGTGCGAACGCACGCTGCGCGTGCGCGTTCGGGATCGTCAGGTTCCGTGGCTTCGCGCCCGAGCGCGCGATGTCAACT
>DAIDUQ010000035.1:0-4265 GCA_027456605.1 Steroidobacteraceae bacterium | reverse complement strand
ACTTGCCGGGCACCCCGGACCACTTCCCCCGGGCCCAGTCGATGGTCACCAGATGGATGCGCTCGTCGCCCGCAACCGGGGCGTCCGCCTTATCACTGCTCATCCGTTGAGTCTAGACCAGTACCCGCTGGGACGCTTTCGACCGGTCGGGTGGACGTGCTTTCCGACGTCACTCAGAGCGTCGGATCGGACGTCGGCGGCTGCGTGCGTCGCGCGGCCGTCATCGAAGCCAGCGACCGCAATCCGCGCCATGCGCTGATCAACGCACGCGCTGCGCCTCCTGCGCCCGAGGCACTCGCTCCGGCGTGCGGGCCGGGCGGCTTCGCAATCGGACCGGCTGCAGCGGGTCCCCCCGCTCCACCGCATCCGCCAGCGCGCCCCGCACGAGCGCCACGAATCGCCGCTGATCCTGAGGATCCCGCAGTCGCCGCGCCGCGAGCTCCGCGGCGCGCAGCTGCAGGAATGTCCCCACGAGCTCCGGATGCGCACCCGCCACCTGTCGCCGATCGACCGACCCATCCCGCACGAGGGCCGCCGCCGCAGCGCGCTCCTCGAAGAACCCCCGCTTCTCCACCACCCAGCGGTGACGCTCAGCGCCGAGCGCATGCGCCCCGATCACCTGACCGTCCCCATCGCGCTCCCGCCGCCGGACCGTGACCTTCTCCGCCCCGACCCGGCGCAACCCCACCGCGTCCCCGATCTCAGGCTGCGTGAGCGAGTGCGTGATCGCTCGCTCCAGATCCTTGCCCCAGATCGTGCGCGTGCCCTCGGCGTTCCTGACGCGCACGAAGTACGACAGGTCCTCCTGTGGATCGAATCGATAGTGCTCACGACCGTGGTCGAGGAGTGTCCCCACCAAGAGCTCGGTCCGCGCTTCACCGCGCGAGCGATCTGCACGCGCCTCTGTCGGCGCCGCCGGTATCGGCGGTTCCGCCGGCGCTCGAGGCGCACCCGTCCCATGCGCTCGTCCTGCGTCCCCGCGATCGCTCACGTCGAGCTCGAGCTGTGCACCGTCGGCCTTGCGCGCCAAGGCACGCGCCAACATGGCCCGCTCGGCCACGGTCGGCCGATAGCCGCGCACCTCGAGGTCCGCGAGCCGCGCCTGCCGCCAGGCTTCGCGCCGGAACCGCTCGCTCCCCTCCACCACGATCTCGCCCCACCCGCGGGTCTGCGCAATTTCCACGAAGCTGCGCACCACCTCGGTGTTCTCACTGCCCGTCGTCAGCCGCCGCCCCCCGTCCCGAAAGGCTTCCGTGCCATCCGGAAAATAAAACCGCCGCCGCTCCTGCACGAACCGCTCCCGCACTGACGGCGGCAGCGCCCAGGGATCCGTCGACGCACCCGATCCCGAGGACCCGGGCGCCGCGCCGACCGGCGGACGTTCCGCGCTCGCAGGCTGCGGCTTTGCCTCGGCCTGCTGAGCCGCATCGGCGGATCGCTCACGCCCGTTCACGCGGCTGCGCGGCCGGCTCGGGCGAATCCCATTCACCGCCTCCCGATCAGGTGCGTGGCGCGGCGCGGCCGGCTTACGCGGTCGCGGCACCTTATCCGCCTCCGAGGTCGGCTCAGCACCCGACCCCTTCTCGAGGCCATTCCCGGTCCGCGTCGCCTTCGCCATAGCCCCTCCTATCGCTGCAGCGTCTCGAGAAACGCCTCGACCGCCCGATCGAGCTCGCCGTCGGTCACCGGTCCCTCACGATCCGGGATCGGCACCTGACTGAAATCCGTCGCGAAATCCTCGAGCGTCAGGGATTCTTCCCGCTCGAGATCCTCCACTGTCGCCTCGTGCATCTGCAGCGTCCCCCGTCCCGCCTCTGCCGGCTCCATCTCGACGGCAGGCTGCACTGCAGCCGCACCGCCCTCCCTCTGATCCGCCGTCCCCACCCCCGCAGTTCCGATGCATCCCGGCCGCGTTGCACCCCGCTCGATCGACACCGCCGGCACCACAGGCGGCGGCCGAATCCGATCCCGGAGCACCGGCACGCGGTAGTAGCGGATCTTCCGACAGCGAATGGGTGGCGCGTCCTCGGTCAACACGATCGCGCGCTCCTTGCCGAGCGCGCGCACTTCCTGCGGCAGCATCAGCGGCCGGCGCTGCTCGCTCACGCTCACCGAGCGATGCCGGGCGCCCTTGCCGTTCGAGAACTCCCACGCGGGCCCGGAATGCGTCTTCACCTTCACGGTGGTCATCCCGAGCTCGCGCGAGATTTCCTCCGCATCGTCCATGTCCTTCGGCGCAAAGAAAATCCGCGCCGCGAGCGTCTTTAAGAGCGTGCGCGCGCCGTCCTCTCCGTACACCTGGCGCAGCTGCGCCGGGGTCTGCATGATCATGAGCGTGCGCACGTTGTAGCCCGGCAGGAACCCGCTCGCCTCGGCAATGATCGGAATCCTCCCCAGCGCCGGAAACTCATCGAGCACCATCAGCACGGGGTGGCGAAACCGTGGGTTATGCTCGGGCAGCTCATCTGTCTGCAGCGCAATCGCCTGCTGGAAGACAAGATTCACGAGCGGCTGCAGCCGGTGCAGATCCTTCGGCATCACCCCGAGGTAGATCGACATGGGTTCCTCGCGCAGTTTGCGCAGATCGAAGTCGCTCGCCGCGGTCGCGGCATCGAGGACCGGATTGGCCCAGAGATCGAGCCGTGAGGTGAACGTCTTGCGAATCGACGAGGTCGTCTGCGGCGCCAGATCAATCACGTCATAGAGCGCCCGCACACATTCCTCCGAGAGCGGCTGATCCCCACTCATGCGCCCCTGAATGACCCGCCGCCACTTGTGTGCGAACCCCTCCTCGTCATCCGCCATCCCCTGACGCAGGATTTCCCCGATCGTGCGTGGCAGGCTCGGCGTGGAAAAGAGATACAGCGCGATCCCGAGAAACAGCGAGCGCGCCGAGCTCATCCAGAACGGATCCGAGTTCGGCGGATCCGGAAAGAACATGTTCGCGATCAGCTGCAGATCGCTCACCAGGTGCCCCGGCACGGGATCCACGTAGTCGAGGGGATTCCAGCGGTCGGTGCGTCCCTCGCGGGAGAGCGGATCAAAAAGAAGCGTCGCCTGCCCTGCGTGCGCGCGGCATCCCGCCGTCAGCGTCCAGTTTTCCCGCTTGATGTCGACGCACACCACCGAACCGGGCCAGGTGAGGAGCGTCGGGATCACCACCCCCACGCCCTTGCCCGCCCGGGGATGGGCAGACAGCGCCACTCCCTGCTGCCCCGGAAGCATCAGAAAGGATCCACCGAACGGTCCCACACCGCCCACCCGTCCGAGCACGATCCCCTCCCCCTCGAGGAGCCCGGCATCCCGCACCTCGGCGCGCCGCGCAAAACGTGCATCGCCGTGAAGCGATCGCCGCCGGGGCAGGAACACCCCCACGGCACAGAGCATCACCACGCCCAAGCCCGCCGCGCTCGCGGCCTCGAGCCGTCCCCGCACCGCCGCATGACCGCCATACCAGTACGCATAGCGCAGCACGGTCAGAAGTCCCGCCGCGCGGACATTCCCATGCACCGACCACAGGAAGAAGCAGCCGGCGAGGTACTCTGCCGCCACCCCCGCGGCCACCGCGATCACTGCAAACCGCAGCGCCCGAGTCCAGCCCGGATGCGCCCGCCTACCGCGCGGCCAGGGCGTTGCGACGCTTGCGGGCCGGCTCATACCAGATTTCCTTAACGAAGCGCTCGTGCCGCTCCACCCCGAACTGGATCACGACGTCCACCAGAAGGTACAGCAGATGTTTGATGTCCCGGCGCGAGAGTTCACACCCCGCCCGGCTCTGCTTCACGAGCAACACCAGCTGCTCGAACGCCAACTCCGCACTCGCCGCATGAATGCTCGTGATCGAGCCCGGATGACCCGAGTTGACGTTCCTCAAGTAATCGAACGCCTCCTCGGAGCGCAGCTCCGCGAGCAGGATCCGATCCGGCTTCATCCGCAGACAGGACTCCAGCAGCTGTTTCGGAGTCACCCGAGCGAGCCCCTGATCGTCCTTCGAATAGAACAACCGGACATGATTGGGGTGCCGATCGAGCACGAGCTCGCGCGCATCCTCGATGGTGATCAGCCGCTCCTCGCACGGAATCTCCAGGATCAGCGCCTTCGTCCAGGTGGTCTTGCCCGACCCCGTCGGCCCCGAGACGATGATGTTCCGCTTAGAGCGCACCGCGAGGCGCATGAACGCCTCATAGTCTCGCTCGGCGAGCCACCCAGCAGCTGCGATTCGGTCTCGTCATCCCCCTCACCCGAACGTCGGGTCCCCTTGAAGA
>DAIDUQ010000034.1:0-1567 GCA_027456605.1 Steroidobacteraceae bacterium | reverse complement strand
TCAGCGGGCAGACCTTCGAAGCCGGCCGGGCACAGGGCCCCAAGATCCGCATCGATGGCGACGGACAGACTGCGCCCAGTCCGTTCGATGTGCTGCTCGCGGCGATCGCCACATGCGCCGCGGTAGATGTGGTCACCATACTGGAGAAGCAGCGCACCCCGATTCACGCTCTCGGCATTCGCGTCGAATCGAACCGCGTCGAGTCGATTCCGCGCCGGCTGGCTTCGGCCGTCCTGCATTTCAGGATCTCGGCGCCAGGCACGACGATTGACAAAGCCACTCGCGCCGTCGAGCTCTCGGTCACCAAGTACTGCAGCGTTCGCTCCTCCCTCATTGCCGATGCGTCAGTGTCCTGGCAGGTGGAACTCGGCGCTTGAGTGAGTGCGTCGGATCTGTGGCTCCGCGCCCGCCGCTGCGCGCCGTGCCGGCGCGAGCGCCGCCTGGCGCACTGCCGCGGCCTCACCTGGCGGACTCATCGTATCGCGACTTCGATGCGCATGATCCTGCCGCGGGAGCCCGCCGCGACCAGCCAGACCGATGAGCCGCCCTTCTGTTTGATGGCATACGCTTGCCAGCTCGCCACCGCCCGCTGGAACAGGTATCTCGTGCCAGGCAGGCCGGGTCTGGCGTCTTCTACGCCATGATTGACGAGGCCGAGAAACGTGACGGCGCGGATCGGGCCCAACGCCGCCAACTCGGCGTCGAGCGACTCTGCGGCCGAGTGACGGCTGGTCTCATGATGTTGCCCGGACTTGCGCGGAAATGCCGCGATGAGTTTGTGCAGCAGCGTGCGCAGGGCCGCCTCCGCCGTTGCCCCCCGCGGATGCCCGCCGCGATTTCTCGCAATCAATGCCGCGACCTCACGGGCGATCGCGACATACGGCATGATAATGATGGGCACGCCAAGCAGCCGCTGTGGGGGCGAGAACGTGATCTGCACGACCCCCCAGATCGGCTTGCCGCGGGACAGGCCGGTCTGAGGCACGAACTTCCAGTGTCGGACCGCATTTGCCGCCGCTCTGTCGAGCAGCGCCGATCCGCTGCTGCGCAGGATCTTGACTCTCCTGACGCCCCAATGCGCATTCACCAGCAGCCTCATGACCACACTGCCGTGAAGCCCGTAGCGCACAGCCGCGCGCGGATAGATCGGCGCCACGTAGCGAGCAAGGGCCAGCGCCAGCGGCGCGCCGACCTGCCCGATGCGTCCCTGCCGCACCGGCGAGCCCTGCGCGTGTTGGGCGGACCCCGCGCTCAGCGCCGGCTCGGGCAGTATGTGCGGGCGGAACTCCAGCGCCGGCTGCGGCAGCGTGACCTCGATCCGGGCGAGCTTCGGCTTCGAGGGCAGCCGCTCGGGCTTCGCCAGCAGCGGTAACTGTGGCTGCACGACCCAGATGATGCGCACGGGCGGCGCGGCAATGCGGTCGCTTGAATTGATGCTCGGGGCGAGGGCGCGCGCGAGGAGATAGATCAACCCCAGGTGGACCGCGGCCACCAGAACGACCGCAACCGCACGAGAGCGCCGCCTCGAGGCATCCATGGCGTCATCTATTGCACGCATCGTTGAGCG
>DAIDUQ010000033.1:0-15378 GCA_027456605.1 Steroidobacteraceae bacterium | reverse complement strand
ACGGCGCGATCAGCCCATTTACCACAACAGCGCGATTTGGCCGTTCGTGAGCGCATACACCCTGTGGGCGGCGCGCCGGGTCGAGGATGGGCCGCTGATCGCGCGCGAGGTGAGGTCGCTGATGCGCGGCGCGGCGCTGAGCGGGTCGAATATGGAGAATTTCACCCTGCTCGCTCAATCGACGCACGTGCCCGGCCGGCTCGGCGGGCCGGTGGTCGACTCGCGCCGGCAGCTCTGGTCGGTAGCTGGTTATCTCGACATGGTGGTGCGGGGGGTATTCGGTGTGCGCGATGACGGTCGAATCCAGCCAGAGCTGCCGGTGTCGCTCGTGCCGATGCTGTTCGGCGCCCGGCGTGAGATCAGCCTGACGTTGGGCGGGAGACACATCGAGCTCAAGCGGCCGCGGAGCATCAGCGGCAATCTACTCGTTGCCGGCTCGGTCAGCCGGATTGGTCATGTGACGCGGGTGCGGTTGGTCGGTCGGGACGTGGCCGCGCCGCCGCTGCGCACGCATGCACCGATGTATCTGCCGGCGACACCGCCGGCACCCGTGGTGAAAGCCGTGGGCGACAGCTGGCTCATACAGTCTCGGGCACCGGGTGTTCTGTACCTCAACGGCCGCCGCCTCGGACCGCTCGCGGGCCGCGCGTCTGTACCGCAAGCCGATGGCATTCAGTGCTTCAGTGTGACGGCGCGGGGGAGCGAGGATCTGGAGTCGCTGCACAGCCCGGCGATCTGCGTCGGGCCGGTGAGCACCGTGGGCTCGGCCTGGCCCCGGCGCTGGACCGCGGCGCGCTCCGGCGAGTACTTGGCATGGGTGGACTACGACAATGCGCACGGCCCCATCAGCACCGGCATCACTGCGGCAGTGCGGCGCATGGTCATCCGCTGCGCTGGCGCTGCCCCCGTGACGCGTCCCTTGGTCATGCCTCAGAGCGATGGCGTGCAGGCCTCCACGACGGTTCATTTCCACGCGCGCGCAGGAGCGCGGTGCACGTTCCGACTCGTCGGCGGATTCAACATGAGCGATCTGGCACATTATGCCTACTACACCGGCGGCACGGGCGGGGCCACGGGTCCGCTGAACGCAGCGAAGATCTACGGACTACGCATCGCGCCGCTTGCGGCGGACCTCGCGCCGTGAGCGGCAAGCCCGAGCTCTCGTTCCGGCAAATCTGGAACATGTCACTCGGGTTTCTCGGTATCCAGTTCGCGTTTGGACTGCAGACCGCCAACGTCAGTCGCATCTTCCAGACTCTCGGGGCCGACATGCAGCAGATCCCCGTGCTCTGGGTGGCCGCGCCGATCACGGGTCTGTTGATGCAGCCGCTCATTGGCTACGCCTCGGATCATACCTGGGGTCGATTCGGCCGGCGGCGTCCGTATTTCCTCGGCGGCGCGATTCTCACGACACTGGCTCTTTTGGCGATGCCGAACTCCCCGGCACTGTGGGTGGCGGCGGTGATGCTGTGGGTGATGAACGCATCCGTCAACATTTCGATGGAGCCGTTTCGCGCGTTCGTCGCCGATCAGCTGCCGACATCGCAGCGGCCGCTGGGATTTGCGCTGCAGAGCTTTTTCATCGGTGTCGGCGGAGTGCTCTCCTCGATCCTGCCGTGGGCGCTGGCGCGCTTGGGCGTCGCCAATGTGGCGCCGGCAGGACACATTCCGGATACGGTGCGCATCGCATTCTATTCCGGGGGCGCGGTGATGCTGACCGCCGTGACCTGGACCGTTCTTACCACGCGCGAATACCCGCCCGAGCGGCTACACGGCTTCAGCGACTCGCTGCCGGCGCACCCAGACGCCGATGTGTCTCGTGCTTGGCGGCCGGGCCTGGCGCTGCTCGCGGCGGGTGCCGCAGCAATGTTCGTCATCTGGCATTTTTCCCTCGCCGCGCAGTTGTACCTGCTCGCGGGCGGTATGGCCGTGGCCGGCGCTCTCTATTTGTGGCTGAGTCGCGCGCGCTCTCCGGGCATGACGCGGCAGGTCATGACCGACCTGTACGGCATGCCCGGACCGATGCGGCGTCTGGCATGGGTGCAGTTCTTCTCCTGGTTCGCGATGTTCGCCCTTTGGCTGTATGCCACGCCAGCGGTGACCTCGGTGCAGTTCGGGAGCAGTAATCCTCTGTCGGTGGCGTATAACGCCGGCGCCAACTGGGCTGACGTTCTCTCCGGCGCGTACAGTGGCTTTGCCGTCCTGGCGGCCCTCGTCATCCCTCTGATGGTGCGGGCGGCGGGCTTGCGCTGGAGCCACGTGATCAATCTGGCGGCGGCGGCTCTCGGGCTGATCTCCTTCGTCTGGATCCGTAATCCGGACTGGCTGTTGCTGTCGATGCTCGGGGTGGGCTTCGGCTGGGCGTCCATCTTGTCGCTCCCCTACACGCTGCTTGCGGATAACCTGCCGGCCGAGAAGATGGGTGTGTACATGGGGATGTTCAATTTCTTCATCACCATACCGCAGATCCTGGCGGCGAGCGTGCTTGGGGTGTTGCTGCACGCGTTCTTCGGAAACCAGCCGGTCTACGGCCTTGTGCTCGGCGGAGTCAGCCTTCTGATCGCGGGTCTGTGCACGCTGCGCGTTGCCGAGCCAGGCGCCGGGGCGCTGGTCGCGGGCGTGTCGGTGCAACAGACCTGATGCCCTGAGGGTTCGTAAGCCCGGGAACGGAAAGGGGCTTTGCCATCCTTGCGGCGGCCAATCGGCGGGTCTCACGCAGATTTGCGCAGACCCCGTGCGCACGCCGATCGGGTATGCTCCCGCCATGCTGATCGAGCGCATCTGGACGGGCAACGCCTACCGAAACTTCCACTATCTGGTGGCCTGCCCCGAGACCGGCGAGGCGCTTGCGGTCGACCCGCTGGAGTGGCGGCTGTGCCTGGCCGCGGCACGCAAGCGCGGCTGGACGATCACTCAGATCCTCAATACCCATGAGCACGGCGACCATACCGGGGGGAATGCCGGGCTGGTGAGCGCCACGGGCGCCAAGCTGCTGGCGCATGTCGCGGCGCGCATCCCCGGCGTCGATCGCGGTCTCGCGGCGGGCGAGGTGATTCGCGTCGGGCGGCTCGACCTCGAATGCCTGGACACACCGGGACATACGCTCGCGCACGTCTGCCTGTTTTCGCACGGCGATCGGCCGGCATTGTTCAGCGGTGACACGCTGTGCAACGCCGGTGCCGGCAACTGCCACAACGGCGGCGATCCGGAGCGTCTCTACGAGACTTTCAGCCGGATTCTCGCCCGGCTGCCGGATGAGACCCGGATCTATCCGGGCCACGAATATCTCTCGCGCAATCTGGCGTTCACCCTGGACCGGGAGCCGGATAATGAAGCGGCGCGCGCGCTGCTGACCGCCTTGCGCTCGGTCGAGCCCGCCGGGGTGCCGGTAACCACGCTTGCCGACGAGAAGCGGATCAACACCTTCCTGCGGCTCGACAGCCCCGCGCTGATCGAGCGGCTCCGTGAGACGGATGCGGACCTCGGGGCGCACCCGAGCGCGCGCACCGTCTTCATCAGACTGCGCAAGCTGCGCAACGCCTGGTAGTAGAATGCCCCGCCCATGAATGCCGATTCGATCCTCGAGCCCCTGAACGCGGCCCAGCGAGCCGCCGTGACCGCACCCCTCGGACCTGCGCTGGTGCTGGCCGGCGCCGGCAGCGGCAAGACGCGCGTGCTGACCCACCGTATCGCGTGGCTGATCCGCGCGCACGATGTCTCGCCCCATTCGATTCTGGCGGTGACCTTCACCAACAAGGCCGCCGGGGAGATGCGCGCGCGCGTCGAGAGCCTGCTCGGCATGCCGCCCGGGGTGTTGTGGATCGGTACGTTTCATGGGATCTCGCACCGCCTGCTGCGACGGCACTGGCGCGAGGCCGGGCTCATCGAGAGCTTCCAGATCCTCGATGCGGAGGATCAGCAACGCCTGATCAAGAAGCTGCTCAAAGCCGAGCAGCTCGACGAGACCCGCTGGGCACCGCGCGAGATCCAGTGGTTCATCAATTCGAACAAGGACGAGGGCCGCCGGCCGCGGAGCCTCAAGGCCGGCAACGATCCGACCCGCGCGCAGATGATCCGGCTGTACACCCTGTACGAGGAGGCGTGCGCGCGCAGCGGAGTCGTCGATTTCGCCGAGCTGCTGCTTCGCTCGTTCGAGCTCTGGCGCGATCAGCCGGCGATCCTGCAGCACTACCGCCAGCGCTTTCGGCACGTGCTGGTCGATGAGTTCCAGGACACCAATGCCATCCAGTACGCATGGTTGAAGCTGCTGGTCGGCTCGGAATCCTGCCCGTTCGTCGTCGGCGACGACGATCAGTCGGTCTATGGCTGGCGGGGCGCACGCGTGGAGAATCTGCAGCAGTTCGGGCGTGATTTTCCGGCCGTCAGTCTGTTCCGCCTGGAGCAGAATTACCGCTCCACCGGCGCAATACTCGCAGCCGCGAACGGGCTGATCGCCAACAACGCCGGGCGGCTCGGCAAGACACTGTGGACCAGTGGCGCGCAGGGTGAGCCGATCCGGCTGTACGCCGCCTTCAATGAGCGCGACGAGGCCGAGTTCGTCTGTCAGCGCATCCGCGAGCACGTCGCGCACGGCGGGGCGCACCGCGACACCGCCATCCTGTACCGCTCGAACGCTCAGTCGCGCGTGTTCGAGGAAATCTTCCTTGCCGCGCGCATGCCCTACCGCGTGTACGGCGGCTTGCGCTTCTTCGAGCGCGCCGAGATCAAAGACGCGCTGGCGTATCTGCGTCTGCTCGTCAATCGTCGCGACGACGCGTCGTTCGAGCGGGTGGTGAATCTGCCGACCCGTGGTATCGGCGCCAAGAGCCTCGACACCGTGCGCGCCGCGGCGCGCGCGGGCGGCACCTCCCTGTGGGAAGCCACCGGCGCGTGCCTGGGTGAAGCCCTGGGGGCGCGGGCATCGGTCGCGATGCGAGGATTCATGGAGCTGATCGAGCGGCTCGCCGAGGAAGTCACCGGGCTCGCCCTGCATGAGCAGGTCGACCGCATGCTCGCCGCCACGGGTTTGATCGAATTCCACCAGCGCGACAAGGCCGACCGGGGTGAGGCGCGCGTCGAGAACCTCGAGGAATTGGTCAGTGCGGCGCGCGGCTTCGGTGCCGAGCGGCTCGAGACCGAGCTGCCGCCGCTCGAGGCGTTTCTCGCGCACGTGACGCTCGAGTCCGGCGAGGGACAGGCGGATGCATGGGAGGACTGCGTGCAGATGATGACGCTGCACACGGCGAAAGGCCTGGAATTTCCCATCGTGTTCCTGTGCGGCATGGAGGACGGTCTGTTCCCTCACCAGCGCTCGATCGCAAATCTCGAGGGACTGGAGGAAGAGCGCCGACTCTGTTACGTCGGCATGACTCGGGCGATGCGGCAGCTGTATCTCACTTACGCGGAACAAAGGCGGCTGCACGGCATTGACAGCTTCAGCCAGCCGTCGCGGTTCATCAAGGACACGCCGGAAGATCTCATCGAGGAAGTCCGGCCGCGCTTGCACGTCAGCCGACCGGTGGCGCCCGGCCGCTTCGCCCGGGAGGCGGGCGCCGAGCAGGCGCCGCCGCGCCGCCGCGCCGGATACGCCTCCCGCATGCTCCGTGACGAGCCCTCGGCTCCCGGGATGCGGCTCGGGGCCCGCGTCCGGCACTGCAAGTTCGGCGAGGGCGTGATTCTGAACCTCGAGGGCACGGGGCCGCAGGCGCGTGTGCAGGTGAAT
This sequence comes from Steroidobacteraceae bacterium, assembly GCA_027456605.1. Lineage (GTDB taxonomy): Bacteria > Pseudomonadota > Gammaproteobacteria > Steroidobacterales > Steroidobacteraceae > 13-2-20CM-66-19. The sequence continues at coordinate 9,656 of DAIDUQ010000033.1, read as the reverse complement.
TTCGAGCGCCAGGGCACCAAGTGGCTGGTGATGCAGTACGCCAATCTAGAGCCGTTATGAAGATCCTGATTCTCGGTGCCGGACAGGTGGGCCGCACAGTCGCCCGGCACTTCTCACGCGAAGAAGCCAATGACGTGACCATCGTCGACAACGACGTGGACGTGCTGCGCGACATCCAGGATCGCCTCGACGTGCACACGGTAGCGGGCAACGCGGCGCATCCGAACGTTCTCGAAGCCGCCGGCGCCGATGAGGCGGACCTGCTTGTCGCACTCACGAACAGCGACGAAGTCAACATGATGGCCTGTGAAGTCGCCTTCCGGCTGTTTCGCACGCCGACCAAGATCGCGCGAATCCGCTCTCCCGAGTACACCTCCCGTCCTCAGCTGTTCAGCGAGCAGGCCATCGCCGTCGATGTATTCATCAGTCCCGAACAGCTCGTGACCGAGTATCTGGAGCGGCTGATCCAGAACCCCGGAGCGCTGCAGGTGCTGGACTTTGCAGGGGGCAAAGTGTGCCTCGCCGCGGTGCATGCCGGACAGGGCGGTCCGCTCGTCGGGCACGCGCTGCGCGTCCTCGGTGAACACCTCGAAGATACAGCGGTGCGTGTCGTGGCGATCTACCGCGGCGGCCGCAATGTCGTTCCCGACGGCGATACGATCATCCAGGCCGGCGACGAGGTATTCTTCCTCGCCGCCCGCGATGACGTGCGGCGCGTCATCGGTGAGCTGCGCGCTGATGATTCACGCGCACACCGCGTGCTCATCGCCGGCGGCGGCAATATCGGACGGCTTCTGGCGCGCTCGCTCGAGCGCTCCGCGCAGGTCAAGCTGATCGAGCACGATCCGGAGCGCGCGCGCCGGGCGTCCGAACAGCTCGAGAACACCATTGTGCTGGCTGGAGACGCGGCCGACGAAGAGCTGCTCATCGAGGAGAACATCGACAGCACCGATGTGTTCGCCGCGATCACAAACTCGGAGGAGGCCAACATTCTGTCGGCCATGCTCGCCAAACGGCTTGGCGCGGCCAGAGTCATGGCGCTGGTGAACAGGCCGTCCTACGCGGACCTCATCGAGAGTGGCAGCATCGACGTGGCGATCGTGCCGCAGAACATCACCATCGGTTCCTTGCTTGCGCACGTGCGGCGCGGCGATGTGGTGCGGGTGCATTCACTGCGGCACGGCGCCGCGGAAGCGATCGAAGCAGTCGCGCGCGGCGAGCAACACAACTCAGGCGTGGTCGGGCGGACGGTGCAAGAGATCGAGCTGCCGGAGGGGGCCGCAATCGGCGCGATCGTACGCGGCGAGGAGGTGATCATGGCGCATCACGACGCCCGCGTTCAGTCGAACGATCATCTGATCCTGTTTCTCGCCGACCGGCGTCACATCGACGCGGTCGAGCGCCTGTTCACGCGGGTCGCACCCTAGACCTGCATCGCATGCTCGGCATCGTCTATTTCCTGGGACTGATCCTCTCCGCATTCGGCCTGGTCTACCTGCTGCCCATCGCCTGCTCGCTTGCCACGGGCGATGGTCTGTGGCCGACGTTCCTGATCTGTGCCGCGTTAACCGTATGCGTGGGCGCGGCGGTCTCGGCGCTCACGTTCCGGTTCCGGCGCGAGTTGAAGCCGCGCGATGGTTTCATGCTGATGACGCTCGGTTGGATTCTGATCGCCGTCGTGGCGACCCTGCCGCTGCTGATGGCGATGCCCGGACTCACCTTCACCCGAGCGCTGTTCGAGACGATGTCGGGCCTGACGACCACGGGCTCGACGGTGCTCACCGGCCTGGGCTCGCTTGCGCCGTCGCTGAATTTCTGGCGCTGTTCGCTCATCTGGGTGGGCGGTCTGGCGGTGATCGTGGTGGCCATGGGCGTGATGCCGCTGCTCGGGATCGGCGGCATGCAGCTGCACAAGGCCGACGCGCCCGGCCCGGTGAAGGATCAGAAGCTCGAGCCGCGCATCACCGAGGCGGCGCGCTCGGTGTGGTTGGTCTATGTGCTGCTCACCATTGCCGGAATCGTCGGCCTGCGCATCAGCGGCATGAACTGGTTCGACGCGATCTGCAACGCCTTCTCGGCGGTCGCGCTCGGCGGGTTCTCGACGCACGACGCGAGCATCGGCTATTTCCATTCGGCAGCGGTGGATCTGGTGCTGATGGGACTCATGTTGGCGGCCTCGATAAATTTCACGCGCCATTTCGTGGCGCTGCGCCGCTTGACGCTCAGGCCGTACCGTAACGATCCGGAATTCAAGGCGATGGCCATCGTGCTGTCGCTCAGCGTGTTTGGCATTGCCGTGCTGCTGGCGGTCGATCACGTGTTCCCGTCTTTCAATACCGCATTGCGCTATTCGGCGTTCAATGTCATCTCGATGGCGACCACGACCGGGTGGGTGACGGTGCGCGACGGCTTCAGCCGCTGGCCGGTGTTCGCGCCGATCTGGATGCTGTTTCTATCCGGATTCGTCTGCAGTACCGGCACCACCGGCGGGGGCATCAAGATGTTCCGCGCTCTGGTGTTGACTCGCGAGGCCGAGCGCGAGCTGAAATTGCTGGTGCATCCCAGCGGTGTCGCGCCGGTGCGCGTCGGCGGGCGACCGATTCCGGAGCGCATCGCCGGCGCGGTGCTGGCATTCATCTTTCTCTATTTCATGGCGGTGGCGCTGCTGGTGTTCGCCATGCTGCTCACCGGCATGGGCTTTTCTCCCGCCTTCCGCGTGATCGTGGCGTGTATCAACAATACCGCCTACGGCTTGCCCGGTCAGGCGGCGTGGACCCTGCACGGCCTCGGCACGGCGCAGATCTGGATCTGCACCACCGCGATGCTGCTCGGGCGGCTGGAGATCTTCAGCGTCATCGTGCTGTTCACGCGGACCTTCTGGCGCAAGTGATCCCGGTTCTCCCTCAGCGCGCCACCGGCGAGCGGTGTGCGTTGATCTGTGCGCGCAGCGTCTCGGCCGCCGAACGGGCGGCCGCCGCGAAATCATCGCCGCTCGAGGCATAGAGGATGCCTCGCGAGGAGTTGACGATCAGCCCAGCTCCCGCGGCGGTCTGGCCGTTGCGCACCGCCGCCCCCACGTCGCCGCCCTGCGCGCCGACTCCCGGCACCAGCAGCGGCATGTTGCCGACGAGGGAGCGCACTTCCGCGAGCTCCTTCGGATACGTTGCACCGACCACCAGCAGGCAGTTGCCGCGGACGTTCCATTCGCGCGCCGCGAGCTCGGCCACGATGTGATAGAGCCGCCGTCCGGCGGCGTCCACCGTCAGATCCTGCAGGTCCCGGGCGCCGGGATTCGAGGTCCGGCACAGTACGACCACGCCCCGATCCGCGCGCTTGAGAAACGGCTCGAGGGAGTCGGCGCCGAGGTACGGATTGACCGTGACGGCGTCGGCCTCGTACCGCTCGAAGGCTTCGATCGCATAGCGCTCGGCGGTGTTGCCCACGTCGCCTCGCTTGGCGTCGAGGATCACCGGTACGTCGGGGTAGGCGGTGTGGATGTACTCAATGGTTCGCTGCAGCTGATCCTCGGCCTCGTAGGCGGCGTAATGCGCGAACTGCGGCTTGAACGCACAGGCGAGATCGGCGGTGGCGTCGATGATCGCCTTGTTGAACTGAAAGATGGGCGACGCTTGCGCCGCGATCCTTTGAGGAAAGCGCTCGATCTCCGGGTCGAGCCCCACGCACAGCAGCGAGTTGCTGCGCGCCCAGCTGCGCTCGAGGCGCTCGATGAAAGCGCTCATGCGACGCGCGAGCCCGCGCCCGGAGCGCGCTTCTTCAGGTGTACTAGGAGCAGGGAGAGCGCGGCGGGCGTCACGCCGGGCACGCGGCCGGCCTGCCCGAGTGTCGCCGGGCGGTACTCGTTCAGCCGCGCCCGCACCTCGTGCGAGAGCCCGGCGATCTGCGCGTAATCGATGTCCTCGGGCAATCGGGTCTCCTCATTGCGGCGCTGCCGCGCCACCTCTTCGAGCTGACGCTCGATGTAGCCGGCGTACTTCGCCAGCGCCTCTACTTGGACACTGAGCTGCGCGGCGATCCGCTCGTCGGCTTCTTCCGCAGACGCGTCTCCCGCGGGCGGTGCGGCGATCTCGAGCAGCGTGCCGTAAGCGACTTCGGGCCGGCGCAGCAGCTCGAATGCCGACACGTCCCGCGCCAGAGATGCCCCCAGCACGCGCGCCGACCACTGTGCCTCAAGATCCGCCGGATGGATACGCAGCGCCCGCAGGCGCTCGATCTCGGCCTCGACGCGCCGCCGTTTGGTCTCGAAAAAGCGCCAACGCTCATCGTCGACCAAGCCCAGGGTACGGCCTATCGGCGTCAGCCGCGCATCGGCATTGTCTTCGCGCAGCAGGAGGCGGTGCTCGGCCCGGCTGGTGAACATGCGGTACGGCTCGCGCGTGCCGCGCGTCACCAGGTCATCGACCAGGACGCCGAGATAACCGTCACTGCGCCCGGGAATCCACGGCTGCGCCTCGCGTAGCGCGAGTGTGGCATTGATGCCGGCGAGCAGGCCCTGCGCGGCGGCCTCCTCGTAGCCGGTCGTGCCGTTGATCTGTCCGGCGAAGTACAGGCCATGCACTGCGCGCGTCTCCAGCGACGGGCGCAGATCGCGGGGATCGAAGAAGTCATATTCGATGGCGTAGCCGGGCCGCGTCACATGGGCGTTCTCGAAGCCCGGAATGCTGTGGACCAAGGCGATCTGCACGTCGAACGGCAGGCTGGTGGAGATGCCGTTGGGATAAATCTCGTGCGTCGTCAGGCCCTCGGGCTCGACGAAGATCTGATGCGAGGCGCGGTCGGCGAAGCGCGCCACCTTGTCCTCGATCGATGGACAGTAGCGCGGACCCACGCCCTCGATCAGGCCGGTGAACATCGGTGAGCGATCGCTCGCCGCGCGGATGATGGCGTGCGTCTGCTCGGTCGTGTGGGTGATGTGGCAGGGCACCTGCGACGGATGTTCGGCCGAGCGGCCGAGGAAGGAGAAGACCGGAAGCGGCTGGTCGCTGTGCTGCACGGTCATCACGCTGTAATCGATGGTGCGCCCGTCAAGGCGCGGAGGCGTACCCGTCTTCAGGCGGCCGACGCGCAGCGGCAGCTCGCGCAGGCGCGCCGCCAGGCGGTTCGACGGCGCATCGCCTGCCCGGCCTCCCGCGTGGTTGTCGAGTCCGACGTGGATGCGTCCGCCGAGGAACGTGCCCACCGTCAACACCACGCGCGGCGCCTCGAACACGATCCCGGTCGCGGTGACGACCCCGCGGACCGACTCACCGTCGAGCAGGAGGTCGGCCACCTCCTGTTGAAAGACCGAAAGGCCCGGCTCCGCCTCGATCCGCGCGCGAATCGCCTGCTTGTACAGCTGCCGGTCGGCCTGCGCGCGTGTGGCGCGCACCGCGGGTCCCTTGCTGCCGTTGAGCGTGCGGAACTGGATGCCGGCACGGTCGGTCGCGCGGGCCATCGCGCCGCCGAGCGCGTCGATCTCGCGCACCAAGTGGCCTTTGCCGATGCCCCCGACCGCCGGGTTGCAGCTCATCTGCCCCAGCGTCTCGATATTCTGCGTCAGCAGCAGGGTGCGCGCCCCCATGCGCGCGGCCGCCAGCGCAGCCTCCGTGCCGGCATGACCGCCGCCGATGACGATGACCTGAAACGTCTGGGCGAATCGCATTGACATAGTGTAGTGCAGCCTCGGGGCCGGCCCAAACGGCGCGGCCGCGGCCCCTGGATTACATTATGATGCGTGCCGTGGTGCGAAGTGGATCGCGATTTTCGACCGTGGCTCTGATCGCCGCGAGCGCACTGGCCTGGGCCGCTCCGGCGGCGGCACATCTGGCGCTTGCGCCGTGCGAGCTGCGCTCGAGCGGCGATCTGATGCTGGTCAAGGCCGAGTGCGGCCGGCTGGCGGTGCCGCAGAATCCGGCCGATCCGCACAGCCGGCGGATCGATCTGGCCGTGGCCGTGGTGCCGGCGGTGCGCACCGTGCCGCGACCCGATCCGTTGTTCGTCCTGGCCGGTGGCCCCGGCGAGGCGGCCACCACATTCTATGCCGGCGTCGCGAGCGCCTTCGCCCCGATCCATCGCGACCGCGACATCGTGCTGGTCGATCAGCGCGGTACCGAGGGCTCGAACGCGCTCGATTGCCCTTCGACCCGGCGCGGCCGGCACGCTGAGACCGGACCGCCGACTCGCGCGCAGATCGTCGCGGCCACCGAGCAATGTCTCCGCCTGCTGCGCAAGCACGCGCACGTGCGCGATTACACGACCGACCTGGCCGTGGGCGATCTGAATCGCGTGCGTGTCGCGCTCGGGTACCGCAAGATCGATCTGTATGGCTCGTCCTACGGCACCGTGGTCGCGCAGGAGTACCTGCGGCGCTTCCCGCAGCACGTGCGCACCATGATTCTCGACGCAGTGGTGCCGCCGCAGGTGCCGATCGGCGCGCTGAGCGCGCTCAGCGCGCAGCGAGCCGTCGAGCGCATTTTCGCCGAGTGCGACGCCGCGACCGATTGCCGGGCCCGCTTCGGTAATCCCCTGGCGACCTACCGCCATGTCATCTCAACTCTCGAGGCGCATCCGGTCGAGGTGACCGTCCCGGATCCGACCCGCGGCACGCCGGTGTCGCTGCGCCTGGGTACCTACCAGCTCGGGCAGGTGCTGCGCCTGGCCAGCTATACGCCGGCGCTCGCGGCGCTCCTGCCGCTCGATCTGCATGCGGCGGCGGCCGGAAATTACCGGCCGCTGGCCGGGCAATACCTGTTCATCGACCGGGTGTACAGCCACGCAATCGCCGTGGGCATGAACAATTCCGTGGTCTGCTCCGAGGACGTGCCGTTCTATCATGTCACGGCGGGGCAGCGCGCCGCGATGCGCCGCACCTTTCTCGGCACGGCGCCGCTGCGGGAGCTGAGAACAGTCTGCAAGCTCTGGCCGAAAGGGCCGGTGGCCGCTGATTTTCACGCTTCCCTGCACTCGAACGTGCCCGTGCTGCTGCTGTCGGGCGGCAACGATCCGATTACCCCGCCGCGGTATGCGCGGCTGGTCGCGCGAGGCTATCCGCACAGCCTGAGTGTCGTGGTGCCGCAAGGCGGTCATGGCCAGTTGATGGATCCCTGCATGGACAAGGTAATGGCGCAATTCGTGCAGCGCGCGTCGGTGTCGGGACTGAATGTGGCGTGCGTTCACGCGGTGCGTCCCATGCCGTTCTTCCTCACCCTGAACGGGCCCGGGCCGTGAGTGCCGTACCGGCATGATCGAGGCCCGCGCACTCATCAAGCGCTTCGGTACGCTCACCGCGGTCGACGGCGTGTCGCTGCGGGCAGCCGACGGTCGCATCACCGGGCTGCTCGGGCCGAACGGCGCGGGCAAGTCGACCACATTGCGCATCCTATACACCGTGTTGACGCCGGACGGCGGCGAAGCGTGGATCGACGGCGCAAGCGTTCTCGCCCAGCCGCTCGAGGCGCGCCGGCGGATGGGAGTGCTTCCGCACGGCGCCGGGGTTTATCCAAACCTGACGGCGCGCGAGAATATCGAGTATTTCGGGGCGCTGCACGGGCTGCCGCGCACCGCGCGCCGTTCGCGCGCGGCGCAGCTCATCGCGCGGCTGGAAATGGAGTCCTTCGCCGATCGTCCGGCCAAGGGGTTCTCCCAGGGGGAGCGCGTCAAGACCGCGCTAGCGCGGGCGCTGGTGCATCAGCCGCGCAACGTGCTGCTCGATGAGCCGACCAATGGCCTGGATGTCATGGCCGTGCGCACGTTGCGCCGGCTGCTCGGCGAGCTGCGCGACGAGGGCCACTGCATCCTGTTCTCGAGCCACGTCATGCAGGAAGTGGCCGCGCTGTGTGACGACGTGATCGTCATCGCCGGCGGCAGAGTCGTCGTCCAGGCCGGGCCCGACGAGCTCAAGGCGCGCGCCGGCACGGCCTCGCTCGAGGAGGCGTTCGTTCGGCTGATCGATCCGGACGGTGCGGGGGGCGGCCCGTGAAGTCGATCTGGCGCGTCTTGCGCAAGGAGTTACGCGAGACCCTGCGCGACCGCCGCTCCCTGTTCACCACGCTCATCATCGGGCCGCTGTTGATGCCGGCGCTGATCGGCACGGTCATCTTCATGGCCATCCGCCACAGCGGCGCGGCCAATACCGGACCCATCACGCTGACCGTGGCCCACGCCGAGCGTGCGCCGCGACTGCTGGATTTCCTGCGCCAATACCAGGTGCGCGTCAGGCCGGTCAATGTCGATCGCGCGCGCGCGCGCCGTCTGGTCGAGCGGCAGCAGGGTCCGCTGCTCTACGTGCCGCGCGAGTTCGGTACGCGGCTGGCGGCCGGCAAGCCGGCCCCACTGCGCCTCTACGCCGATGAATCCGACCGCAGCGTGCAGGGCAAGGTCGAGCGCCTGAGCACGCTGATCGGGCTCTACGGCGGGACGATCGCGCGGTTGCGCCTGGTGGCCCGCGGACTCGACCCGCAGCTGCTCGCGCCCATCGCGCTGCATCCGATCGACACCTCGACGCCGCAGAGCCGGGCGGCGCTGACGCTCGGCATGTTGAGCTATGCCATCGTGTTCACGATGTTGATGAGCGGGCTGTACATCGCCATAGACACCACCGCCGGGGAGCGCGAGCGCGGCTCGCTCGAGCCGCTGCTGACGGTACCGGTCGAACGCGAGCATCTGGTGTACGGCAAGATGCTGGCCGCGTGTGTCATGATGCTCGTATCGCTGATTCTCACGGTGGCGGCTTTCGCCGTGACCCTGCGGCACATCGGACTCGCGCGGCTCGGCATGAGCGCCAATTTCGGGCCCGGCGTCGCGGCCGGCATCGTCCTCGGCTGCCTGCCGCTGATTCCGGCGGGAGCGGCCCTGATGACCCTTGTGGCTTCCTACACGCGCAGCTACCGTGAGGCGCAGACCTACGTCGGCCTGGTGCTGCTGGTGCCCACGCTGCCGCTCATCTTCGCGAGTATTCTGGGGCTGCAGCCGCGTGCGGCGCTGATGGCGGTGCCCTCGCTCAGCCAGCATTTCATCATCATGAGCCTGCTGCGCGGAGAGCCCCTGCCGAGCGGCTATGGGGTGATTTCCGCGGGCGTAAGCCTGGCGCTGGGGGCCGTGCTCATGTATCTCGCAGGCCGTTTGTACCGGCGGGAGCGTCTGCTCGGCTGAGCGCACCGGCTGAATGGAGACCGAACCATGAAACGTCTGATTCTGCTCGTACTTGCCATTGCGCCGGCACTCGCCTGGGGGAGCGAGCGCCCGCTGACGACTCTGCGCGTCGCGGCCGAGGCGACCGTCTCGCAAATGCCCAATCGGGTGTACCTGGACGTCGGCGTCAGGACCGACTCGCTCCACCCTCGAGCCGCCGCGGCCCGCAATGCGGACCTCACCTCCAAAGTGCTTGCCGCCGTACGGCGCGCCGCGGGTCCCGGGGCACGGCTGACGACGTCCAACTACTCGGTCGTGCCGCAGTATCGGTACTCCAACGACGGCCGCCCGCCGACACTCACAGGCTACGAGGTGAGCAACGTCGTGCGGATTCGTCTGAATGATCTACAGCGTGTCGCGCCCGTGATCGACGCGGCGACCGTCGCGGGCGCCAACCTTCAGCAGAACCTTCGCTTTGCGTTACGCGACCCGCAGGCCGCCCGCCTGCGTGCGCTGGCGCGCGCGGCACG
>DAIDUQ010000032.1:0-28227 GCA_027456605.1 Steroidobacteraceae bacterium | reverse complement strand
TTTCCTGGACTGAAACGGGAAACCGGTGAGCGTCCGCTCGGTGGATGCGAATCCGGCGCTGCCCACGCAACGGTAAGCGAACCGGAGACCGCGAAGAACCACTGTGCCCTCGGCACGGGAAGGTGCGGTCTCGAGGACTTCACGTCCACTCGCGAGCCCGGAGACCGGCCGGAGACACGCACTCGGCGACTCGCGTTGGGCGATGTCAGACCGGTTACGATATCTGCGTATCGCAGCCCTCTGTCGTCTCCGCACGCTCTGTCCGAGTCCACCTCGACGCACGTGGCGTGTGTAGGAGTTGACAGATGAAATTCTTGAATGCCGAGGCACATCCTCCAGCCGCGACCTCGATTGCCGCGCTACGGGAAGGCGACAGCAATCTCCGCCGGATCAGCGGTGACGCCTCGCGACCCCCGAGGCCATTGACTGCGGATTCGGCCCTCGCCCGTCCCGGCACGCCCGGGCGTCAACCACGATAAGAACCGCATCAGTACCCCAAGAACTTCGGTATCGATGAGTTCTTCCATCCTCCTCGGCGAGACTCGGCCTTTCGGTGCCGACCAGGAAGCGGTGTGTCGCCTCGCGGCACTCTGCGCATCGGCCGCTTGTCGGCGCTCGATTACGACGAACCGTGATCCGTGAATATTCGCGATTCAAGCCAGCCGGCGCGCTACAGCCCGACCCCTTGCAGGAGCCATTTCATGCTTACCCAGTACTCAACTCGGCGCCTCGGCTTTCTGGCGCTCGCCGCCGCCATGGCGGCCACCCGCTTCGGTCAGTGCGGCAACGGGTCGGCACCACCCGATGCGTCGTGGGCGGTGTTCTTTATTGCCGGCTTCTACTTGGCCTCGCAATGGCGCTGGGCGCTTCCCACGCTGCTCATTGAGGCCGTTGCGATCGACTTCGTCGCGATACATTACTACGGCGTCAGCGACTATTGTGTCACGGCCGCGTATTGGTTCATCGTGCCGGCATACTCGCTGCTCTGGCTGGGAGGCGCGTGGCTCGGCCGCGGCTACCAGAGGGTGCCCGGCGATCTATGGCGTCTCGCAGTCAGCTTGACACTCTCGGTGAGCGCCTGCTTCCTGTTGACCCAGGGGAGTTTCTACTGGCTCGGCAACCGCATCGCACATGAGAGCATCGCCGGCTGGTGGTCCAATTTTCTCAGCTGGTACGGCTACTTCATGCTCGTCACCGCCGGCTACGTCGGGCTCGCAGCGCTGGGTCATATCGTGGTGACCGGCCGCTTGCCGGCGCGCGCGCACCTGCAAACGCCATGACGGCCACCTGAAGCCGGGTTTGAGACCGCAACCATGCCGAGCAACGAAGTTACTCCCGCCCACGGCGATGGCGAGGCCCAACGCCATCGCGAAAGAATGCGACGCAGAAAGGCCGCAGTGGACACTCGCATCGCTGCCGCGCGCGAGCGGCGCGGCGTGTTGCTGGTACTCACCGGCAACGGCAAAGGCAAGAGCTCCTCGGCGTTCGGCATGGTGGCCCGGGCTCTCGGACATGACATGCGGGTCGGGGTGGTGCAGTTCATCAAGGGCAAGGATGCAACGGGAGAGAGCGCATTCTTCCGCCGCTTTCCGCAAATCAGCTATCACGTGATGGGCGAGGGCTTTACCTGGGAGACGCAGGATCGTGAGCGTGACACGCGGGCCGCCGGCGCCGCCTGGGAAGTCGCGACCACCATGCTACGCGACCCCGCGCTCGCGCTGGTGGTGCTGGATGAACTCAATATTGCCCTGCGCTACCGCTATGTTGCACTCGATTCGGTGCTCGACACATTGCGCACGCGACCGCCCATGCAGCACGTCGTCGTCACGGGGCGCGGCGCGCCCGCGGAGCTCATCGAGCTGGCGGACACCGTTACCGACATGCGCGCCCAGAAGCACGCCTTCGATGCCGGGATCGGCGCGCAACCGGGGATCGAGCTGTAGGCAACCGAGCGGTTATCCGATGCCCCAGCGAAGCTTCTTCTTGCCGTGAGCGATTCTCCACACCGCTATGACGAGACGGCCCGCGCGGCCGTTTATCGCGTGATCCGCGAGCGGCGTGATGTCAGGTCGTTCTTGTGCACGCCGGTCGACCCCGAGACGCTCGCACGCATCCTGCAGTGCGCGCATGCCGCACCCAGTGTGGGTCTGTCCCAGCCGTGGCGGTTTCTGCACATCACCCGCCTCGATCTGCGCCAACAGATACATGCGCTCGTTCAGCAGGAGCGGCTGCGTACGGCCGATGCACTCGGCCACCGGCGGGAGGAATTCCTGCGCCTGAAGGTCGAGGGCATTCTCGATTGCGCCGAGCTGCTGGTCGTCGCATTGGCCCAGGGCGGCACGCGAGAGATCTTCGGCCGGCGCTCGCTTCCGGAGATGGATCTGGCCTCTGTGGTCTGCGCCATACAAAACCTGTGGCTCGCGGCGCGGGCGGAGGGGTTGGGCGTCGGCTGGGTATCCATGTTCGACCCGCTCGCGCTGGCTGACCTGCTGCACTGTCCCGAGTATGTGCGCCCCATCGCCATCCTGTGCATCGGCAACGTCGCGCAGTTCGATCCGGCTCCACGCCTCGCGCTGGAGCAATGGCGTCAGCCTCGACCGCTCGGCGAGCTGCTGTTTGAAAATAGCTGGCCGGAAGGGGCGCAATGAGCGACCGGGATCGCTGCGCCGCGCGCGGCGTCGTGCTCGCGGCCGACTTCTGCGGCGGGACCCAGATCCGCCTCGAGGCGCCGGATGACTCCGTCGGACCCCGGGCATGCCGGCGGGCGCGGCCGCTGACGAGACTCCCGGCGGCGGCATGAGGGTCTGCCTGCTCGTCGTGGCGGTGCTGCTCGACGGGTTGCTCGGCGAGCCACGGCGCTGGCATCCGCTGGTGGGCTTCGGGCACGTCGCTCACCGTCTCGAGGCGTGGCTGAATCCCTCCCGTGGCCGCGCCGCGGCCCCGCGCCGCCGTCTTCTCTGGGGCCATACAGTCGGCGCGCTGGCTGTAGCGCTGGCCGTCGGACCGCCGGTGCTGGCGGCGGCGATACTCGCTCGCTACCGGCCGCTCGCGCCGCTCATCGCGGTGGCACTGCTCTACCTCGTCATCGGCCACCGCAGCCTGCATGAGCATGCCATTGCAGTAGAACGTGCGCTGCGCCGCGGCGATCTAGCCGGCGCCCGTCGCCGCGTCGGTGCGATCGTAAGCCGGGATACCTCGGATATGGATGCCCGCCGAATCTCCGGCGCAACCGTGGAATCGTTGCTCGAAAACGGCAACGATGCGCTCTTCGGTGCGCTGTTCTGGTTCCTCCTGACCGGAGTCCCGGGGGCACTGGCCTACCGACTCATCAATACGCTGGATGCGATGTGGGGCTATCGTACCGAGCGCTATCGTCAGTTCGGGTGGGCGGCGGCCCGCCTCGATGACTTGATGAATTTTCTGCCTGCACGGCTGACCGCGCTCGGCTATGCGGCGGTCGGTCACGCCGCGGCCGCGCTTCGCTGCTGGAGGCTCCAGGCCCCGGCATGGGACAGTCCGAACGCCGGGCCGGTGATGGCCGCCGGTGCCGGCGCATTGCAGATCCGCGTGGGCGGTGGGGCCTTCTACCACGGATACTGGCATGATCGGTCCACCCTCGGCGAAGGACGGCCAGCCGATATCGGGGATATTTCGCGCGCCCGACGTCTCGTGCTGCGCGCGTTGTTGCTGTGGATCGCTGTCGCGGCACTCATCGGTGTGCTCAGGTGGTGGCTCCGTGCTTGAGCACGGCGGAAGGCTGCGCCGCGCGGCCCAGCGCTATGGCATCGCGCACGAGCACTGGCTGGACTTGTCGACCGGCGTCAATCCGACGTCCTGGTGTGGCATCGATGTGCCCCGCTCGGCCTGGGCCCGCCTGCCGGAGGACGATGACGGGTTGGTCGCGGCGGCACAGAGCTATTTCGACGTGCCTCAGGTCCTGCCGGTCGCCGGCTCTCAGGCCGCAATCATGCATCTGCCGCAGCTGCGCGCGCCCGGCACGGTGGGTGTGCACGCACCGAGCTACGCCGAGCATGCATTGCGCTGGCGCGAGGCAGGACACCAGATCGTGCCGCTCACGCTCGCCGACTGCCGAGCCGCTGCGGACTCGCTCGATGTGTTGGTGCTCGTCAATCCGAATAACCCGACCGGGGAGCGCATTGCGCGCGCTCAGCTGCTCCAGTGGCATGCGCGCCTCGCCGCGCGTGGAGGTTGGCTGATCGTCGACGAAGCCTTCGCCGACGCGGACCCGTCTGACAGCGTTGTCTCTTGCACCAGGCGTGAAGGGCTCATCGTGCTACGTTCGCTGGGCAAGTTCTTTGGGCTCCCGGGCGCGCGCGTCGGGTTCGTGCTCGCCGCCCAGGAATTCCTCGACGTGCTCGAGGAGCGGCTGGGGCCCTGGACCCTCAGCGGCCCCGCCCGCTTCATCGCGCTGCACGCGCTCGCCGACCGGCCCTGGCAAAGCGCCATGCGCGCGCACCTTCACGCGCACTCCGCGCGCCTCATCGCGCTGCTGCGGCGCCGCGGCTTACCCCCCGCGGGCGGCTGCAACCTGTTTCAGTGGGTGCCTACCGTGGCCGCTACGGCCCTCCACGAGGCGCTGGCGCGCGAGGGCATTCTCACTCGCCTGTTCGATGCGCCGAGCGGCCTGCGCTTCGGCCTTCCCGGTCACGATGCCGAGTGGGAGCGCCTCGAGCGCGCCCTCGAGGCGTATCAGGGGCCTCGATCATGACCGCGCGCGCACTGATGATCCAAGGCACGAGCTCGGACGCCGGCAAGAGCACGCTGGTCGCGGGACTGTGCCGGGTCCTGCGGCGCCGCGGCGTGCGCGTCGCTCCTTTCAAGCCTCAAAACATGTCACTGAACAGCGCGGTGGCGAGCGACGGGGGCGAGATCGGTCGCGCCCAGGCGCTGCAGGCCCAAGCCGCGGGCATTGCCCCCACGACTGACATGAATCCCGTCCTGCTCAAACCGCAAAGCGACCGAGGGGCACAGGTGATCATTCAGGGTCGTCCGATCGGCTTACTCGATGCGGCCGGCTACCACGAGTACAAGCGGATCGCGCGCCGGGCGGTGCTCGATTCCTACCATCGCCTGGCGTCCGGCTATGAGCTGATCGTGGTCGAGGGCGCGGGCTCAGCGGCCGAGATCAACCTCCGCGCGAACGATATCGCCAACATGGGTTTCGCGGAGGCCGTCGACTGCCCCGTGGTGCTGATCGCGGACATCGACCGCGGCGGCGTGTTCGCGCAACTGGTCGGCACGCTGGCGCTGCTCAGCGAGTCCGAGCGAGCGCGCGTCACGGGGTTCGTGATCAATCGCTTCCGCGGCGATCGCGCCCTGCTCGATCCCGGGCTCGAGTGGCTCGAGACGCACAGCGGAAAGCCCGTATTCGGCGTGCTGCCGTACCTGCAAGATCTGCACCTCGACGCCGAGGACGGCATCCCCCGCGAGCAGGAACGGCATGTACCGCACCTCGGGCAACTGCGCGTGATCGTGCCGGTCACGCCGCGCATCTCCAACCCTACCGATTTCGATCCGCTGCGCCAGCATCCGCAGATCGACTTCCGCTTCACCGTGAACCCGCACGACGAGCCGGGCGCCGATCTGGTCATCCTGCCCGGCTCGAAGTCCGTGTGCGCCGATCTCGGCTGGCTGCGCGAGCGCGGCTGGGGCGAACAACTGGCACGGCACCTGCGCTACGGCGGCCGGCTGATCGGCATCTGTGGCGGCTTTCAGATGCTCGGCAAGACGATCACGGACCCGCATGGAGTCGAGGGATCCCCGGGCACCCGCCCGGGCTTGGGCTGGTTGGAAGTGGACACCGCTTTGGAGAGCGAGAAGCAGTTGCGCAATGTCACCGGCCACCTCACGCTCGGCGCCGCGACAGTCCGCGGCTACGAAATCCACATGGGCCGCAGCACCGGCGTGGGGTGCGCCCGCCCCCTGATCGAGCTCGAGGACGGACGAGCGGACGGGGCGATATCACCGGACGGACAGGTGCTCGGCACATATGTGCACGGGTTGTTCGAGGAGCCGGCCACGTGCAGCGCATTGCTGGCCTGGGCCGGGCTCACCGCGCCGATTCCGCTCGATCACGGCCAGCGACGCGAGCGCGCGCTCGAGCGCCTGGCGGATGCCGTGGAGACCGGCCTGCAGCTCGAGCAGTTGCTGGGGGACATCGCGCCGGCGGTCGAAGCAGTGAGTCTGCCGAAAAGGACCCCCTCGCGATGAAGCAGCTGATCCTCGGCGGCGTGCGCTCGGGCAAAAGCAAGCTCGCTGAAGAGCGGGCCCGCGCGAGCACCCTTCAAGTGATCTATGTGGCCACCGCGATCGACGTGGGCGATGCCGAGATGGAGACGAGGATTCGGCAGCACCGCACACGTCGCCCACCGGAGTGGATTACGGTCGAAGAGCCGTTCGCGCTCGGCCGCGTGCTGCGCGCCAACGCTTCCCCCGACCGGTGCCTGCTGGTCGAGTGCCTGACGCTCTGGCTCACGAACCTGCTCAGCGCGAGGCCCGAGCGGTTTGACGAAGAGCGTCGCAGTCTCTGCGCCGCCGTGGCGCAGTTCAGCGGCGCGCTCATTCTCGTCGGTAACGAAACCGGCCTTGGGGTCGTGCCGCTTGGCGAGTTGTCGCGCCGATTCCTCGACGCCAGCGGCGAGCTGCATCAGACGCTGGCCACGCTCTGCGAGCGCGTCACGCTCACGGTCGCGGGGCTGCCATTGGAGCTCAAGGGACAGCCGCCATGAGTCCGGTCACCGCCCCACCGCGGATTGCCGAGCGCCGCAATCCTCGCTGCGATCCCGATGGGCATCAACGCCATGCCGCGCCCGGGCTCCCGCGGCGCGCGCCTTGCCGGAACCCCGCAATTCAACAGAGAGGTCTGTAGGACATGAGCGATACCATTCCCACGTCGTTGCAGGAGGCACTGGCGCACATCCGACCCGTCAAGGACCGCTTCCGGATCGAGGCCGATCAACGCTTGAATCAGCTGACCAAGCCGCCGGGCAGCCTCGGGCAGCTGGAAGCGATCGCCGCGCAGTGCTACGCCATCACCGAAGGCAGTTGGCCGGTTCCCCCGCGCAAAGCGGCTTACGTGTTCGCCGCCGACCATGGCGTGACCCAGGAGGGGGTAAGCGCCTACCCGAGCGCCGTGACCGCGCAGATGGTCGAGAATTTTCTGCACGGCGGCGCGGCCATCAACGTGCTCGCGCGGCTTCACGACGTGCAGCTGACGATCATCGACGTTGGTGTGGATGCCGATTTCTCCGCTCACGCCGCGTTGTGGCAACGGAAGGTACGTCGCGGTAGCCGCAACCTGCGCGTCGAGCCAGCGATGTCGCCACGCGAGATGGCCGATGCGCTGCACGTCGGCATGCAGGCCGCCGATGACGCCTGCGGCCGCGATGCAAGCTTGGTGGCCGCCGGAGAGATGGGCATCGGAAACACAACGGCGGCCAGCGCCCTTGCCGCCGCCCTCACCCGTCAGCCGGTCGAAGCGGTCACGGGCACGGGAACTGGAATCAGCTCGACGGCACGTCAGAGCAAGCAGCAGGTAATCGGCGAGGCATTGGACAAGCACGTACCCCTATGGCGCACCGACACCGTCGCGCCGCTCGAGGCGCTGCGCTGCGTGGGCGGTCTCGAGATCGCGGCGATGACGGGTTTCTTTCTCGGCGCCGCGCGTCATCGCAAAATCATCGTCGTCGACGGTTTTATTGCCACGGCCGCGGCCGCCGTGGCCGTCGCGCTTGCGCCGCCGGTGCGCGATTATCTGCTTGCCGGCCACCGCTCGGAGGAGCCCGGACACACTCACCTGCTGCGTCACCTCGGAATCACGCCCATTCTGGATTTGCGCATGCGTCTCGGCGAGGGCACGGGCGCAGTGCTGGCGATGCCGATCATCACCTCGGCCATGAACATTCTGACCGAAATGGCAACATTCGCATCGGCAGGAGTGAGCACCGCGAACGCATGAAGCGTTTGATCCGCGAATTCCTCGGCGCGGTTCAATTTCTCACGCGCGTTCCGCTGCCGCAGCGCTGGCTCGGCGAGGTGCCGCTGGCGCAGGCGGCGCCGTATTTCCCGCTGGTCGGGACGCTGCTCGGCTGCGCGGCCGCGGGCATCGACACCGCTCTTCGTCCGCACCTCGCGGCGACCTCCGCGGCCGCCGTGTCCGTAATATTTCTGGTGTTGATCACAGGCGGCCTTCACGAGGATGGACTCGCCGACAGCGCCGACGGCTTCGGCGGCGGCACAACAGCCGATCGGGTGCTCGCCATCATGCGCGACAGCCGAATCGGCAGTTACGGCGCGATCGCCGTCGCACTATCCCTGCTGCTGAGGATCGCATTCATTGCAGCGCTACCGGAACGGGATGCCCTGGCCTACTTTGTCTCGGCGGAAACACTCTCGCGCTGGAGCGTGCTCCCGCTCGCCTGTTTTCTGCCGTCCGCCCGCCAGGGCGGCCCGTCCGCGGGACAGGGCGCGCGGCTCGCCCGCTCCGTCTCGCCCACGGCCGTCGCGGTCGGAACGCTGATCGCCGTCGCGGCCACCGTGACGACTCTGCACGCGGGCAGCTGGCGCCCCTGGGCGATCTGCCTGATGGTCACCGCCGCGAGCAGTTTGTATTTCTGGCGACGGATACGCGGCGTGACCGGCGACTGCTTCGGCGCCGTCATCCAGCTTGTCGCCATCGCGGTTTATCTGTGCGGCGCATGGCGATGAGACAGCTGATTCTAATCCGCCACCCCGCCACCGATTTTGCCGGAACGTTTTGCGGGCACAGTGACCCGGACTTGAGCGCAGTGGGATTGATAGAGCTGCATGCGTTGCAGCGAAGACTCGAGCGGTTGCCGCTTGACCGACTCGTCAGCAGCGATCTGCTCCGCGCCCGCCGCTGCGCCGAGGCGCTGGCTCAGCAGCACGGGATCCAGACTACGCTCAGGCCGGCATTGCGCGAAATGCACTTCGGCGCTTGGGAAGGGTTGCGGTGGGAGGAAATCGCGACCCGCTTCCCGCACCAGGCACAGCGCTGGCTGCGGGGATACGCGACCTTCACACCGCCGCACGCGGAGCCGTATGCGCATTTCACCGCGCGCATCGGCAGGGCAGCCGACGAGTGGCTGCAGGACACCTCGTGCGCGACTCTCGCAATCGTGACACACCGGGGAGCGCTGCAGTTCCTGTTGCATACCTATTGCGGAGTTGACGCTACGGCGGCATGGCAACTGACATCCCGCTACGCAACTGCCCTGTTCTGCGCGCGAGCGGCTGGTGTCAAAAGCCCATTGGCGGTCCGCGAGACATGGCACCCGGACTGACGGACTCACCGCAGTGCACACCGCGCTCGGGAACAGACATCGCCATCGGTCGCGCCGGCCGGCATCACGGCGAGATTCTCCAGGGACTATGGTGGCCACAATCGGAGGCTTGCGCCGACCCTGTCCCCTGCCTGGTCACTCTGCCGGTGCCCGGCGCCGGCACTGAAGCGCATTTCAGGCTGACGCCAGAACAGCGGATCGAAGTCCACCCCGCCGGTCGCGTGAAGGCCGGGCGCGCCGCCCGGCTGGCGCTCGACGCACTCGATGCCACCGCGTACGGCGGTGTACTCAGGCTCCATTGTCCAATACCGATGGGCCTTGGACTGGGCTCCTCGACCAGCGACGTCCTCGCCACGCTCCGGGCAGTATGTCTCGCATGCGGCATGCGCGCCGATGCCGCCATGCTCGCCCGTCTCGCGGTCGGCGCCGAGACCGCCTCCGACCCGCTCATGTTCGACGGCGTCGTTCTGTTCGCGCAGCGCGAAGGCCGTGTCCTGGAGCAATGGGGGCGCTGGACCCCGGAATTCCTGTTACTGAGCATCGACACGGATCCGCAGTCCGGCGGGCGCGATACGTCGAGCCTACCCTTGCCACACGGCGAAGCTATGCGGGCCGATTACACTGCGCTCGTGCAGCGCGCACGCGCCGCGTTCCAGGCGCGGGATGCCGTTGCAATCGCCGCGGTGGCGACCCGCAGCGCCGAGCTCAACCAGTGCACCGTGTCGATGCGAGGATTTCACGAGCTACGAATGCTGGGCGTCACCGGTGGCGCGCTTGGCCTGCAGATTTCACACTCCGGAACCGTGGCAGGGCTACTGTTCCATCCACAGACCGACCCGCGGACGCTCGAGCCGCTGCTGACTCAGCTGCGCGCGCTCGGGATGGCGCCGCTCGGGATTTCTCGCACCGGAGACGACAACTTCCCCGGCATCGCCTGACGGCATGCGGGCGGGAATTATCCCTGTGCAAGACCCGCGCATCGTCACTTCAACGCCGAACACGAATACACCGACCGCATCTTTCGGGTCGACGTACAAGCAAGACCGGCGTGACGGACCTGCTCGACATGCGTCCGACCGATGAGCTGCGGGATATCTCGCCCAGGGTGATGGCATCGATTGACCGCCACTGTGCCGAAGGCAAGGCCGCGTCGAGGCCTCCACGATCCTCCGACCCGCGGCTCACCGACGCGTCGGCCCGCTCATGACTCGCGCAGCCCGAGGCTCGCCGTATCAAAGTCCAAACGGACTCCACGTCAATCCCACGAACACCCCGAACGGCATGGTGTTGTAGCTATAGGCCATCTCGTATTGCTTATCAAAGAGGTTTTCGATACGAGCGCTCCATCGGAAATCTCTGCCGATAGGCCCGTCCGCCGTCAGGCTGACCGTGGTGTACCCACCGAGGGTCACGGGAGTTGCGACAAACGTCGGAGAGTACGCAACATCAGGTCTCGGACCGCTGTAGTGAGCGAGAAGACCGGTTGTCACCCGTCCAAAGTCGTAGTCGATGGAGACGTTAGCCATATGCGTCGCCATACGTTGCAACGTCGGATGACCGGGCTCGCTCAGCGCAACCGGATGCTGGACAGTCACATTCACGTCATAGCTCCATCGCCGCCAATTGCCCCGGCCGGAAAGCTCCAGGCCACGCGTACGCGTGCGGGCGATGTTTTGAAACTGCGTCAACCCATTCGGCGTGGCGCCAAAACCCCACATGTTGCTGCCCGTGGTCTGGAACAGTGTCGCGCGGACGACAACCGGGGACCCTGACCATTGCAGAGCCGCCTGCACCGAGTGCGCCGATTCGGGTTTCAGGAACGGATTGGCTGCCCAGTACGGATTGTTGTAATAAAGATAACCCAGCGGCGGCACGTTGAACGCGCTCGAATAGCTGGCTATCGCCTTGAAGCCATAGCCCAATTGCCGTCCGTAGCCGGCGTAGAACGTGTTCTTGGTGCTTGCATATCCTCCGAACTGGTCGTGCCGCACGTTCAACTGAATTTCATTACCGGCGAAGGAACCATTCAAACCGGCGAAGATGGCGAACACGTTGCGTGAGGCGCTCGGAATGTTGCCTTGCTCGGCGCTCGTGACCGACTGATGCTGATACGTCGCGCCTCCGGTCAGTGTCCAGTCCTCGGAGATCCGCACGACGTTTCTCCAGAGTACAGCGAGATGAGTCGAATGATAAATCGCGGGATAGCTGCCGAGGTTGATGTTCCCGGTGCGCTGGCGAGACAAACTGAGGTACGAGGTCCAGATCGAACCGATTCGATTGTCGCTGAACACCTGAAATAGGCTTTCCTTGGTGCTTCCTCCGGCTGTCTGGTTGTCGTAGCTGTAGCGCCCATCGCTCAGAAACGCGCGCGCGCCGAGCTGCTCGTGGCGGCCAAACTCCTGCACGATCGATCCGTTTACGGCCAGGTTGTGATATCCATCGGATCGGTTCGAGGTGACAAGCGTGCTTTGCGCGGGATTGATCGAGGGAATGCCAGCGGTCGTGAAGCGACTTACTCCGATCTGCAGGCGTGTGTGGTGGATCTGGCCGCTGGCATTGGCCGAGACCGTCACCGTGTTGCGGCTCCCCGCGGTCACGGAGAGGTCCGCACGAGGCTTCGGACCGCCCTCGCGCGTGGTAATCAGAATGACGCCCCCGATCGCGCCTGATCCATAGATTGCCGAAACGTTGCCGTGGACGACCTCGATGCGCTCGATCTGATCGGTGGTGAGGTTCTCGAGATAATCGCCGCCACCGGACGCGTCTTCGGCGGTGATCGGTACGCCGTCGAGCAGGACCAGAACCCCCGCATCGGTGCCGCCGAATCCCTCGAGGTAGGTTGTCGCCGTATGCCCTGGCCCGCCGTTCGAGGTGATCTGCACGCCGGCCACGCGCTGGAGCAGGGTCGTCAGGTTCTTCACACCACTCTGCTCGATCTGGACACGAGTGATCACGCTCACGGTTGGCAGCGTCTGCGCCAGGGCCTGAGGAAAGGTGGCCGCTGAAATGACGACGGTTGACACGCTGCCGGGCACGGCCGCAGCCATTGCCGGTGCCGCAATCGCCGCCCCGCACATCAGAGCTATCCACGCGCGGTGTGCTGTGGCCCAGCCCGGCCGAGCACGGGCTCCCCGTGTGTCGCCAGTCAGGCGCCCCGACAGCGCGGGCAAATCGTGCGAGTTCGCCGCTTCCAATGCGCGCTCATCGTGCGTCCAGCGAAGAAGGTCGGCCAGTGTCAGGATCATCCGCATCGTAGCGCTCCGTTCATGTGCCCCTTCCGGGGTGTGGTAACGACAGCCGATGCGAGGAACACGCACACAGACCGTGGATGCGCGGCTTTCGCGCCGCACACACGTCTGAATTCCGTGGCATGGGAATGCTACCCCACGGCCCACGCATCGGTCTCAATGTCACCGCTGCGAATGACCGCTCCGTGTGGTGCGCCCCGCCCACCGGTTGGGTGACCGTACTGGCAGGTCTCCTGGCTCGCGGGTCATCGTCTTGCGTCCGGCCTTCCCGGTTTCCCAGTGGCCATCTTGGACGCGGACTCACCGCTCACAGTTACGGGGGTAGCTGCGGTATCGACTCGTGTCTCACCGCATTCCCTCTTGCCTCCCCGGCCTCAGCCGGGGAACCAGCACGCCAGGGCGAGTCTCTCCCGAAGTTAGGCCGCCGTCAAGAACGGCGACGTTCAGGCAGCCGGGAAGCTCGGCGGGCATCCTTGCGCGCCAGCGGCGTCCCTACGACCTCACAGAGAGGCGCCGCAGGCGGCGACGCAGCACGTGCATGGTGGGGTCTCGCGGGCGTGAGCCACTGAACCTAAGGAGAAGGGGTGGCCGCAAGGTTTGAGAAGGAGTATGGCCACGCCGAGCACCGCTGCGATGGCCGCGGGTGTCATATCGGACATCGTCAAGCGCCAGTGCCGTCTCCGCCGCCAGGACAGGCAGTAGCCGCGCATGGTGTCCGCCCGCTTCCCGGACACTTCCTCCTCGACGCGGTGATCGATCGCATCGGCTCGCGAGCGGCGTCGGGCGTCCACGCACCGGACGTGTTTGCCCTCAATCATTCCCGCTTGGACCGTCTTGGCCGATCGCTCGGCCATGCGGCGTGTTGGGAATGTCCGGGTCCGCGAGGGGTGGGCGGTCCTGCGGATTGCGGGCTGGAAGACAGGCTCGGGGCCGCTTTCCCGCGCTCTGATGCCCGCGACGCCACAGCTGCGTCGTGCGCCTCGACAAGAGCGTGAGTCGGCAACGGGGTGGAGACTGCGGCACAGCGCCGATGAAGACCGCCGCCAGGGTCGCCGAGTAGAACCAAAGTAATTGAATTTTAAGAAGTTAATGGCGCGCCCGGAGGGATTCGAACCCCCGACCACCTGGTTCGAAGCCAGGTACTCTATCCGACTGAGCTACGGGCGCGCGGCGGCGCACGAGCGACCGTAGTGGGCCCGGATGATGTCATCGCGGGACGGTTCCGGCCTGCTCACGCGCCGGGGCGCATTCTATCAGGTTGCAGCGCGTCCCCGGTTTCATCCGAAGTCCCCGGCGAGCCGGGGATCGCGCCGCCGGCGGCCGCGGTGGATGAGAATCAGTAGCCCGGATCACGCTCCTCCTTATAAGATAATGTTCTCACTGTCCTGAGGATCTCGTATGAAATCACTGTTTGCCGCGGCGACCCTCGCGGCACTGATCGTGGCGCCCGCTTATGCCGCCTGCGTCTATCCGCATGCGCCCGAGCACATTCCCGACGGCAGCACCGCAACATTCGCGCAGATGCTCACCGGCGAGAAGGCCGTAAAGACCTACAACAGCCAGATGGTCGCGTATTTGCACTGCCTGACGCGCCAGCAGGACAAGGAGATCGCCGAGGCGGCCCTGAAGCTCACCAAGAAGCAGATCGCCGAGATGCGCGCCATGGACCGCAAGCGACACAATGCGGCGGTCCAACAGCTGATGACCGTCGCCAAAGAGTTCAATGCCCAGGTGCTGATTTACAAGAAGAAGCACAAGCACGGCAAGTAGTGGCAGTCATGACACCTGACGGGGCACCGCGGATGCTCACACCCGCCGAGGCCGACGCGCTGATCGCGCGGCATACGGCCCGCCTGCCCGAGGTGTCGTTACCGCTGCTGCAGTGCGCCGGCGCGGTCTTGCGCGAAACCATCCACGCCGAGCGCGATCAGCCGCCCTTCGACCGCGTGACCATGGATGGCATTGCGCTGTGCAGCACGACGGTGAGCGCGGACACGCGGCGCTTGCACATCGAGGCGACTCAGTCGGCCGGCGAGGCCGCGGGCACACTGGCGTCCCCGCAAGGATGCATCGAGGTCATGACTGGAACACCGCTGCCCGGCGGCTGCGATTGCGTGATTCCCGTTGAGCGGATCACCGTGCGGGACGGCATCGCCACCCTGTCCGATGAGGTCGAAATCGAGGCCTGGCGGAACGTCCACCGGCGCGGCACGGACGCCCGCCAGGGCGCGCGACTTTTGACGGCGGGCACGCGGCTCGGACCGGTGGAAATCGCCCTGGTCGCCGCCGCCGGCATGGCCCGTGTGCGGGTCTCCAGCCAACCGATGCTGGCCGTCATCTCGACGGGCAATGAGCTGGTGGAGCCGGGGGAACCCATCCTCCCCCATCAGGTGCGCCGATCGAATGCCTATGCCATCGCCGCGGCGTTGAATGTTCGCGGCTACTCGCGCGTGGGGCTCGATCACATTCGCGACGAGACCGCGCAGCTCGAGGAGCGCTTGAAGTTCTACCTCGAGACCCACGACGTGCTGGTGTTGAGTGGCGGGGTCTCGATGGGGAGGCTCGACCTGGTGCCCGAAACGCTCGACAAGCTCGGGGTGCGCCGTGTGTTTCACAAGATCGCGCAGCGCCCTGGTAAGCCGCTTTGGTTTGGCGTGGCCCCCAGCGGGGCGGTGGTGTTTGCGCTCCCCGGAAATCCCGTTTCGACCGCCGTGTGCGTCTCCCGATACGTGCTGCCGGCGCTTGCCGCCGCCCAGGGTCATACTCCGCCGCAACCGGAACGGATCGCGCTCGGCGAGGCGTTCACCGTTACCCCCGCGCTGACGCTCTTCCTGCCCGTGCGCGTGTCGACCGACGAGCAGGGGGCTCGCGCGGCCCTACCGCGACCGACCCACGGCTCGGGAGACTTCACCAGCCTCGCCGGCACGGACGGATTCCTCGAGTTGCCCCCCGGACCGAGGACCTACCCTCGGGGATTCGTGACGTGCCTGTACCGCTGGTAGCGCTCGTGGCGCATAGCGCGCCACGCCCCGACAGATGGATGGCAATCCGATTCGGCGAGTGGTAAAGCTATTGACATGGCCGCCCAGGATTCCGTCCACGCCGAGCTGCGACTGCGCGATCAGCGCGGTCGCGCTCTGCACGACTTGCGCATATCGGTCATGGACCGGTGCAACTTCCGCTGCCCCTACTGCATGCCGCGCGAAACGTTTCACGAGGGGTACCGTTTCCTCGGCTCGCACGAACGGCTGTCCTTCGATGAAATCGTCCGTCTGACCCGCCTCCTGGTGCGGCTCGGCGTGCGCAAGCTGCGCCTGACCGGCGGCGAGCCGCTGCTCCGGCCGAACCTCACCGACCTCATCGGTGATCTGAGCGCCATCGACGGCGTCGAGGACGTTGCCCTCACGACCAATGGCACGCTTCTGGCCAAGCACGCGTTCGAGCTGCGTGCCGCCGGCCTGCATCGCGTCACGGTGAGCCTGGACAGCCTCGACCCCGAAGTGTTTCAGCGTATGAGTGGGGGGTTCAGCGGCCTCGAGGAGTCACTCGGGGGCATCGAGCAGGCACGCCGCGCCGGCCTCGGGCCGATCAAGGTGAACGTGGTCGTCCAGCGCGGCGTGAACGATCACACGGTGGTGCCGCTACTGGAGCGCTTTCGGGGAACCGGCGTGATCGTGCGGTTCATCGAGTACATGGACGTGGGGAACCGCAACCATTGGCGCTCGGACGCGGTCGTCCCCTCGAGCGAGCTGCTGGCCCGCATCGCGCGGCGCTGGCCCCTCGAGCCCCTGCAACCGTCCTATCGCGGGGAAGTCGCAGAACGCTACGCCTTCACGGACGGGAGCGGCGAAGTGGGATTCATCGCGTCGATCACGCAACCCTTCTGCGGCGATTGCTCCCGTGCGCGTCTGTCGTCCGACGGCGTACTCTATACCTGCCTCTTCGCTACGCACGGCGTGGCGCTGCGCGACAAACTACGCAGCGGCGCGAGTGACGACAACCTCCTCGATTTACTGCGCGACACGTGGCGCGCCCGGACGGACAATTACAGCGAGCAACGGCGGACGCGGCTGGCCGACGCCTCCGGCGAGCGTAAGGTTGAGATGTTCTATATCGGTGGCTGATGGCGAAGCACGCACTGACCCATCTGGATCGCGAGAACCGCCCGACCATGGTGGACGTGGGCGTCAAAGAGGTCAGCTTGCGCGAAGCACTCGCGGAAGCGCGCGTAAAACTGCCGCGGCCGGTCGCCGCCGCGCTGCGACGCAGCGGTCACCGAACACGCAAAGGCCCTGTGTTCGACACCGCGATCATTGCGGGTGTGATGGCCGCCAAGCGGACCCATGAGCTGATCCCGTTCTGCCATCCGCTCGGACTCGAGCATTGCTCGATCGAGATCGACCAGCGCACGAGTGGAGAAGTCCGCGTGCGCTGCCGCGTCGCGGTTCACGCCCGCACCGGCGTCGAGATGGAGGCGCTCACGGGCGCCTCGGTCGCCGCTCTGACGATATACGACATGTGCAAGGCCCTCTCGCACGACATCGAAATCGGCGGCATCCGCCTGCTCGAAAAAACCGGCGGCAAGCGCGACTATAAACATGCCGTCCGGCGCCCGGCAGGCCGCTCATGAGCACCGCGGCGGCATCGGGCGCGCCGCTGTACGGACTGGTGCTCGCCGGTGGGCACAGCAGCCGGATGCGCCGTGACAAAGCGACCCTCGAGTATCAGGGCCGCAGCCAGCTCGAACGCACGATGGCGTTGCTCGACGACCGCGTCGCACGCGCCTTCGTGTCGGTGCGCGCCGCACAACAGGCCGATTCCCAGCGAACGCGCTATGCGCTCATCGTTGACGAACAACAGGATCTGGGGCCCTCCGGCGGCATTCTTGCCGCGCAGAGCCGCCATCCGCAGGCCGCGTGGCTGATCCTCGCCTGCGACCTGCCTTTTCTGGACGGTCGCACGCTCGACCACCTGATCGCCGCGCGCGCACCCGAGCGCACCGCCACGGCTTATCGCTCGGGCCGCGACGGCCTGCCCGAGCCCCTGTGCGCGATCTACGAGCCGACGAGCCAGGCCGAGCTCTTGCGCGCGGTACAGAGCGGCCAGCGCTGTCCGCGCAAATTCCTCATCGGCGCCGATACGCTGCTGATCGATCCGCCCGACCCGCGCGCGCTCGAGAACGTCAACACACCGGACGAGTTCGAACGGGCGCGCGCAGCGCTCGAAGAGGGGGCTACGGCGGCCTCGAAGTGCATCGCCGTGCAGTATTACGCGCTGCTGCGCGAGCAGGCCCAATGCGGCGGCGAGTCGGTACGGACCGCGGCCGGCACCCCGAGCGAGCTGTATTGCGAGCTCAAGACCCGCCATCGCTTCACGCTGCCGCCGGAGTTGCTGCGCGTGGCGGTCAACGCGGAATTCGCGGACTGGTCGCACCCGCTCGCCGATGGCGACACGGTGGTGTTCATCCCGCCGGTGGCGGGGGGGTGAGCGCGGCCCGACCGGGCACGATGTCCGGACTGGGCGACAGCCGCGCAAGGCCCGTGGCACGACCCGCGCGGCGGTACTGAACGAATAGACATGGTCAGCACATTTCAATTCAGCCCCGAGCCGATCGACCTCGCCGCCCTGCGTGGCGCGCTCGCGGACCCGGCGTGCGGCGGCTACGCCAGCTTCGAAGGCTGGGTCCGCGATTGCAACGACGGACGCGAGGTGCAGCGCCTGGAATACGAGGCGTTCGAAGCGCTCGCGGTCAAGGAAGGCGAACGCATCATTGCCGAAGCGATGGAGCAGTTCGGCATCACGCGCGCCGCCTGCGTTCATCGTCTCGGCACACTGGGAATCGGCGAGATGGCGGTGTGGGTCGGGGCGTCGGCACCGCACCGCCACGAGGCGTTTCTCGCCTGCCGTTACATCATCGACGCGGTCAAGCACCGCGTGCCGGTCTGGAAGAAGGAGCACTACCGCGACGGCGACTCCGGTTGGGTCAACTGCGAACGCTGCGCGAAGGGGGCACCTGAAATGCACGGGGGCGCTCACGCCGCGCCGGCGCTCGCGCCCACCGTACCCGATTATTCCCGCCAGAGCGCTCTGCGGGAAGTCGGCGCCTCTGGACAGGCGCGACTCGGCGCCGCGCGCGCATTGATCGTCGGCTGCGGCGGTCTCGGCGTACCCGCCATGAGTTACCTCGCGGGTGCCGGCATCGGACGATTGGGCCTCGTCGACGCCGACGTGCTCGAGGCATCCAACCTGCATCGTCAGCCGCTGTATGCGTTGAGGGATTGCGGGCGCCCGAAAGTGGAGCTCGCGGCCGAGCGGCTGCGCGCGCTCAATCCCGCGGTGGACGTGCGCACATATCCCGTACGGCTCGACGCAGACAATGCCGCCGGACTGGTGGCGGACTACGACATCATCATCGAATGCACGGACAATATCGCGGCCAAGCTGGCGCTGAACGATGCGTGCATCCGCGCCGGCAAGCCAGCCGTATTCGCGAGCGTCTATCAATACGAGGGCCAGCTGCAGATCGTGCAGCCGGGCGGGCCGTGCCTGCGGTGTCTCTGGCCCGAAGCGGTGCGCGACGGGCTGGTGGGCAATTGTGCCGAGGCCGGCGTACTGGGCCCGGTGCCGGGAACGCTCGGAACTCTGCAGGCGCTCGAAGCGTTGAAGCTGCTGCTGGATCTGCCCGGGCAGCTCACCGAGACGCTGTTGATCTTCGATCTTCTGACGCTGAGCATCAGCCACATCCGCACCCGGCGATCACCGCAATGCCCACGGCACGCTCTGGCCAAGGACCGTGCGACACCCACCGCGAACGAGCCTCTCGAGCTCGAGTTCGAATCGCTGCATGCGGCGAGCGAAGCGGGCTACCTCATCGTCGACATCCGCGAGCGGCGCGAGCAGGCGCTGCGGCCCGCGGCGGGCGCGCCGGTCCACTCGATACCGATGACCGAGCTGCTCTCTGGCGGCGCCGATCTGCCGCCGGCGTCGAAGTACCTGCTGGTGTGCGCCGCGGGCGCGCGCAGCTTGGCGGCGGCGCAGGAGCTGCGCACGCGCCGCCGCGCCCCGATCTTCTCGCTGCGCGGCGGACTGGCCGCACTGGAACCTAGGGTCTGATCTGGCCCGCCCCGCGGACGACGTATTTGTAGCTGGTGAGCTGCTCGACACCGACCGGCCCGCGGGCGTGGAACCGATCGGTCGAGATGCCGATCTCGGCGCCCATGCCGAATTCCCCGCCATCGGCAAACTGTGTCGAGGCGTTGTGCAGCACGATGGCGCTGTCGACCTGTTGAAGAAAGCGGTCGGCAGTCTCCTGATTCTCGGTGACGATCGACTCGGTATGCGCCGAGCCATAACGGGCGATGTGCGCGATCGCGCCCTCCACCCCATCGACCACACGCGCGGCGATGATCGCGTCGAGATACTCCGTATACCAGTCGTCCTCGCTCGCCGGTCGAATGCGCGGATCGGCCGACTGCACGATCTGGTCACCGCGCACCTCGCAACCGGACTCGAGCAGCGTGCGGACCACCGGCTCGAGGTGGGTGGCCACACCGGCACGATCGATGAGGAGCGTCTCCGCTGCGCCGCAGATGCCGGTGCGGCGCATCTTGGCGTTGAGAACAATCGCTTCGGCCATGCGCACATCGGCGTCCCGGTCGACGTAGACGTGGCAGTTTCCCTCCAGGTGACCGATCACCGGAACACGCGCCTCCTTCTGCACCCGCGCGACCAGGCTCTTGCCGCCGCGCGGCACGATCACATCGAGGTACTCGGTCATCCCGGCGAGCATGTAGCCCACCGCCGCCCGGTCGGTGGTGGGAACCAGTTGGATGCACTCGGCAGGCAGACCGGCTCCGCGCAGGCCCTCGGCGAGACAGTGGTGGATCGCGGTGTTGGATCGCGAGCTTTCCGAGCCACCGCGCAGAATCACCGCGTTGCCCGACTTGATGCACAGCGCCCCGGCATCCGATGTGACGTTGGGGCGGCTTTCGTAGATGATGCCGATCACCCCGAGCGGGACCCGCACCCGCTGAATCCGCAGACCATTGGGACGCTGCCACTGCGCGGCGATGGTCCCGACCGGGTCGGGCAGCCGTATGATCGCTTCGAGCCCGGCGGCCATCGCTTCGACCCGTGCCCGATCGAGCGTCAGCCGGTCGAGCAGGGCCGCACCGAGGCCGGCGGCACGCGCCGCAGCGCGGTCATGCTCGTTGGCGGCGAGAATCCCGTCGGCCTGCGCCCGGATCGCCTGAGCGGCACGCGCGAGCGCCTCGTCCTTCACTGCGCTCGTGGCCTGACTCAGCACGGCGGACGCCTCGACCGCGTTGCGGCCGAGGCGCTCCATGAGCGCGCCGAGGACGTCTTGTTCCTGAGAGGGACGGGTCATGGGTTCGATGATTGCAGCAGCACCAGATCGTCGCGATGAATCAGCTCGTCGCGACCGCGAAACCCGAGTATGCCTTCGATCTCGGCCGACTTGCGGCCCAGGATTCTGCCGGTATCACTGTCCGAGTAGGCGATGATGCCACGAGCCACCTCGGCACCCGCCGGCGTGAGCACGCTCACCGTGTCCCCGCGCTCGAACCGGCCGCGGGCGTCGATCACGCCGGCCGGCAGAAGACTGCGGCCGGCACGCAGCGCGCGTAACGCGCCCGGATCGATGGTCAGGGCGCCGGCCGGCCGCAGCGTACCCGCGATCCACTGTTTACGGGCCGCGATCGGGGTCGCGCTGGGTCGAAACCAGGTGCAGCGCGCACCCTGCTCGAGCCGGCGGATCGGATGATGCGGGCGCCCGGCCGCGATGCACAGATGGCAGCCGGCCGCCACGGCAATGCGCGCGGCAAGAATCTTGGTTGCCATGCCCCCGGTGCCGAACTCGGAGGCCGAGCCGCCGCCCATGGCTTCAATCTGCGGCGTGATCCGCCGCACTTCATCGATGAACTGTGCGTTGACGTCCCGAGTCGGGTCGGCGGTGTAAAGGCCGTCGACATCCGACAGCAGGACGAGGCAATCCGCCCCCGCCATCTGTGCAACGCGAGCCGCGAGCCTATCGTTGTCCCCGTAGCGGATCTCGGCCGTCGCCACGGTATCGTTCTCGTTGATGACGGGCAGAACTCCGAGTCCGAGCAGCGTTTCGAGCGTGGCGCGCGCGTTCAGGTATCGCCGGCGGCGCTCGCTGTCTTCCAGAGTCAGCAGCACTTGAGCCACGGTAACCCGGTGGCTCTCGAGCAGCTCCTTGTACGCGTGGGCGAGCCGGATCTGGCCGACCGCGGCCGCCGCCTGGCTTTCTTCGAGCCGCAACGGGCCCTTGAGCAACGACAACTGCCTGCGCCCGAGCGCGATGGCTCCGGAGGACACGAGGAGCACCTGCTGGCCTCTGCGGCGCAGACGCAACAGATCCTCAATCAGTGTCTCGAGCCAGCTTCGATTGAGGCGGCCCGTTCGACCATCGACCAGCAGCGCGGAGCCGACCTTGATGACGACGCGGCGTGCCTTGAGCAGCGGGGAATGCGCAGACGACGGGGGGGGCATGAGAAAACTACTATACGTGCGGCGGAGAATTCCCGCGAGTGCCGCGCACGCCGCCCCGTCGCGTTGCTCCCCGCCGGCGCAACCCCTAAACTTGCGCGGCCGCCACGTCAGAGGATCACATCGGTGAGCAGAGATTACGAACCGGTTCCCGGCCAGTGGTACGAGAACCTTGAAGACGAGGAATCATTCCGCGTGCTCAAAGTGGACGAGGACTCCGAGCTGGTCGAGATCGAGCACCTCGATGGAGAAATCGAGGAGATGGACCTGGAGACTTGGCACGAGATGGATCTCGAGCAGACTAAAGAGCCCGAAGGCTGGGCCGAGTCCGAGTCCGAGTCCGAGTCCGAGGATGAGGATGACGATGACGATGAGGAGGAAGATGAGGACGAGGACGAAGACGACTGGGATGAGGATGACGATGAGGATGACGACGAAGACTGGGATGACGAGGACGACAAGCACGAGGACTATTGATCCGACCCGGAGCGCTTAGCGTTCACCCCGTGATCACCCCGCACCCCATGGCACCCCATCCCGCTGATGCCCGGGTGCATGAGCCGGGCCCCCATCGGCCCGGCCGAGGGCGCCCGTGAGCCAGGGAGACCACACCGAAAGCTGGCGGCACGAGAAAGAATCCGCATGGCTGTATCGGCGGGTTGCGGGAGCTGAGCCCGACGCGCAGAAGCGGCAGCTGTTCGAGCAATTGGCCACCGCGGCAGAAGATCAGGCACGCCGGTGGGAGGCCGCCGCAGCCCGCGAGGGTGTGTCACAGTCTGCGCCGCCGATATTTCGCCCTTCCCTGCGCGACCGCATCGTCGCGCGGCTGGTCGGCTGGCTCGGCCCGCGCGCCATGCGCTCGGTACTGGCGGCAATGAAGCTGCGAGGGCTGTCGGTGTACAGCGGATCGGCCGCTGCGGGCCACGCCATGCCGACTACGGCATCGGACGTCGGCGCCCGCCATCGCCGGGGCCTGGGCGGCAATCTCCGGGCCACCGTGTTCGGCGTCAACGACGGTCTGCTCGCGAATGCCAGCCTGGTGATGGGTGTCTCGGGTGCCAGCGGCGCATCCGCCATCGTATTGATCACCGGCGCCGCCGGATTGCTGGCGGGAGCGCTGTCGATGGCGGCCGGGGAATACGTCTCGGTCCGATCCCAGCGTGAAATGTACGAGTACCAGATCGCCCTCGAGAAGGCGGAGATTGCCGAGTATCCGGAGGAGGAAGCCGAAGAGCTCGCCTTGATTTATGCGGCGCGCGGCATGCCCCTGGAGCAGGCGCGCGACGTCTGTCAAAAACTGATCGCCCGGCCCCGCGATGCGCTCGACGTTCTGGCTCGTGAGGAGCTCGGCATAAGCGTCGATACGCTCGGCTCACCGTCGGGCGCCGCAGCGGCGTCCTTCCTTTCCTTCGCTGTCGGCGCCACCGTGCCGCTGCTGCCCTTCGTATTCGGATGGGTGGGCGGGCCGGCCGTGGTAGCGGCCGCCGCGCTCACGGCCGCGGCGTTGTTCGGCGTGGGACTTGCGATCAGTCTGTTCACGGGTCGCCACGCGGTACGCGGAGGACTGCGCATGGTCCTGATCGGCACCGCAGCCGCCGCGGTGACGTATGCACTGGGTCGCGCACTCGGCCTGGCCCTGCACTGAGCGCGCCGCTCTTTCACCGGACTCACCCTCTGAGGCATAGTCCCCCTACGATGCGTCCATTTCGCAACAAAGGTGCGCGCCGGTGAGAGCCGCGCCGCAGTCCGCATTTCTCGAGCGGCTGGAGCACCTCCTCGGTGCCGGCGCGGTGCTGACCGCCGAATCCGACGCCGCGCCTTTCCTCGCCGACCAACGCGAGCTGTACCGCGGCAAGGCGATTGCGGTCGCCCTGCCCGACACCGCACAGCGCGTGGCGGAGGTGCTCGGGCTATGCAACGAGAGGGGAATTGCGGTCGTGCCGCAGGGCGGCAACACCGGCTACTGCGGCGGCGCCACACCGGATGAAAGCGGCGCGCAGCTGCTCGTGTCGCTGAAGCGCCTGAATCGCATCCGCACTGTCGACGCGCTGAACTACTCCCTGGTCGCCGAAGCCGGCTGCGTGCTCGCGGACGTGCGGCGTGCCGCCGACGAGGCGGATCGGTTCTTCCCGCTCAGCCTCGGATCAGAAGGAACGTGTCAGATCGGCGGGAACCTCTCGACCAACGCCGGCGGCTTGCATGTACTGCGCTACGGCATGATGCGCGATCTGGTGCTGGGACTCGAGGTGGCGCTCGCCGACGGCCGGTTGCTGAGCGCGCTGACCGCCCTGCGCAAGGACAATACCGGCTACGACATCAAGTCACTGTTTCTCGGCGCCGAAGGCACGCTCGGCATCATCACCGCCGCGAGCCTCAAGCTCTATCCGCACATGGGCGCCGCCGCAACGGCGTTCGTGGCCGTCCGCGATCCGCGCGCCGCGGTGCACTTGCTCGCTCGGCTGCGCGAGGCGAGCGGCGACCGGGTGAGCTCCTTCGAGCTCATACCGCGCCTTGCCGTGGAGCTGACCACCCGGCACATACCCGGCGTGCGCGATCCGCTCGATGCACCGCATGCCTGGTACGTGCTGTGCGAGCTCACCTCCGCGCGCCCCGCCGACGGACTCGATGCGATACTGACAGAGTCTCTGGAGCAGGCACTCGGCGCGGGGCTGCTGGCAGACGCGGCACTGGCCCGCAACGAGGGCGAACGCGCGGGATTCTGGAAGCTGCGCGAGACCATCCCCGAGGCGCAGCGGCGCGACGGCGCCAGCCTGAAGCACGATGTGGCCGTGCCGGTCGCGGCGATCGCGCAGTTCATCGAGCGCGCCGGCGCATGGGTGCGCGCCAATGTTCCCGACGGCCGGCTGATCGCCTACGGTCACGTCGGGGACGGCAACCTGCATTTCAATCTGAATCAGGCGCCGGGGGCGGACCGCGCGGCGTTCCTGGCGCGCGGCGAGGCGATCAAGCGTGTCATCCACGACATGGTCGTGCGCGAGTTCGGCGGCAGCTTCAGCGCCGAGCACGGCATCGGCCGGCTGAAAGTCGGCGAGCTCGAGCGCTATGCGCCGCCGGTCGAGCTGGATCTGATGCGCGCCATCAAGCACGCCCTCGATCCCAACGGCATCCTGAACCCGGGCAAGGTGTTGCGGTGAATCGATTCCCGGGTGCGCGCGCCCCGCAGGGCGTGCTGGTCCTCGC
This sequence comes from Steroidobacteraceae bacterium, assembly GCA_027456605.1. Taxonomy (GTDB): domain Bacteria; phylum Pseudomonadota; class Gammaproteobacteria; order Steroidobacterales; family Steroidobacteraceae; genus 13-2-20CM-66-19. The sequence continues at coordinate 2,927 of DAIDUQ010000032.1, read as the reverse complement.
GGCGCTGGCCAGCTGGCCGGTACCGTTCTATTGCTACGCTCTGCATGCGGGCGCCAAGGCGGCCGCTCATGCCGCCGTGCCGATACTGCTCGGCGTGGGCGCCATCAGCCTCTTTCTGCGGCTGTCGCGGCGCGCCGGCGCGCCGTTCGGCCTGCTGTTCCCGGCAGGCGGAGGCCAGCGCGGCACGCCCTTCTCGATCCGTCTGAATGCGGTGCTGCTGACGGCCTTCAATCTCGGGACGTCGTGGTTCGAGCTGCGCACCGATCTGTCGCACACCACGGTGCTACTGGTGCTGATCCTGTCCACCGTGTCGGCGGCGAATCTCGCCGATGAGAGCTGGATCGCGCGCCGGCGAACGTGAGCGCGGCAACCGCTGGCGCCTCCGGCCGCGAGGGGTACAATGGCCGCATCCTGCCGCGGAACCGCCCGTCGATGGATGGATCGAGGCGAGTCGGCGCGGACTCCCGGCCGACGGAACTCACGATCGAGGCATCATGCAGACACGCGACTCAGCGCTTCCCTCCTGGCCGACCCGGCTCATCTGGCTCGCGGTTTTCATATCGACAGCCGTGCTGTTCAGCACCGTCCTCGGGTGCGCCGTGCCGCTGGTCGCCTTCGCGGCGATCTGCGCCCTGCGCCAGAGCCGCCGGGCCGCGCTGCTGTCCATGGGACTCGTCTGGCTCGCCATCGAAGCGATCGGCTTCACGACGCTGCACTTCCCCGCCGTACCCTCTGCGTTTGGATGGGGCGCGGCCGTCGGCGTCGCCCTGCTGGCCGCGACGGGCGCGGCCAACGCTGTCGCGGACCGCACGAGCGGCGCGGTTCGCATCGTGACGGCCTTTGCCGTCGCCCTCTGCCTCTACGAAGGCCTCCTGATCGCAGTGACCCTGGCGGTAGGCGCCAGTCTTCAGGCCTATACGCCGGACATCCTGCTGCAGGTTTTGTTCCTCAACGCTGTGACCTTCGCCGGCCTTCTGGCGGTGCGCGCCCTCAAAGCGGGATCCCCAGCCCGTCACAACGCTTCCGTCGCGCGCATCTGAAGCCGGCGATCAACCTGCGCAGCTGCGGCCAGCGCTTCACCGGCGTCTCGGCAGGCCGCAGCGGACGATGCGGCCTACCAGCCTTGGGGACCTGAGGAGATTGCTGATCGTGTACCAGGCGGGGCCGTGCGACTCCGCGCTCGCGCGCAAGCTGCGCGCCACGTCGCCCATCCGGTGCAATCCACCACACCCAGGAGACCCACCATGCACGACGTTGCGAGGATCATGCGTGCCCGCATTACCCTCAGTGGACTACAACATCAGCGGGCCGGCTTGCGCATGCGCACCAGGCCTTCCTGCGCGGTGCTGGCCACCAGCCGCCCGTCCCGAGAGTAGACCCCGGCACGGGCAAAACCCCGCGCGCCCGATGCGCTCGGGCTCTCCACCGCGTAGAGCAGCCAATCGTCCACGCGCAGCGGACGGTGGAACCACATGGCGTGATCGATGCTCGCCATGACGAGCGAGCCGCTGTACGCAGGCAGACCGTGCGGGAGCGTGGCCGTATCGAGCAGGAAGTAGTCGGACAGATAGGACATCAGCCGCCGGTGCAGACCCTCGTCGTCGGGCAGCTTGTCCACCGCGCGAAACCACACCTGACGCGTCGGCGGGGCACGCCTGGGCGTGACAAAGTCCATCGGTTGCACCAGACGGAACTCGAACGGCCGCGGCCGCTCGAGAAAGCGCCGCACGCCCTGCGGCAGCCGCTCGAGCAGTTGCGGCGGCGGCTGGCTGGCATCCGCAAGAGACTCCGGCGGCGGCACGGCCGGCATCTCGATCTGATGCTCGAACCCCTCCTCGACGATCTGGAACGACGCGGCCATGTTGAAGATCGACGCGCCGTGTTGGATGGCCACCACGCGGCGATTACTGAAGGAATGCCCGTCGAGGCTGCGGTCGACCTGATACACGATCGGCGCGTTGAAGTCCCCGCGGCGCAGGAAGTACGCGTGCAAGGAGTGCACGATGCGCCCCTGAACCGTGGCCGCGGCAGCGGTGAGCGCCTGACCTAGCACCTGGCCGCCGAAGACCTGCGGACTGCCGATGTCGCGGCTCTCGCCCCGGAACAAGTCCACTTCCAGGCGCTCGAGATCGAGCAGTCGGATCAGATCGGCCAATCGCGGATCCATGATGTGCCTCGGCCGCGCCGCGCGCCTCAGTCCGAAACGCCTAGCCGCCGATGCATGATCGGGCTGGTGGTCGTGTACTGAAGAAACTGACGCTGCTGCGGATTCAAATGATGTTGGATGCCGTAGGCGGCCAGCGCGGCCTCGTGAAAGCCCGACAGAATCAACTTCTTCTTGCCCGGATAGGTATTGATGTCCCCGACGGCGAACACCCCCGGCACGCTGGTCTGGAATTTCTCGGTATCGACCCGCAGTGCGCGCTTCTCGAGCGCGAGGCCCCAGTCGGCGATCGGCCCGAGCTTCGGATGCAGCCCGAAGAACACCAGCAGCTGCTCGGCCTCGAGCGTCTCGATCGTCCCATCGGGCCGCCTCACGCACACCCCGGTCAGACGGCCCTGCACGACGCGCAGCGAGTGAGGCAGCGCTTCGCAATGCCGTACCTTTCCGGCACTCGCCAAGGCGCGCATCTTCGCCACCGAGGCCGGCGCGGCGCGGAATTCCGCCCGCCGGTGTACCAGCGCCAGGCTGGCGGCCTTGCCGGCCAGCGCGAGCGTCCAGTCCAGGGCGGAATCACCGCCGCCGAAGATCACGATGCGCTTGCCCTCGAGCGCGGCGGCCGTCTTGACCCGATACTCAATGGCCGACCCCTCGAACGCCTCCGCGCCCTCGAGTCCGATCCGGCGCGGCTGAAACGAGCCGACCCCCGCGGCAATCACCACCGCGCCGGCATTGAAGTGCGTACCGGCGGCGGTGCCCACCGCGA